>NZ_JBQZFV010000004.1:0-300692 GCF_052691735.1 Serratia sp. NA_13
CCATGCTGAGTGCGCGGATGGCGTTGGCAAGCTCTTTACGAGAGGACATGTTTTACTCCAGTGTGATTACAGTTCGGCGGCCAGCATGTCTTCCAGCTTCTGCTGGTCAACGGCGAACAGGCGGATACCTTCGGCCAGTTTTTCAACCGCCATGGCGTCCTGATTGTGCTGCCAACGGAACTCAGCCTCGGCCAGCGGAGCTGGTTGATGGAAACCTTCGGCGGATGGCGTCAATTTACGCTCGACCGGTTGCTCGCTTTGCTTGAGTTGTTCCAGCAGGTTTGGTGCGATGGTCAGGCGATCGCAACCGGCCAGGGCCAGAATTTGCTCTACCTTGCGGAAGCTGGCCCCCATGATCACCGTCTGATAACGGTGCTGTTTGTAGTATTCATAAATGTTGCGCACTGATTTCACGCCAGGATCCTGCTCGGCGTCGTAGTCAGCCGCAGGCTGTTTAGCCTGATACCAGTCATAGATACGGCCAACGAAAGGTGAAATCAGGAACACGCCGGCTTCGGCACAGGCGCGGGCCTGGGCGAAAGAGAACAGCAGCGTCAGGTTGGTATTGATGCCTTCATTTTCCAGCTCCTCAGCGGCTTTGATGCCTTCCCAGGTAGCAGCCAGCTTGATCAGAATACGTGACTTATCAATGCCCTGTTGCTGATACAGCGCGATCAGTTTGCGCGCCTTGGCTACGCACATACCGCGGTCGAAGGACAGGCGGGCATCCACTTCGGTGGAAATGCGACCCGGTACGCTTTTCAGGATTTCGACGCCGATGTTGACCGCCAGTTTGTCGCAGGCATTAATCAATTGGGTTTCTTTGCTGCCGCCTTGCTGGCGGGCATAGCTCAGGGCTTCGAGGATCAGTGGCTTATACTGAGGCAGTGCAGCGGCCTTCAGGATCAGTGAAGGGTTGGTGGTGGCGTCTTGCGGTTCGAACTGGCGGATCGATTCGATATCGCCGCTGTCGGCTACAACCGTGGTTAGCTGCTTGAGTGCATCGAGTTGATTCATTTATAAGCTCCTTGACCAAACGTCAATGTAGGGAAATGAGAACGTTTTCCATCGTAGGTTGCACACACTGCATCAGAAGCCTGCCGATTAAAATGCGCTTTTTCTGATTGTTGCAATGGATAAGAACGATGGATCCCCTCCAAAGCCAGGCAGACTGCGGCTTTGTGGCCGTTGTAGGGGGGTAAGAATGCGGGGCCTTGATGAGAAAAACCAGGTTTATAGAGACGACGGACAATAAAAAAGGGTTCAGCCCCGGCTGAACCCTGCGGTATTCCCCCTCCTTATTATTTAGTCAAATTAACGTCAATTGCCTGATAGAAGGCATTGGCCGTATCTGCCACATCCCACACGGCGAGGATCACGTGCGAACCACTACGATCTGCCGGTATGTTGCAGTGGTGGGTGACCTGCGCTGCCGGGATCGCACCATGGTCATCCTGTTGGCAGAACGGCGTCAGGTCAAACGACGCACGGGTCAGCGGCTGCGAGGCATCCCAGTTCGGCTTGGTAATGAAATAACGCCAGCTGGTGGTGCTATGGCGAGCAGTGAGCGTCCAGGTGAAGGAGTTGGCACCGGCGTGCAGGTTGATTTTGTTCCAGCGGGTCGGGGTTTGCTGATCCAGCTCGAAGAAGGTGGATTTGTCGGCGCTGGCGATATGCCCATCTGCCGGACCGGCCTGTGGGAAGCCTTTCAACCCTTCAACGCTTTGCGGTTCGTATTGCACGCTGCCGCACTGAGTATTGAGTTGCAGCTTGCATTGGTAGGAACGGCTGGCCGGGGTTTCGACATAGCCATGGGCGGCAGCCTGTTGCGAGACGCCGAACAGTGCAGCGCTCAGCAGACCAAGGGACATGAGGGTACGGGAAGTATTGTTCATAAGTCACTCCTGACTGAAGTTGTATTGTAAATCGGGTTTATTTCACCGGTGAAATGAGAGGTTATTAACGAAATTAAAAACATCACTCTTGGCGGCTTGTTTTATTTTTACTCTTAGTCTCGGTCGTCAGGATGGAATGTTTTATAGGCTATTAACTAAAATTATTATGATGATTGTCTTTCTTTTTTGGGTTGAATTTATTTAAACGCTGCTGTCTAAAAAACGGCGCCATGATGAATTTTATTTAAAGGATTGATGAATAGTCTTTCAGATGGCGCTCTCCGATATGGAGTATATTGCTTGTGGTTTTACTTACTCTTGTGTGACTTGAACGACTTTTACGCGCCAACCACTTGGGAATTTAGTGTCAATTTTTTCTTATTTTATTTCAAAGAGGAATTTGTATGACTAGATTATCCCTGGATGCGATTAAAATAATCAGCACCATAAAAAATACCGGCTCTTTCTCAATGGCGGCGGAGGCATTACATAAAACACCCTCGGCGATATCCTATCGGGTCTCCAATATTGAAAGTAAACTCTGCGTGAAACTTTTTCATCGTAATGGCCCGATGATTACCCTGACAGATGAAGGGGAATTCCTGCTGCAGGAAGGCGGCTGGATTTTAAATGCGGTGCAGGATCTGGAGAACAGGGTGAGAAACATCCCAAAATTCGATAATAATATTCGCATCGTTGTCGATAATTTCTTTCCACTGGAAACTATCACCCAGGATATCCGCGACTATATCCAACACAGCCCGAATGCCAACATTGCGGTACAGCGTGAAGCGCTGAATGGCACCTGGGATGCTCTGAAGAACAACCGGGCGGATTTGATTATCGCCATTGGCCAGATCCCGGACAGCGTGCAGGCCAAGACGCTGATGCTCGGCAAGCTGAATTTTGTGTTGTGCGTTTCACCTTCGCATCCCTTTGCGGCGCAGAAAAAGCCGGTGGACAAAAACCAGCGGCTGAACGATATCGTGGTGGTGATAGCCGACAGCAGCCACGAGTTGCCCAAGCGCAATCACGGTACCATGCCGTTGCAGCGCCAACTGGTGGTGTGCGACGTCGAAAGCAAGCTGGCGCTCCTCAAGCGCGGCATTGGGCATGGCTTTCTGCCACCGGCGCTGATAGAAAAAGAGTTGGCGAGTGGTGAACTGGTGACGGTACCGGTCGATATGCAAAAAGGTGACGAAATGATTTGGCTGGCCTGGCACCCGGCCAGCAAGGGCGCCGGATTTAGCTGGTGGCACGAACGGCTGACGCGCAAGAGCGACGTCTTTAGCCTGATGGGGCGTGAAGTGATACGTGATGGGGGTTACCCTTGGTGTAACAACTGAGGGAATTGACCACGAAGGGATGCGAAAATTAAACCTTTAATGCAGTAAAAACCCCGTTGCCATCGGCCCCGGGGTTTTTTAATGCGCCAACTTGCCGTTATGCCACGCGGCCCACTTTCAGCCAGGCGCTGTCCGAGCCGGGTACGGAAGTGATGAAGCCCCACTTGGTCTGCCAGACGTAGCCAAGATAAGACACCAGCGCTCCCTGGTTATAGGTGGTACCGGCGACATAGGCCGGGGCGCTCATGATTGGCAAATTACCCGGACCAACGCCGGTATAACGCAGGCCGGTGCCCATATCCAGTTGACTGTCATCGTAGTCCGCCGCGTTGAAATAGCGGTCCAGCGACGCCAGCAGATCACCGTTACGGTTATCTTGGCCCAGATGCCAGAACATCACGCCCCCCAGTTGCTGCTGCTTGATGTACTTCGCCTTGTACTTGAAGCTTTCGACGTCGTCATAGGTAACGAAAAGGCCGTTGGCCGCGTGATACAGGTACGGAGTTTTGGTCTTGTCGTTCCACAGGCGCTGATAGCCGTAGTTGCCGAGCAGCATTTGCTCCAGTTGGCGGTAGGAGGCGATACGCGGATCCTTGTCGCGGACACATTCTTCGCAACCCACCAGCCAGTAGTCGGTGCCCGGGAACGGATCTTCCCCCGGTGTGCTGTGGCTGCTGTACTGGCCGCCGTTGCTGCTGCTGACGCCCTTGAACGCACGACCATAAAACGGCACGCCCATGACGATCTTGTTGCTCGGCACACCTTCCAGCATCAGGTGCTGTTGCACCGCTGCATCTACCGTCAGGCTGAAGGGGCTTGGGAAGGCGCGGGTCAGTTCTTCCCAGCTCCAGCCCAGGTTGGCTTCACGTAGCGCGTTATAGAAGGTGGGTCCGGCGCTGTCGCCGAACAGTCCCGCCTGGTGGTTGGTGATTTTCTCCCATGGGCCGGCCAGATCGTAGGTCATCAGGTTGATGTAATCGAGTGAAGCGACGATCTGCGGCAGCTTGCTGTAGTAACGCGACAGGAAGAAAGCACCACCGGCACCGGCAATTGTCAACTGGTAAGGCAGCGCCTGGCGGCCGTCAGCCAGGGTTTGCTGGTTCAGCAGGGTGCGGATCTCCTGCAGCGCGGCGACAAAACCGTCCACTTCACTGCTCTGCGGATATTCCCAGTCAATATCCACGCCGTCAAAACCGTAGTCTTTCATCATGCGGACGCAGGATTGCGCGAATTTGGTCCGCGCTGCGGGGGTTTTCACCGCGTTGACATAGTTGGCATGGGAAACCCCCAAATCGTTGGAGTAATACCAACCGCCGATGGAGAACATGATCCGCAGGCTGGGGTTGTGTGCCTTCAGCGCGGTTAGCCGGCCGACCACGTCACGCGCCTTGGCGTCATTAGTGGCGGGATCCCAGGCGCATTCCAGATTGGCGTTAATGTCGAGGAACGAGAAATTAATGTGGGTCAACTGTTTGGCTTTGGCCGGTGTGATGTTGGACACCGGGAAGGGCACTATTGAAGTATCAGACTCGGTATAGTTATTAATTTGGTTGGTCGGAATGAAATAATAACCAATAACGGCTTTACGTTCGGACATGGTATTTCTCCAAGGTTGCGGTTTTTTGTTATTGAGAGCCATTCTCTCTCCGCTATTAATGTTTATTTTCCTGATAAATAGAAGTCGAAATAAATCACAGTAAAGATGAATTTTTTATCGTTCGGTACGTTATTTTCCAAGGCTTGTTGTGCCATGGCTGAGCATGAATCAATTTGAACTTAGAGGCTGTATTTATTCATTTGCTTTGTTATAGCATCCTTAACTAGATTCTGATGGTACCGATATTCCACCGGCCGTGATTGGCAGTTAATTAAAATAAAATAGGAGTTCAGCTATGTCCAGCTTAGAGCCAGACGCTGTTGGCTTAATTATCGAGCGAGCATGTGAGTATCTTCAGCCGGTGATGAATGCCATTTTGGCGGGCATCATGGCGTTATTGCACGGCGCTTACCGCAACGTAGGTATGCGGCGCCGGCTATTAAATGCCGGCATGTGCGCATTATTGGCCTGGACGGTACGGGATGCATTAGCGCTGACCGGACTGGAATTAAAGTGGGCGAATCTTGCCAGTGTACTGATTGGCTTTCTTGGGGCCGATTATATCAGCGCATTAATTAAAAAAATCATAGGAAAAAAAACGGGGCTTAAAAATGATAAATGAAATTGAAGATATTCGGTTTACCGCACGCAGTGAGGCGAATTTGGTGGGGGTTCATCCGGATCTGGTGCGGGTGATACGGCTGGCGTTGCAGTACTCGCTGGTGCCGTTTTCCATCACCGAAGGGCTGCGTACCATGGCGCGTCAACGCGATCTGGTTCGGGCTGGTCAAAGCCAGACGCTGAAAAGTCGCCATTTAACCGGCCACGCGGTGGACGTGGTGGCGATGCCGGCGGGCGTGGTGTCGTGGGAATGGGACTATTACGCGCAAATCGCGGTGGCGGTGCGCCGTGCGGCACGCGAATGCGCGGTTAACGTTGAGTGGGGGGGGGAATGGAAAACGCTGAAGGACGGGCCACACTTCCAACTTTCCTTCAGGGATTACCCGGCATGAGCGCCTGGATAAGCCGGTTGGCGCAGGGGGGATTGCTGCTGCTGCTGTTGGCAGCCATCTGCCTGGCCGCTTATAGCTCGCTGTTGTCGCATCGGCTGGATCTGGTGCGACAGCAGGCAAGCGAACAGCAAAAGACCCTGGCGCAGCAGGCGGGGTTGATTGCTACGTTGCAAACCCAGGATGCACAGAACCGGGTGCTGATGGCGGCCCAACAGCAGCAGGAACAGCTGTTGCGCCAGCAAAGCGACGTTTACCAGAGGAAATACCGTGATGCGATTAAAAATGATGCCTGTGCTGGGCAGCCTATGCCTGATGCTGTTATTGAGCTCCTGCGCCCAACCCTCGCAGACGACAGCGCCGGTGGTGCTGTTGCCCCCTGAATCGGTGTTTACTCCGTGCAAGCAGCCGCAGCTGCTGGGTAACACCTGGGGCGATGCGCTGAGTTATACGCTGGCACTACAAACCTCGTTACAAATTTGCGCAGGCCGGGTGGCGACGCTCAATGCCTGGCGTGCCCAACTGCCGTCGCACTGACGGCAGTGTTTTTCTTTTCCGTCCTGTGGTACTTCTTTTTTTACTTTTAAAAAACTATTTCGATCAAGGTTATGGCCCGGTTCAAAGTTTGTGACGTTTCTCTCACTATACTGGTCTAGCCTTACCTCAACATAAAAGCAAAAAACATAGGAACCTACAATGGACGAACAGCTCAAACAGAGTGCGCTTGATTTTCACCAATATCCGGTCCCAGGGAAGATCCAGGTATCTCCAACCAAACCGCTGGCCACCCAACGCGATCTGGCGCTGGCCTATTCGCCGGGTGTTGCAGCCCCTTGTCTGGAAATTGCTGCCGACCCGCTGGCGGCCTATAAATATACTGCGCGTGGCAACCTGGTGGCGGTCATTTCCAACGGCACGGCAGTGCTGGGACTGGGCAATATCGGTGCCTTGGCCGGTAAGCCGGTAATGGAAGGGAAAGGCGTGCTGTTCAAGAAGTTTTCCGGTATCGACGTTTTCGATATCGAAGTCGATGAGCTAAACCCTGACAAGCTGATCGACATCATCGCCGCGCTGGAGCCCACCTTTGGCGGCATCAATCTGGAAGACATCAAAGCGCCGGAGTGTTTCTACATCGAGCAGAAACTGCGTGAGCGTATGAAGATCCCGGTATTCCATGATGATCAGCACGGTACCGCCATTATTACCACCGCTGCAGTGCTGAACGGCCTGCGGGTAGTGAAAAAGAATATTTCCGACGTGCGACTGGTGGTTTCCGGTGCCGGCGCGGCGTCAATTGCCTGTTTGAACCTGTTGGTGGCGCTGGGGCTGCGTCAGCAGAACATTACCGTCTGCGACTCCAAAGGGGTGATCTTCAAAGGTCGCGATGCCAACATGGAACAAACCAAGGCGGCCTACGCCATTGAAGACAACGGCCAGCGTACTCTGGGGGATGCTATCCCGGATGCCGATATCTTCCTCGGCTGTTCCGGTCCGGGCGTGTTGACCCAGGATATGGTGAAAACCATGGCCAGGGATCCCTTGATCATGGCGCTGGCCAACCCGGAACCGGAGATCTTGCCGCCGCTGGCGAAAGCCGTGCGCCCGGACGCCATTATCTGTACCGGCCGTTCCGACTACCCGAACCAGGTGAACAACGTCTTGTGCTTCCCGTTCATCTTCCGCGGCGCGCTCGACGTGGGCGCCACTACCATCAACGAAGAGATGAAGCTGGCCTGCGTGCATGCGATTGCCGATCTGGCACTGGCGGAACAGAGCGACGTGGTGGCTTCGGCCTATGGTGACCAGGACCTGTCATTTGGTCCTGAATACATCATCCCAAAACCTTTCGATCCGCGCCTGATTGTTAAAATCGCTCCGGCGGTTGCCAAAGCGGCGATGGACTCGGGCGTGGCGACACGTCCAATCGAAGACTTTGACGCCTATGTCGAAAAACTGTCCGAGTTTGTCTACAAAACCAACCTGTTCATGAAACCTATCTTCTCCCAGGCGAAAAAAGAGATGAAGCGCGTGGTGATGGCGGAAGGGGAAGAGGAAAGAGTACTGCATGCAACTCAGGAACTGGTGTCGCAGGGGCTGGCCTATCCCATTCTGGTCGGTCGTCCGAGCGTGATTGAAATGCGGCTGAAAAAACTCGGCCTGCAACTGACACCGGGTAAAGACTTTGAAGTGGTGAACAACGAGTCCGATCCACGCTTTAACGAATACTGGGGCGAGTATTACCAGATCATGAAGCGTCGTGGCGTATCGCAGGAACAGGCTCGTCGTGCGGTGATTGGTAACCCAACGCTGATTGCGGCGATCATGCTGCATCGCGGCGAGGCGGATGCGATGATCTGCGGCACCATCGGCAGCTATCACGAGCATTACGACGTGGTCGAGAAAGTGTTTGGCTTCCGCGAAGGAGCACACGTCGCCGGGGCGATGAATGCGCTGCTGCTGCCAAGCGGCAACACCTTTATTGCCGACACCTATGTCAATGACGATCCAACCCCTGAGCAACTAGCAGAAATCACCCTGATGGCGGCGGAAACCGTGCGCCGTTTCGGGATTGAACCTAAGGTGGCGCTGCTGTCTCATTCCAGCTTTGGCTCTTCCGATAACCCGGCGGCCTGCAAGATGCGCAAAACGCTGGAACTGGTGAACAAGATGGCACCGGAACTGGTGATTGACGGTGAGATGCACGGTGATGCCGCGCTGGTGGAAAGCATCCGTAATGATCTGATGCCGGACAGCCCGCTGAAAGGGGCGGCCAACGTGCTGATCATGCCAAATATGGAAGCGGCGCGGATCAGCTACAACCTGTTGCGCGTATCTTCTTCCGAAGGCGTTACCGTGGGGCCGGTGCTGATGGGGGTATCGAAACCGGTACATATCCTGACGCCAATCGCTTCGGTACGCCGCATCGTCAACATGGTGGCGCTGGCTGTGGTAGAGGCGCAAACCACACCGCTATAAGCCTTGAGTGACAACCAGCCTCCTGCGTTTCGGCGCAGGAGGCTTTTTTATGCCTTGCAGCGTGCGGCGATCTGGCGGATATCCTGCGGTGTCGTGCGGCAACAGCCGCCAATCAGCCTGGCGCCGATGCGTTGCCATTCGCCAATTTGATCAATCAGGCTGCCGTATGCACCCCCACAGGTATGCCAGGTTTTACTTACCGCGTCGTAGTGCTCACCCGAGTTTGGATAGACCAGCAGCGGCTTGTCAGTCAGTGCGACAAACTGTTGCAGTGCCGGGGCCACATTTTCCAGCGCAATGCAGTTAATGCCTATCGCCAGCACCTGTGGATTGGCGTGCAGCAGAGCCATGACCTCGGTCAGCGGCGTCCCATCGCTGAGGTGTTGACTGTCGCGCAAGGTGAAAGCGAACCAGGCACCCAAGGTGGGGAACTCTTCCAACAACGTCAGCAACGCCTGCAGTTCACTGAAGGATGGCAGAGTTTCACAGGCCAGTAAATCCACCCCAGCTTCAGCCAACGCCTGGATACGCGGGCGGTGGAAGGCGATCATCTCCTCTTGCGGCAGTGAGTAATCACCGCGATATTCAGACCCGTCGGCCAGATAAGCACCATACGGCCCTACCGAACCGGCAACCAATAAGGGGGAAGCCTGCGGGTGCTGCGCCAGATAGTCGCGGCGTGCCTGCTGCGCCAGTTGCACGCTTTTGGCAATCAACGCCAGTGACTGCGCTTGATCCAGCCCCCGGCGTAAAAAGCCTTGTGGCGTGGCCTGATAGCTGGCGGTGATGGCGCACTGCGCCCCGGCGTTGAAATAGTCGAGGTGTACCTGATAAATCAGCTCAGGGTTTTCAATCAGCACTTTTGCCGACCACAGCGGGTCGCCCAAATCACAGCCGCGGGCTTCCAGTTCGGTAGCCAACGCACCGTCTAAAATCAGCGTAGGGTGGGCACCCAAGAGTGTGGCGACAGGATTGTTAACCGACATGATTCTCTCCCAGAGACGTTTTTTGCCCGGCACGGCGGGTCAGATAATAGGTGATGTAACACAGGGCGACAAAGGGCAACCCGCAGTAAAGCGCAATGCGCTGCTCCGGATCGAACGCCAGCCCGACACAGGCCAGCAGGCACAGGGTGAAACCGACGATCGGTGTTAACGGGTAACCCGGCGCGCGGTATTTCAGACCGGAAATGGGTTGGCCGCTGCGGACATAATGACGGCGGAAAGCGAAGTGCGAGGCACAGATGCTCAACCAGACCACCACCACCGCAAAGCCGGAAATCGCTGACAGCGCCACGAACACCGTGTCCGGGGCGATCACGCTGGTCAGCAATGCCAGTACGCCGCCGAGCATGCTGAAGGTCAGTGCGTTAATCGGGATGCCGCGTTTATTCACGCGGGAGAAATAGGCTGGCAGGGTGCGCTGGTTGGCCAGCGACCACAGCATGCGCCCCGAAGCGTACAGGCCCGAGTTGGCAGCCGACAAAATGGCGGTCAGGATCACGAAATTAAAGATATCGGCGGCATAGGGCACCCCGATACGTTCAAACACCAATACAAACGGGCTTTTGACAATCCCGGCCTGATCCATTGGGATCAACGCGGCCAGAATAAATACCGTACCGATAAAGAACAGCATCAGGCGGATCACTGTGGTACGTATCGCCCAGGGCACCACCTTTTCCGGGTTCTCGGTTTCACCGGCGGCAATGCCGATAAGCTCAGTGCCGGAGAACGCGAAATTCACTGCCACCATGGTCATCAGGATTGGCAGTGTGCCGTTCGGCAGCCAGCCGGAAGCAGTCAGGTTATGCAGGAAGGGCGCTGGCGTGCCGTCTTTCATCGGCAGCAGGCCGAACATGGCCGCACCGCCGAGGATGATAAACGCCAGAATGGTGACGACCTTGATCAGTGAGAACCAGAATTCGCTCTCGGCAAAGAAGCGGGTCGTGACCACGTTAAGCAGGAAAATCGCCGCGCAGAATATCAAACACCACAGCCACACCGGTGATTGCGGGAACCAATACTGCATGCAGAAACCGGCGGCGGTCAGGCTGGAGCCCAGTGCTACCGTCCAGGTCAGCCAGTACAGCCAGGCGACGGTGTAACCGGTGGCCGGGCCAAGATAGCGCGATGCATAGACGTGGAAGGCGCCGGTTTCCGGCATCGCCACCGACAGTTCACCCAGGCACAACATCACCAGATAGACCACCAATGCGCCGATCAGATAGGCCAGCAGGGTGCCAAGAGCACCGGTAGTGGAAATGATATAGCCGGTGTTGAAGAACAGCCCGGTACCAATCACGCCGCCCAACGACAGCATCACCAGATGTCGGGCCTTCATGGTGCGTTTGAACTGCCCATCGGCAGGAACGGCTGAGTGCATAATATTCTATCCGTGTAGACGTCTAAACAGCTAAATGGCTATCGGTTATACCCGCAATACTTCACGAAATCAATGTGTGAGCGGAAACCATAAAGCAAAAACCGTTATCAGCGTCTCAGGAAAGGGGGGTTATATATGCAAATGATAATTATTATCTATAATGTCGCCACTTTTATTACAAGGGCAGCATGATGAGATTTTTGATTTTATTGGCCGCGCTGGCACTGGGTGCCTGCAGTCAGGCCCCGGTTTCCTCGCCGAAAAATAGCCTTGATAATCTGGGGGAGATTACCGACTTGCGCAGTGGCGAAAGTTTGTCACCAGAGCAATTGCTGAGCCGATTGGCCGCTCAGCCACGGGTTATCGTCGGGGAAAAACATGACAACCCGTACCACCACCGGATAGAACTGTGGCTGGTGGAAAACTTACCGCAACAGCGGCCGCAGGGCAGCGTACTGATGGAGATGATTAACCCGAGTCAACAGGCCAAGGTGAGTCAGGTGAAGCAGTGGCTACAGGGTAATCCGGCGGTGCGTGACAGTCGGGTGGCGGAGTTGATTGACTGGCAACCCGGCTGGAAATGGTCGCTGTATGGCGATTTGACGATGGCGGCGATGCGCGCGCCGTACCCACTCTGGGCGGCCAACCTTGATCGTGATGAAATCATAGCGTTTTATCAGCAGCCGGTTTTTCCAGATGGCCAACTGTCGGTGCGCCCAGCGGTGCAGAAGGCGCTGGAGGAAACGATTCGCACGTCGCACGGTGGGAAAATTGAACCTCAACAGCTGCACGCCATGCTGGCGATCCAACAGCAACGCGATCGGCGTATGGCTGAACGTCTGCTGGCCGCGCCGATGCCGACGCTACTGATTGCCGGCGGCTATCATGCTTCAAAATCGGTGGGGGTGCCGTTGCACGTGCAGGATCTGCAGCCGACCGCCTTGCCGGCGGTGTTGATGCTGGTTGAGCCCGGTGTACAGGTCGATAAGCAGGTAGCGGATTACCTGTGGGTTACCCCAGCGGTTAAATGATTAGGTTAATAGGGTGAAAAGAACTGTTAATACAAATTATAAATGATTATCATTAGCAAATGAGATCTAAAATCATTCGTAATTAAGTAATCTAATATCCCTATGTTAAGTCAGTCTTTATCTTATCCGGTCGCCTCAATGCCACAGCCGCGCTGGGCGCGCGGATTTTTATGTGCCCTAGCGGCACATCTGGCGCTGGTGCTGCTGTTTTATTGGCCGTCCACATCGTTGCCGCCGATGCAGTTACCACCACCGGCGGTGATGATGAGTTGGGCGGCGCAGATTGAAGCACCGGAAAGCCCCAAGCCGCTGCCGTTGGGCGTGCAACAGGCCGAGTCTGCTGCGGCGCAACCTGCCGAACAGCAGGATCAACCTGATTTGCCTAAGCTGGCGCGGGCCGAAAAGACCAAGATTAGCGTGGCTGAGAAAAAGCGGACCGAACACCGACCCCCGCAAAAAGCCCAGCCAAAACCGGAACAGCAGGTGAAAGAGGTTAAGCGTGCCGCTGCCTCTAGCGCTGCTGCACCGAAAGCCTTGAACATCGCCCGGCAGACGGCCGCACCGCTGAACAGCGATTCCGCAAGCAACGAACAGGTCAAGCTATCATGGGAAAGCAGGGTCAAGGGAATGCTAAACCGCATCAAACGCTATCCGCCGGACGCCCAGCGCCGCCGCCGCAGTGGCATGCCGCAGGTGTCTTTTTCTGTGGATGCACAGGGGCGGGTTTTCGATCTGACCTTGCATGCCCCGTCGGGCACTGCCTCGCTGGATCGTGAGGCGTTGGCCGTGGTCATGCGGGCGCAGCCATTGCCGCCACCGCCGGTCGAAATGTTGCGGCAGGGCAAGGTACAGGTGAGGATGCCCATCGATTTCAATCTGGCGGCACTGAACGCAGGCCAATAATTTATTCTATGAGCAGCGGCTTTTTATTTACCTAACCAAAGGGCGGGGCTGCTGATGCCAAACCATCGTGAGGGATTATGAAACATCCACTTCTGTCGGGCCGAACGGCCATCTATGCCATGATTTCATTGAGCTTATTGGGCCAGACCGCCAGGGCGGAGCCGCTGGCACCCAGCGCCGAGATTATCCCGCATCAATTAACTGCCCAGGGCGAAACCCGGGTGGATGATTATTATTGGCTGCGAGATGACAGCCGGCAGAATAAAAAGGTGCTGAATTACCTGACGGCGGAAAACCGTTATACCGAGCAGATGATGCAGCCGTATAAAAAACTGCGCGATACGCTGTATCAGGAAATGCTGGGCCGCATCAATCCGGAAGATCGCTCGGTGCCCTACCAACTGAATGGGTATCGCTATCAGGAAAGCTATGCGGCAGGTAAAGACTTTGCCCTGTATCAGCGCCAGGCCCTGACGGCTGATGCACCGTGGCAAACCTTGCTGGACGCCAATCAGCGTGCGGCGGGGCAGGATTATTATCGTCTGGGTGGGATGGAGATAAGCCAGGATAACCAGCAGATGGCGATCGCTGAAGATCTGCAGGGGCGCAGGCAGTACCGTATTTCGCTGCGTGAGATAGATAGCGGAAAATGGGCGCCGGAAGTGATTGAAAACACCTCCGGTGACATGGCGTGGGCCAATGACGGCAAGACGCTATTTTATATTCGCAACCACCCGCAAACCCTGTTGCCCTATCAGGTTTATCGCCACCAGTCCGGCACGCCGGTAGCGGACGACAAGCTGGTATATCAGGAAAATGATGGCGGGTTCTATTTGAGCCTGGGTCGCTCTTCTTCGCGCGACTACGTCATTATTACCGTCAGCGGCAATACCACTTCCGAGGCGCGGCTGATTGACGCCAATCAACCCCTGAGCACTCCGGTGCTGTTCGCCGCACGTAAGAACGGCCTCGAGTATTATTTAGATCACTATCGTGGTGAGTTTTATCTACGTTCCAACTACCAAAGCCCGCATTTTGGCCTGTACCAGACCGCGACAGTCGGCAAGCCATGGCAGACGCTGATAGCACCGCAGGAAAAACGCGAGGTGGAAGGTTTCACGGTGTTTCGCGACTGGCTGGTAGTGAAGGAGCGTGCTGATGGTCTGGTGCAACTACGGCAAATCAGTTGGGACGGTAAAACCCAGCGCAGTATTCCGTTCGATGACGCCAGTTATATGGCCTGGCTGGGCTATAACCCGGATCCGGACAACCAGCAGCTACGCTATGGCTATTCGGCGATGACGACGCCAACCCGCACCTACCAATGGGAGCTCAACAAAGGCGAGCGCACCCTGCTGAAACAGCAGGAAGTGAAGGGGGTGGATCCCAGTCAGTACTACAGCGAGCGGGTGTGGATTAACGCGCGTGACGGTGTGAAGGTGCCGGTCTCGCTGGTCTACAACAAAGCCATGTTCAAACCGGGACACAGCCCGCTGCTGGTGTACGGTTATGGTGCCTATGGCATGAGTATGGATCCGGCCTTTAGCGCCAACCGCATTAGTTTGCTGGATCGCGGTTTCGTTTATGCGCTGATCCACGTGCGCGGTGGCGGCGAGTTGGGGCAGAACTGGTATCAGCAGGGCAAGTTGACTCATAAGCCAAACACCTTTAGTGACTTTATCGACGCTACCCAGGTACTAATCCAACAGGGTTATGGCCAGCCGGGTCGCATTTATGCCATGGGCGGCAGTGCTGGCGGGCTGCTGATGGGGGCGGTGATCAATCAGGCACCGCAGTTGTATAACGCGGTGGTGGCACAGGTGCCTTTCGTGGATGTGCTGACTACCATGCTGGACGACAGCATTCCGCTAACGGTCGGTGAATACGAAGAGTGGGGCAATCCCAATCAGCCGCAGGCTTATGAGTTGATCAAGTCCTATAGCCCGTATGACAACGTAGATAAACACGCCTATCCGAACCTGCTGGTCACCAGCGGCCTGTATGACTCGCAGGTGCAATATTGGGAACCGGCCAAATGGGTCGCCAAACTGCGTCGTTTTAAACAGGGCGATTCAGTGTTGCTGCTGGCGACCGATATGACGGCCGGCCATGGCGGAAAATCGGGCCGCCTGACGCGGCTGGAAAATAGCGCGCTGGAATACAGCTTTATTATGGCGATGGATCAGAAAACACAGAAATAACCACTATCACCGTCGGGTAATAAACTCGACGGTTTATTAAAACTATAAAAAATCAATTTACCGTCTATTTCGGCGGCTTTTTGCTGGGCATTGTCGGCCACCAAATCTTTTTGGCAATTTCTGGGGATATATGAAAATCAAATTAATAGTAAGCCTGATCGGCGCGGGAATAGCACTGAGCGGGGTGGCGACGGCAGCGCAGAACGGGGTTGAAGAGGGAAAGGGCAAGGTCGTTTTCAGCCCATTGAATGTTTCGGCGGCAGAGAGCAGTAACAGTAGCAGTGAAAAAGAAGCGCTGGAAAAGCCCGGTGCTTTCAGCTCACGCGGGGAAAATAAAAATCTGGAGTCGGTGGACAGCATTCTGCGCAGCATGCCGGGTACCTATACCCAGATAGACCCAGGCCAGGGGGCGGTCAGCGTTAATATCCGTGGCATGAGCGGCTTTGGCCGCGTTAATACCATGATCGATGGCATCACTCAGAACTACTATGGCAGTTCACCCAGCGACGCGGCGCATGGCGGTTTGCCCACGAGCCAGTTTGGTGCGCTGATCGATCCTAACTTTATCGTCGGCGTTGATGTGGCACGCGGTAATGCGACAGGGGCCGCCGGTGTCAATGCACTGGCGGGCAGTGCCAACTTCCGCACGATTGGCGTTGATGACGTGGTGTTTTCGGATAACCCCTTTGGCGTGCGCACCAAGTTTTCTGTAGGCAATAACGGTATTGGCCGCAGCGGTATGATCGCTGTGGGTGGAAAAACCGACGCATTCGGCGACGGCGGTAGTCTGGGAGTCATGGCGGCTATCAGCGGCAGTTCGATCACCTCTAATTATAAGAACGGTTCAGGGTTTGACAGTGAAGAGTTTAATGTCGATAAAACTTATCGTCAGAATCCCAAATCTCAGTTATTTAAAGTGGATATTAAACCCGACGCTTTCAATAGCATTGAACTGTCGGCCCGAACTTACCAGAACAAGATCACCCGCCGCCATATCGACAGCAATGACTTTTATATTAAATATCATTACGCCCCGTTTTCAGAGCTGATTGATTTTAATCTGACCGCCAGTACCAGCCGGGGCGAACAGCAGTTTATGTCCGATAATATGGCGGGATTCAGCGACAGCACCGCAAGGAATATCTCTGACGCACTGGACGTAAATAATACCAGTCGTTTCAGCCTGCAGAAGGTCGATTTTGCCTTCAGTTACGGCGGCAAGCTGATCCGCAATGAATACAAGAAGCGCGCCTCCGGGCTGGTGACAGACGAGAGTCAGGCGGAAAGCTCGCCGGTGGGCATTGCAGGCAAACAAAATATAGCCAGCCTTTACAGTGGACTGCAGCTTAATTACGGCATCTGGCAGGGTAACTTTGACCTGAGCTACAGCGCCTATGATATCTCCGGCTATAAACCGGCCTGTGATGATCGGGTGCAATGTTTCCCGCAGGGGGCCAGCAACATCAATTTGAAAGAGCACGGCTTTAACCCGGCGGTGATGTTGTCCGCACAGGTAACACCGTGGCTGCAGCCGTTCATCAGTTACAACAAATCGATGCGTGGGCCGAATATTCAGGAAGTGTTCTTCGCCAACAGCGGCGGGCAGTCGATGAACCCTTTCCTTAAGGGGGAAACGGCAGAAACCTATCAGGCGGGTTTTAACGCCAATGCTCATGACCTGCTGTTTAAACAGGACAGTTTCCAGCTCAAGGCAGTGTATTTTGAGTCGAAAATCAAAAATTACATTTCCAGCCAGAGCTACATGGTGTGTAGCAATCGCCAAAAATGTCATCGTGCTCAGACCAGCCAAGAGGAATGGGATAACGCCGATGTGAATGTCGCCATGACCATGTACAGCAACTCTTACGAGCCAGTCAGGTCGCGTGGGGTGGAAATAGAGGCGATGTACGACGCCGGTTTCGCCTACACCAAACTGTCTTTGAGCAAGGAGCACACCAGTCAGCCGACAAATCAGGCCAGCAATGTGTTCGGTGCCGGTGACATTAGCGAGTTACCGGAGTTGTACTTCACGCTGGATACGGGGGTGCGTTTGCTGGATGAGAAATTGACGCTGGGCGGGCTGGTGAAATACACCGGCAAGGCTGTGCGCCTTTCTCCCGATTATAACGTTGATGAGAATGAGCAGTTGTTGAAAGAGCCTGTGCCGCATATCCCGACCGTTATCGATCTGTACAGTACCTATCAATTCAACCGCAATCTGCTGTTGAAATTCAGCGTGCAGAACCTGATGGACAAAGACTATTCCGATGCATTGAACAAGATGAACGCGATGCCATCACAGTCACGGGATTTCTCACCGACCAACACTGCTCGTGGCCGAACCTATATCTTTGGCGGCGAGGTGCGATTCTAAACGGGATGCGGGCGCAATTACTGCGCCCGTTTTGCCTGCTGCAGCCACTTGTCCAGCTCGTTGGCGAACTGCTGACGGTCACGCTGGTTCAACGTATTCGGGCCGCCGGTCTGGATACCGCTGGAGCGCAGGGTGTCCATAAAGTCACGCATGTTAAGGCGCTCACGAATGGTGTCTGGGGTGTAACGTTCACCACGTGGGTTCAGTGCCACCGCTCCTTTCTCTATCACTTCCGCTGCCAGCGGGATATCGGCGGTGATCACCAGATCGCCTTTCTCGCAGCGTCGCACGATTTCGTTATCCGCCACGTCAAATCCGGCCGCCACCTGCAGGGTGTGGATGTGCCTTGACGGCGGCGTTCTCAATGGCTGGTTCGCTACCAGCGTCACCGACATCGCGGTGCGCTCTGCCGCCCGAAACAGCACTTCTTTGATTACGTTGGGACAGGCGTCCGCATCAACCCAAATCTGCATCATTTCGGCTCCTTCAGCCAATCGCGCACCGGCAGGAAATCACGGTACAGCGCCGCTTCCGGGCTGTCTTCCGCCGGTTGATAGTTGTATTCCCAGCGCACCAGCGGCGGCATCGACATCAGGATGGATTCGGTACGGCCACCGGTTTGCAGGCCGAACAGCGTGCCCCGATCCCAGACCAAATTGAATTCCACGTAACGGCCGCGACGATACAGTTGGAACTGGCGCTCGTGATCGCCCCAGCTTAGCGTTTTGCGTTTCTCTACGATTGGCAGATAGGCCTCGAGGAAGCCTTCGCCCACCGCCTGGGTAAAGGCGAAGCAGGTGGCGAAGTCCGGGGTGTTCAGGTCATCAAAGAACAGGCCACCGATGCCGCGTGCTTCGTTACGGTGTTTGATAAAGAAATAGTCGTCGCACCACTTTTTGTATTTGGGATAGACCTGTTCACCGAAGGGCGCGCACAGCTGCTCGGCGGTGCGGTGCCAGTGAACGGCGTCTTCTTCAAAGCCATAAAACGGCGTCAGATCAAAGCCACCGCCAAACCACCACACCGGTTCTTCACCCGGTTTTTCCGCAATGAAAAAGCGCACGTTGGCGTGGCTGGTAGGAATGTAGGGGCTGCGCGGATGGATCACCAGCGAGACGCCCATCGCCTGGAAGCTGCGCCCGGCCAGTTCGGGGCGATGCGCGGTAGCGGAAGCGGGCAGGGTAGCGCCGGAGACATGTGAAAAGTTGACGCCCGCCTGTTCGAACACCGCGCCGTCGGTCAACACCCGACTGCGGCCACCGCCGCCTTCTTCACGCGTCCAGCGGTCTTCGTTGAAAACGGCGCTGCCGTCGGCCTGGGCCAACTGGCTGCAGATGCGGTCCTGCAGCGCCAGCAGGAAGGATTTTACTTCTGCGATGGTCGATAAACTCATACGTGATAATTCACAGCGTCTGACTGAACAAGGCGCAGAGTATACCCTTATTCACCGCGGCTGGCAGTATCAGCCGGGTTTTCGTTGGTGCGTATCGTAATAGCTGAAGAAACTGAGCACCCCATCGGCAATGGCGCGGGCGATTTTCTCGCGGAAGGCGGTTGTACCAAGTAGGCGCTCTTCTGCCGGATTGGTAATGAATGAAGTTTCTACCAGCACTGACGGAATCGACGGGGATTTCAGCACCGCAAAGGCCGCCTGTTCTGTACTGTTGCTGTGCAGATGGTGTACCGGACGGATCTGGCCGAGCACGTGGCGACCGAGCGTCAGACTGTTGTTGATGGTATCGGTCTGCACCAGATCAAACAGTACCTGTTGCAGATAGTTGTCCTGGTTTTGGTACTTGCCACCGGCCACGTCATCGGCGGCGTTTTCACGGTTGGACAGGTAACGCGCCATGGCGCTGCTGGCACCGCGATTGGACAGGGCAAACACCGAAGCGCCTGAGGCTTCCGGGCTGGTAAAACCGTCGGCGTGAATCGAGATAAACAGGTCGGCCTGATGCTGGTGGGCAATCTCCACCCGTTGGAACAGCGGGATAAATTCGTCTTCTTCCCGCGTCAGACGAACTTCGACATGTTCCTGTTCATGCAGGATGCGGCGCACGTGGTTGGCAATTTCCAACACGACGTGCTTTTCCTGTGAGCCTTCGCTGCCGACCGCGCCGGAGTCGATACCGCCGTGACCTGGGTCGATCATCACCAGTCTTTTACTGCCGGACGGTTTAGTTGCCGGTTTGCTTGCCGGTTTGCTTGCCGGTTTGCTTGCCGGTTTGGGATGTTGGTTGCGCAGCATGCCACCGGATTCGGCTTTGGCGCTTTGGCTTTTGCTGCCAAGCAGTACCAACGCCAGGCCGGAGAGCAGTAATTGACGTCGTGTGGGGGAAACGGAGAGCGGCTTAAAATTGAGGAATTGTTTAACCTGCTTTTTCATAATGCTACGCTCCATCGACAAATTCTATTTTGCGACGTTATATCGTATTGATAATCATTAATCGACCTGATAACTATGTCCATTTATTACGCGGATGACCGGTGATTTCGGCATAATTGCTGGGGTAAATCGCAGTTTGATATTGCTTAAGTGAATAATCCCGCGATATACCCTGCGTACTTGAAGCTGCATCTGTGTTAGCTGCGCTTGCTCACCCGAATCACTGACTTAAGTCAGTGATTCGGGCTTCATTCGCTTGCTGCCTTGATGCAACTCCAATAACTTTGGGTATAATCAGATAAACATCTTAATTAACAGCGGCGAACATCGATGGAAATTCGCGTATTTCGACAAGACGACTTTGAAGAAGTCATTACCCTGTGGGAGCGATGTGATCTGCTGCGCCCGTGGAACGATCCTGAGATGGATATCGAGCGTAAACTCAATCACGATCCGGACCTGTTTCTGGTTGCCGAAGTGGGCGGCGAAGTCGTGGGCTCGGTGATGGGCGGTTACGATGGCCATCGCGGTTCGGCGTATTATCTGGGGGTGCATCCGGATTATCGCGGGCGCGGTATTGCCAATGCGTTAATTAACCGTCTGGAGAAGAAGCTGATCGCGCGCGGGTGCCCGAAGATCCAGCTGGTGGTGCGTGAAGACAACGACACGGTGATCGAGATGTACGAAAAACTCGGTTACGAGATCCAGAACGTTACCAACCTGGGTAAACGACTGATCGAAGATCAGGAATATTGAGTGGTCATTCGGGCGGTGAAACCTCACCGCCCGTTGCTGCGTGTTAAGGCAGTTTTTTGATGTTCTTCACATCTACTTCCACAGTGCTCCAGTCTTTATCCACTTTCCCTTCCAACTGCACTTTATCTTTCGGGGTGATGGTCTGGCCGTTCCAGCGTTTTCTGTCGATCTCCACCGTCAGGGTGCCGCTGGCGTCACGGAAGGTATAGGTGTCGTCACCAACGCGCTGCTCGATATTGCCCTGCAGCATCACCCAGGTGTCATCGCTCATCGACTTCACCTTGTCTACTGTGGTCAGTGCCGCGCTTGGGCCGGAGAAGCCGCCCTGCTGGATATTTTGCGTTGATGTTTGCGGTGCCGCAGGATCAAGGAACCCGCCTTGTTGGGCCAGAACCGGTGCACTGCACAGAGCGATTAATGCGGCCAGGGTATATTTTTTCATCTTAAGCTTCCTTATCTCAATCGAGAATTAAAGCCCTGCCAATCAGGACTGCTGGTTTGATGGGGTTAAGTAAAACATGAAAATCTTAAGGGGTTCTTAAGCGCGCGCATTGAAAACAATAAATCTGGCTCCCATTTGAAGGAATAATAATAATGCAATTGGCAAGGAACCGACGTTGAAGCCACTCCCACCCCGTTTTTCCCCCGACGATTACGATCATCATGGCGCGCTGCGTTTGCCGCTGTGGTTTTGGGGCGTGCTGGTTTTACAGGCCCGGACCTGGATTTTGTTCGTGATGGCCGGCGCTTCGCGCCAGCAGGGAGAAGGGCTGTTGCAGTTGTTTTACCCTGACACCCAAAGGTTCTGGTACGGCATCCTGCTGGGGCTGCCGGCGGCGCTGGCATTTCTGTTGGCTCCACGGCGTCACCAATGGCCACGATTATGGCGTGCCTGGCGTTGGGGGCTCTGTCTCTCGCTGCTGGCGGCGCTGGGCGGTTCGGTGTTCAACCTGTGGCAACAGGCCGACAATCAGCCACCGCTGGATGCTGTCCTGATACTGCTTGATGCGCTGGCACTGGCTTACCTGCTGCTGGATCAGCGCCTGAAAGCCTGCTTTACCGTGCATGACGAAGCGGGGTAATTGCCACCTGCGGCGGCACTTTTCTTATTTTCTGCACTCCAAGCTCGCAACCGATGGCGAAGCGTGGACAGTTGTGAGAGGCTGGCACGCAGCAAAATGCCGGGCCCATGCCTTTGATGTTAAGGAGCTAGAGATGAATATTCGCCCACTATTGTTAGGGCTCCCGCTGTTACTGACCGGCTGTTCGACGATGTCGAACTTCTCCTGGTCGAGCCTGTCGCCGCTTAACTGGTTTGGCAGCAGCCTTGAGGTCAGCGCCAAGGGCGTTGGCGATTTGAACGCCGGCACCCCGATGTCGGAAAGCGCCATCAACGACGGGTTGAAAGGTGATTACCGCCTGCGTGGCGGTATGGCCACCAGCCAGGGCCAGATAATTTCTTACTATCAGGCGATGGACGGTAATGATGTGAAACTGGTGATCACCGGTGAACCCAAGGGCCACGTGCAGCGTGTGGACGTGATGGACAGCAAGGTGGCGACCGAGTGGGGCAGCAAACTCGGCACACCGTTCAGTGACCTGTACAGCAAGGCGTTCGGTGCCTGTAAACCGGCCACCGGTGACGATGCCGGCAAGGTGGAGTGTGTGGCGGAGCAGAGCAAGTACGTGACCTACATTTTCAACGGCAAGTGGGCCGGCCCGCAGGACATCATCCCACCGGATGACACGCTGAAAAGCTGGACGGTCAGCAAGATCATCTGGCACGCCAAGCCTCAGTAAACCTTTCTTTTTGGGCGTCCGATCTGCGGCGCCCCAGCTTCCTTCATTTTGGCGGGTATCCTTATTTTCTTTGCGTTCGGGCAAGGCAATTATCCCTGCTTGCGGTATGATACTGCGCATTCGTAACAGGCTACTGTTACCCGATTCTGCTATTGAGGATAACGACAATGACACAGGTTCAGAGCGGCATTTTGCTGGAACACTGCCGTTTCGCCATTTTTATGGAAGCCACGGTACAGGGCGAATTTGCCGAACTCCGCCAGGGCTGCAAGCAGTTTTGCCAGACGTTGACCGAGCTGCAACAGCAGTTCCCCGATGCGCATTTGGGCGCGGTGGTTGCCTTTGGCTATGACGTTTGGCATGACCTGTCCAGCGGCCAGGGCGCCAAAGAGCTGAAGCCATTCACCCCGCTCGGCAAAGGGCTGGCACCGGCCACCCAGCGCGATCTGCTGATCCATATTCAATCCCTGCGTCATGATGTTAACTTCACGCTGGCCCAGGCTGCGCTGACCGCGTTCGGCAATGCCATCAAAATTGAAGAAGAAACCCACGGTTTCCGCTGGGTGGAAGAGCGTGACCTGAGCGGCTTTATCGACGGCACGGAAAACCCGCAGGGCGACAAGCGACCGGAAGTGGCGGTGATTGCCAAAGGCGAAGAAGACGCAGGCGGCAGCTACGTGCTGGTGCAGCGTTATGAACACAACCTGCGTCAGTGGCAGCGTTTCACCACCGAACAGCAGGAGCAGATTATCGGCCGTACCAAACATGACAGCGAAGAACTGCCGCCGGAGCAACGCCCGGACACCTCACACGTCAGCCGTGTTGATCTGAAAGAAGAGGGCAAGGGCCTGAAGATCCTGCGCCAAAGCTTGCCTTATGGCACTGCCAGCGGCAAGCACGGGCTGTATTTCATCGCCTACTGCGCACGCCTGCATAACATCGAAAAGCAGCTGCTGAGCATGTTCGGCGACCTGGATGGCAAACGCGACGCGATGCTTCGTTTCAGCCGTGCGGTGACCGGCAGTTATTACTTTGCGCCATCACTGACGCGCCTGCTGTCGTTGTAACACCTCTGCCGGGGCTGGCTATGCCTGCTCCGGTTTTACTTCCCCCCTCTGCCATGCCGCTCCGTTCCTGCCTTATAGCGTTTGATGCTTGAAAATCACTAAACGGTATATAAAAGCGTTACAGCTCCGCACCTAGTTATAAATACACTGGTCAACATCAGGGCGGAAGCCCGACGGAATGACTCAGTAATAAGGTGCACAATGAAACAAACGCGGGTTAAAAATATCGTACTGAAAGGATGGTTGGCGGCGGCGCTGTTAGCCAGCGGTCCGCTGTCGGCAACTGAATTGCTGAACAGCTCCTATGACGTTTCCCGTGAATTGTTTGCCGCGCTGAATCCAGGTTTTGAGCAGCAATGGAACCAACAGCATCCTGGCGACAAACTGGCTATCAAGCAATCCCACGCCGGCTCTTCCAAGCAGGCGTTGGCGATCCTGCAGGGCTTGCGCGCCGACGTAGTGACCTACAATCAGGTGACCGACGTGCAGATCCTGCACGATCGCGGCCAACTGCTCCCGGCTGACTGGCAGACCCGTTTACCGAACAACAGCTCACCTTTCTATTCCACCATGGCTTTCCTGGTGCGTAAGGACAATCCCAAAGGCATTCATAACTGGAATGATTTGGTGCGTGACGACGTGAAGCTGGTGTTCCCGAACCCGAAAACCTCCGGTAACGGCCGTTACACCTATCTGGCCGCCTGGGGCGCTGCCAGTCAGGCGGATGGCAATGATCAGGCCAAAACCCGCGCCTTTATGACTCGTTTCCTGAAAAACGTGCTGGTGTTTGACACCGGCGGTCGCGGCGCAACCACCACCTTCGTCGAACGTGGCCTGGGCGATGTGCTGATCAGCTTTGAGTCGGAAGTGAACAATATTCGCAAGCAGTATGGCGAAGACAAATACGAGGTGATCGTGCCGCCGGTCGATATTCTGGCGGAGTTCCCGGTGGCCTGGGTCGATAAAAACGTGGCAAGAAACGGCACCGAACAGGCGGCCAAGGACTATCTGAATTATCTCTACAGCCCGGCAGCGCAGCAGGTGATCACCAGCTACTACTACCGTGTTTACGACAAGCAGGCGATGGCCGCGGCCAAAGGCCAGTTCCCGGAGACCAAGCTGTTCCGGGTGGAAGATCAGTTTGGTGGCTGGCCGCAGGTGATGAAAACGCATTTCTCCACCGGTGGCGAGTTGGATCAGCTGTTAGCCGCAGGGCATAAGTAATGTTGTCGTTGACCAGCAAGCGGGTTCTGCCTGGGTTCGGCCTCAGTTTGGGGAGCAGCCTGTTTTACACCTGTCTGATCCTGCTGTTGCCGCTTAGCGCGTTGGTAATGCAGTTGGCGCAGATGAGCCTGGCGCAGTATTGGGAAGTGATTTCCAACCCGCAGGTGGTGGCGGCTTATAAAGTCACACTGCTGGCGGCGGGCGTTGCCAGCCTGTTTAACGCGGTGTTTGGCATGCTGATGGCCTGGATCCTGACCCGCTATCGTTTTCCCGGTCGCACGCTGCTGGACGGTCTGATCGATCTGCCGTTTGCATTGCCGACGGCGGTAGCCGGCCTGACACTGGCGGGGCTGTTTTCCACCACTGGCTGGTATGGCCAATGGTTGGCGCATTTTGACATTAAGGTGACGTTTACCTGGCTTGGCATTGCCGTGGCGATGGCCTTTACCAGCTTGCCATTCGTGGTGCGCACCGTTCAGCCGGTACTGGAGGAACTGGGGCCGGAATACGAGGAGGCAGCAGAAACCCTGGGCGCGACTCGCTGGCAGAGCTTTCGCCGCGTGGTGATACCTGAGCTGGCACCGGCGCTGTTGGCCGGTACGGCGATCTCCTTTACCCGCAGCCTGGGCGAGTTTGGTGCGGTGATCTTTATTGCCGGCAACATCGCCTGGAAGACCGAAGTAACCTCGCTGATGATTTTTGTTCGTTTGCAGGAATTTGATTATCCAGCGGCCAGTGCGATTGCTTCGGTGATCCTGGCGGCCTCGCTGCTGTTGCTGTTCAGCATTAACGTTCTGCAGAGCCGCTTTGGCCGACGTATCGGGGGGCACTGATGGCTGATATCTCTGAGTTTAACGGTGTCGAACGCCCGCGCGTCAACTGGGGCAAGTGGACGCTGATCGGTATCGGCGTGCTGTTTTCGGTATTGCTGCTGGTGGTGCCGATCATTTCGATTTTTGCCGAGGCCTTTTCCAAAGGGATTGGTGTGATGTGGGGCAACCTGGTCGATCACGACATGTTGCACGCTATCTGGCTGACGGTGCTGATTGCTTTGATTACCGTGCCGTTCAATCTGATTTTCGGCACCTTGCTGGCTTGGCTGGTGACGCGTTTCACCTTCCCTGGGCGTCAGCTGTTGCTGACGCTGATAGACATCCCGTTCGCCGTTTCGCCGGTGGTCGCGGGGCTGATTTACCTGTTGTTCTACGGCAGCAATGGGCTGCTGGGCGGTTGGCTGGATGCGCATAATATCCAGCTGATGTTCTCCTGGCCGGGCATGGTGCTGGTGACCATTTTCGTGACCTGTCCGTTCGTGGTACGTGAGCTGGTGCCGATGATGCTCAGCCAGGGCAGTCAGGAAGACGAGGCCGCCATTTTGCTGGGGGCTTCCGGTTGGCAGATGTTCCGCCGGGTGACGCTGCCCAACATTCGCTGGGCGCTGTTGTACGGCGTGGTATTGACCAACGCACGTGCCATAGGTGAGTTCGGCGCGGTATCGGTAGTGTCCGGTTCTATTCGCGGTGAGACTTTCAGCCTGCCGCTGCAGGTTGAGTTGTTGCAACAGGATTACAACACGGTAGGTTCCTTTACCGCCGCCGGTTTGCTGACCCTGATGGCGATAGTGACCCTATTTTTGAAGAGTGGCCTGCAATGGCGTCTGGAACGTCAGAATGCACGTCTCGAGCGGGAGGAAAATCATGAGCATTGAGATTAACGGTATCAATAAGTTTTTCGGTCGTACCAAGGTATTGAACGATATCTCGCTCGACATTGCCTCCGGTGAGATGGTGGCGCTGCTAGGGCCGTCCGGCTCCGGGAAAACCACGCTGCTGCGTATTATCGCCGGGCTGGAAAACCAGAGCGGCGGCAAGCTGGGCTTCCACGGCACCGACGTCAGCCATGTGCATGCCCGCGATCGTCGAGTGGGCTTCGTGTTCCAGCATTACGCGCTGTTCCGCCACATGACGGTGTTCGATAACATCGCCTTTGGCCTGACCGTGCTGCCGCGCCGCGAACGCCCAAATGCCGCGGCGATCAAACAAAAAGTGACCCAGCTGCTGGAAATGGTGCAGTTGGCCCATTTGGCCAACCGTTATCCGTCACAGCTTTCCGGTGGTCAGAAGCAGCGCGTGGCCCTGGCGCGTGCACTGGCGGTTGAACCGCAAATTCTATTGCTGGACGAACCTTTCGGCGCACTGGATGCGCAGGTGCGTAAAGAGCTGCGCCGTTGGCTGCGTCAGCTGCATGAAGAGCTGAAATTCACCAGCGTATTCGTCACCCACGATCAGGAAGAGGCAATGGAAGTCGCCGATCGTATCGTGGTGATGAGCCAGGGCAATATTGAGCAGGTCGGTTCGCCGGAAGAGATAGTGCGTGAACCGGCCAGCCGCTTCGTGCTGGAATTTATGGGCGAAGTGAACCGTCTGAGCGGCGAGATACGCGGTTCGCAGCTGTTCGTCGGTGCGCACCAGTGGCCGCTGTCGTTCCAGCCAATGCATCAGGGCCGTGTGGACTTATTCCTGCGCCCGTGGGAAATGGAAGTCGGCACCGAGAGCAGCGACCGCTGCCCACTGCCGGTGCAGGTGCTGGAAGTCAGCCCACGCGGCCATTTCTGGCAGATGACCGTACAGCCGATCGGCTGGCATCAGGAACCGATCAGCGTGGTGTTGCCGGATGGCAACGAACCGCCGGTACGCGGCGGCCGTTACTACGTTGGCAGCCTGAATGCGCGCCTGTACGCCGGTGATCAACTGCTACAACCTGTTGCGTTAGCTAAAAGCGCCTGATATACCCTTTATCTTTCAAGTTGCAGGTGTGTTGGCTGCCTTTACTCGCCCCAGTCACTTACTGATGTAAGCTCCTGGGGACTTGTGCTGTTGCCACCTTTCTGCACCTCGAAATATTTTGGGTATAGGTTTTAACTGACGTTAAAGGCGACCTTGCGGTTGCCTTGTTATTTTATGTCCAACACACAGGCAAAGATCGTGACAACGCTTGAACAATGCATCGGAAATACCCCGCTGGTAAAATTACAACGTCTGGCTACAGGTCTGGGCAGCGAGGTCTGGCTCAAACTGGAAGGCAATAACCCGGCCGGTTCGGTGAAAGATCGCGCCGCGCTGGCGATGATCCAGCAAGCGGAGCTGCGCGGTGAGATAAAGCCCGGCGATCGGTTAATCGAGGCCACCAGTGGTAACACTGGTATTGCGCTGGCGATGATAGCGGCACTGAAAGGCTATTCGATGACCTTGCTGATGCCGGAAAACATGAGCCAGGAACGTCAGGCGGCGATGCGTGCCTATGGTGCAGAGTTGATCTTGGTCAGCCGCGAACTGGGGATGGAAGGTGCACGCGATCTGGCGCTGGAAATGCAGAGTCAGGGGCAGGGCAAGGTGCTGGATCAGTTCAATAATCTGGACAACCCTTACGCCCACTTCACCACCACCGGCCCGGAAATCTGGCAGCAGAGCCATCAGCGGGTGACCCATTTTGTTTCCAGCATGGGCACCACCGGCACCATTACCGGTGTGGGCGGCTATCTGAAGAGCCAAAATCCGCAGGTGCAGATTATCGGCCTGCAACCGGCGGAAGGCAGCAGTATTCCCGGCATTCGCCGCTGGGCACCGGCTTATATGCCGGGCATATTCCGGCCGGATCTGGTGGATCAGGTATTGGACATTGAGCAAACCGACGCAGAACAGACTATGCGTCAGTTGGCGCAGCGCGAAGGCATATTTTGCGGCGTCAGTTCCGGCGGGGCAGTAGCCGGTGCGCTACGGATTGCAGCGACCAATCCGGGAAGCGTGATTGTGGCTATCATCTGCGATCGCGGCGATCGCTATCTCTCCACCGGTGTTTTTGCCTAACCGTTATTTCCTTTCCAACGCCTGTATCGAGCCTATCCCGGTGGATTATTTCGCCGGGGTGAAATTAAAACTCCCCCAATACCCTTTCTGCGTCTCTCAGAGCGTTCTGGCGGGTTAAGTCGTTATACCCGCTGCCTTTATGCTGTAAGTCGCCCAGCGCTACCTACAGGGCCTTTATCTGGCCCAATGTTGGACCACCAGGTGATATAACGATAATTCTTCGCCGCCTTGTCACCTGAAGTAGAGAAATAAGGCGATAGCGACCACAATAACCTTGGGCTTTCCTGGCATAAAAGCGTGGCAAAAATCTGTTGGCGCTAATTTAACGCGCCGTCGGCCGGGCTGCGATTAAGTGGCGTTCAGGAATATGTAAGGATTGAGTAAAACCGGCTGCGAAGCAGACAAATAGGCGTGAAAATGACGAAAATCCGCGAAGGAGCAAGGCATGAAAATTTTATTGGTCGATGATGACCTTGAACTCGGCACCATGCTGAGCGAATACCTGACCGGCGAAGGTTTTAACGCCACGCTGGTGCTGACCGGCAAGGCCGGAGTGGAAGGCGCGCTGTCGGGTGATTACACCGCGATGATCCTCGACATCATGCTGCCGGACATGAGCGGCATCGACGTGCTGCGCGACGTCCGTAAAAAGAGCCGCATGCCGATCATCATGCTGACGGCCAAGGGCGATAACATCGATCGGGTTATCGGCCTGGAAATGGGCGCCGACGACTATATGCCCAAGCCGTGCTATCCCCGCGAACTGGTGGCGCGCCTGCGTGCGGTACTGCGTCGTTTCGACGAGCGCCCGGATGAAGTTGACGACGAGATTGCGATTAATTTCGGCGAGCTGACCCTTAACCCATCAACCCGCAGCAGCGAATGGCGTGGCAAGGCGTTTGATCTGACCGCTTCCGAATTCAATCTGTTGGAGCTGCTGTTACGCGCGCCGGAGCGTGTGGTATCAAAAGACGAGCTGTCAGAAAAAGGTTTAGGCCGCCCACGGGAAGCCTATGACCGCAGCGTTGACGTGCATATCAGCAATATCCGCCAGAAGCTGGGGGCGTTGACGGACAACGCGCTCAGCATTGAGACGGTGCGTAGCATCGGCTACCGCATCCGATAATGCCTATGCGTGGAAGACTGTTCTGGAAAATCCTGCTTGGCTTCTGGTTGACCTTTATCATCATGACTCAGGCGTTGTGGGTCGCTTTTTCCTTATATGGCGATCGTTACGAACCGCCGGAAAACGCCATGGCCCGGCGGGTGATTGCGTTGCAATTGACCTCTGTCGCCACGCAATTGCGCAGCGGTGGAATGCCGTCGCTGGATGCCATGCTGAAAGACTGGTCGGATGATGACCGGCGTCTGTTGACCGTGACTCCATTGGACAAGCCGCCTGCACCGGTCGCTGAGGAACCGGTGTTTGAGAGCCGCCGGATGCCGAAAGCAGTTACCGCCTGGGTAGAGGGCGAGGGCGGTAAGGGCTATTGGCTGAGTTACGATATGCGTGGCCTGCGGGAAGAGTATTGGCCAAGAAAGCGTTCACATTTCTTCAATATTCCTGCGCCGATGCTTTGGGTGGGTGGGCTGGCAGGGCTGTTGTTCAGCGCGGTGCTGGCCTGGAACCTCACCCGACCGATGCGCAAGCTGCGTGACGGTTTTGATCGCGTGGCGCAGGGCGACCTGTCAGTGCGTCTGTTCCCGGCAATGCGCCGACGGCATGACGAGCTTTCTGAGGTGGCGCGTGACTTTGACAGCATGGCCGAACGGTTGGAGCTGCTGGTCAGCGCCCGTGAGCAGTTGCTGCATGATGTTTCGCACGAACTGCGTTCGCCGCTGGCCCGCTTGCAATTAGCCATCGGCTTGGCGCGGCAGAATGCGGGTAACGTGGAGAACTCGCTGCAGCGCATTGAGCAGGAAGCGGGGCGGCTGGATAAAATGATCGGCGAACTGTTGGCGCTGTCGCGTACCGAGAGCAGCAACCTGCCGGATGAAGAGTATTTTGACCTGTACGGGCTGGTGGATGCGGTGGTGAGTGATGCGCGTTACGAAGCGCAGCTCCCTGGCGTAGATATCGTGTTGCAGGCCTGTTCGGACATGGATTACACCGTCAAGGGCAATGCTGAACTGATGCGGCGTGCGGTGGATAATATCGTGCGTAATGCGTTGCGTTTCTCCAGCCACGGGCAACGGGTGACGGTGGTGCTGAGGCGTATCGAGCAGCTGTTCCAGATTGAGGTCAGCGATCAGGGGCCGGGTGTGGAAGAGTCGAAACTTTCCAGCATTTTTGATCCGTTTGTCAGAGTGAAATCGGCGATGTCAGGTAAGGGCTACGGGCTGGGGCTGGCGATCACTCGCAAGGTGGTATTGGCGCACGGTGGTCAGGTTGAGGCGCGTAACGGCGAACGGGAAGGGCTGGTGATTACCCTGCGAATTCCTCGCTGGAGTTAATTGCTGTTGCGACTGGCTTGAATGGCAGACATAAAAAAACGGCGCCTAGGGCGCCGTTCTTGCGTTCATTCGCTATTACTTCTTGATGCGAATGATCGGGGTCTCACCAACGGTGACGTTACCGGTCAGTTTGATCAGTTCTTTGATCTCGTCCATGTTGGAGATAACCACCGGCGTCAGGATAGACTTGGCTTTGTCTTCCAGCAGGGCCAGATTGAACTCGATTACCACATCACCTTTCTTGACGCGTTGGCCTTCTTCAGCGATGCGTTTGAAGCCTTCGCCTTTCAGTTCAACGGTGTCGATACCGAAGTGGACAAACAGCTCGATGCCGCTGTCGGATTCGATAGAGAAAGCATGGTTGGTTTCGAAAATTTTACCGATGGTGCCGTCAACCGGAGCAACCATTTTGTTGCCCGTTGGTTTGATGGCAATACCGTCGCCAACGATTTTTTCAGCGAATACTACGTCAGGTACATCTTCGATATTAACGATTTCGCCAGAAAGTGGAGCTACGATCTCGATAGTGCCCGTGTCTTTCTTGTCATCAGAAACCAGAGATTTCAATTTATCGAACAAACCCATGATCTTCTCCTAAGCATTAAATTGGGCGGCGTTCCAGTGTCGTGGAAGTTTAGCAGAGCGTCTTTTCTTCGATGAATTTATTCACGCAATTCATCAGATCTTGCGCCGTTGGCTGTGCCAAGGCTTGCGCTGCCAACGCCTTCACATCTTCGAAATTAGTATTACGTATAATTTTCTTGATGCGCGGGATTGAAATCGCACTCATGCTGAACTCATCCAGCCCCATGCCCAATAACAACAGTGTAGCACGCTCATCGCCAGCCAGTTCACCGCACATGCCGGTCCACTTGCCTTCTGCGTGAGATGCATCAATAACCTGTTTGATCAGGCCAAGCACTGATGGGGACATCGGGTTATAGAGATGAGAAATCAGCTCATTGCCGCGATCTACCGCCAGAGTATACTGGGTTAGATCGTTTGTCCCAATACTAAAGAAGTCGACTTCTTTCGCCAGGTGATGAGCAATCACCGCCGCGGCCGGTGTTTCCACCATCACGCCCACTTCAATTGTTTCATCAAACGCCTTGGCTTCTTCACGCAATTGCGCTTTCAGCGTCTCGATTTCGCCTTTCAGATCGCGAACTTCTTCTACCGAAATGATCATCGGGAACATGATGCGCAATTTGCCGAACGCGGAGGCGCGCAGGATAGCACGCAGCTGGGCGTGCAGGATTTCTCTGCGATCCATGGCGATACGGATGGCGCGCCAGCCGAGGAACGGGTTCTCTTCTTTCGGCAGGTTCATGTACGGCAGGTCTTTGTCGCCGCCGATGTCCATGGTGCGTACGATGACTGCCTGTGAGCCCACGGCTTCCGCAACGGCTTTATAGGCCTGGAACTGCTCGTCTTCGGTTGGCAGTGAGTCGCGGTCCATGAACAGGAATTCGGTACGATACAGGCCGACACCTTCAGCGCCGTTGCGCTCTGCACCTGCGACGTCGCGCACGGTGCCGATGTTGGCACAGACTTCAACCTGATGACCGTCCAGCGTAATCGCCGGCAGGTCTTTCAGCTTGGCCAGATCGTTTTTCTCGGTCACGTACTGGTTCTGTTCGGCTTTCAGCTGATCGATAACGTCAGCGGTTGGGTTAACGTAAATTTTATTGTTAACCGCGTCCAGAATCAGGTAGTCATCGTTCTTCACCTGCTTGGTGACGTCGCTGGTGCCTACGATTGCCGGCAATTCCAGGGAGCGCGCCATGATGGAGGTGTGTGAAGTACGGCCGCCGAGATCGGTGATGAAGCCCAGAACCTTGTCCAGGTTCAACTGCGCGGTCTCAGACGGGGTCAAATCGGTAGCAACCAGGATCACTTCGTCCTGAATTGAGCTCAGATCGACGATAGCCAGGCCAAGAATGTTCTGCAGCAGGCGTTTACCGATGTCACGTACGTCGGCCGCACGCTCTTTCAGGTACTCATCGTCGAGTTCTTCCAGCGCTTTCGCCTGGCCTTCGATGATGGTGTAGGCAGCCGCGTCAGCAGAAGCCAGATCGTCTTTGATTAGGGCTATGATTTCCTGCTCAAGCTCTTCGTCTTCCAACAGCATGATATGGCCTTCGAAGATAGCTTCTTTCTCTTCGCCGAAGGTTTCGCCAGCTTTGGTCTTGATCGCTTCCAACTGCACGGATGCCTTGGCGCGGCCATCAAGAAAACGTTGGACTTCCTGCTCTACAGCGTCTGCAGAGATTTTCTTCCGGTTGATGACAATTTCATCTTCTTTCAGTAGGAGAGCCTTACCAAAAGCGATACCCGGTGATACTAAAATGCCTGAAATCATAACCCTACCTTACTCTTGACTGGTGTTAACTAAGAAGACGGGCCGATTACTCAAGCTCTGCCATCAGTTTTACCAAGTGTTCAACGGCTTTCTGCTCGTCTTCACCTTCAGCGGAGATGGTCACTACGGTCCCTTGAGTCAGCCCCAGAGTTTGCAGTTTGAACAGGCTTTTGGCGCTGGCGCTTTTACCGTTAGAGGTCACGGTGATGTCAGACGTGAAACCTTTGGCTTCTTTCACGAACTGAGCGGCAGGGCGAGTGTGCAGACCATTCGGAGCGGTAATAGTAACTTCTTGCTGGAACATTGATGTTTCCCCAACTTATTGGTGTGTTGTGGAGCTAAAGGTTAACCCAAGGGTATGACTTTAGCTTGTCTGGTTAGCGCCTGACTATGGTACAGGGGCGAGCATTGATGCAACAGAAAACGACGAGTTTGGCACTTCAGATCAAAAAAAACTGGCTTCTGCCGTCGTTTAAATCCGCTCTCCATTATGCCGTGTTTACCGCATCCGCGACAAACGAGTAAATCGATTCAGCCTAAACAACGAATTGAGAGTGATTAATTTCGCGCATCGAAATAATGCACCGTTAAATACTAAAGCTGGCGGGTAAAATCAATCTTCGACTGCTATAAACTTTGATCCAGTCCACAAAAAAGCACCCCGTAGGGTGCTTTTTTAGCGATTAGTGCGCGGTTGGCACTACTGTTGCAATTCTTGTTCGGTGAACAAATCGGCGAACAGGGCGGTGCTCAAATAGCGCTCGCCGGAGGAAGGTAATATCACCACGATGGTTTTGTCGGCGAACTCTGGTTCTTCAGCCAGTTTCACCGCTGCGGCCACGGCGGCACCGGAGGAAATGCCGGCCAGAATGCCTTCTTCGTCCATCAGACGGCGCGCCATGCTGATGGCTTCGTCGTTGGTGATTTGTTCGACGCGATCAACCAGGTCGAGATCCAGGTTGCCGGGGATAAAACCTGCGCCAATGCCCTGAATTTTGTGTGGGCCCGGTTTGATTTCTTCACCAGCCAGCGCTTGGGTGATCACCGGTGAGTCGGTAGGTTCCACCGCCACGGTGGTAATCGCCTTGCCTTTGGTGTTCTTGATATAGCGGCTGACACCGGTCAGCGTACCGCCGGTACCGACGCCAGAGATGAAAACGTCAACTTCGCCATCGGTATCTTCCCAGATTTCCGGGCCGGTGGTTTGTTCGTGGATCGCCGGGTTGGCCGGGTTGCTGAACTGCTGCAGGATAAGGTAGCGGTTGGGATCGGTGGCGACAATTTCTTCTGCCTTGGCGATCGCGCCTTTCATGCCTTTAGCGCCTTCGGTCAGCACCAGGTTGGCCCCCAGCGCCTTGAGCAGTTTGCGGCGTTCGATGCTCATGGTTTCCGGCATGGTCAGCGTCAGCTTATAGCCGCGTGCGGCTGCGACGAACGCCAGTGCGATACCGGTGTTGCCGCTGGTTGGCTCCACCAGTTCTTTGCCGGCGACCAGGACACCGCGTTTTTCTGCGTCCCAAATCATATTGGCACCGATGCGGCATTTGACGCTAAAGCTCGGGTTGCGTGATTCAACCTTGGCCAGAATGCGTCCGTTGCCGATACGGTTCAGACGAACCAGCGGCGTATGGCCGATCGTTAATGAGTTGTCTTCATATATCTTGCTCATAGCCCGTCCTTTAACTCTATGAAAAATGTGGGGAACGTCGAAAGCATACGCTAACAGTACCGGCAGGGAAGTAAAGAATTGGTATATCTATATGTTATTAGGAAATAAGTTTTAAGCACAAGGAGAAGGGCGCAAATTGCGCGCCCTGTCGAAGAATTAATCGTAATGTGGCCGATAAAACGGCTCAGGAACGAACGAATTGTGGGCGGTAACGATCAACCCACATCGCCGTGGCACCGCAAACCGCGACTGGCAGGATCACCAGATTGAGAATGGGGATCATGGTGAACAGGCTGACCATGGCGCCAAACTGCAGATTGTCGGTCTTATGCTGGCGCAGTGCGCGGCGCATATCGGCGAAGCTCACCTTGTGGTTATCGAACGGGTAATCGCAATACTGGATTGCCAACATCCAGGCGCTGAACAGGAACCACAGCACCGGCGCCACCGTCTGGCCAATGCCTGGAATGAAATAGAGTATCAGCAACAACAACGCGCGTGGCAGGTAGTAGGCCAGCTTGCGCCATTCACGCGTCATAATGCGCGGCAAATCTTTCACTATGCCAAAGATACCGGTGTCGGGCAGCGGTTTGCCGGTCAGGCTGCCTTCCAACTGCTCGGCCAGCAGGCCGCAGAAGGGGGCGGCAATCAGGTTGGTGATGGTACTGAACAGATAGCTGAACACCAGCAGTACGGAAATGACCGCCAGCGGCCACAGTAAATAGCTAAGCCACTGCAGCCAGGTGGGAACATGGCTCATCATGCTGGGGATCCAGTCGCCGAGCTGACTGAACAGCCACCAGAAGGCGGACCCCATCAGCAATACGTTGACCAGCAATGGCAATACTACATAGCGTTTAATCCCCGGGCGTGAAATCAGGCGCCAGCCTTCGGCAAAATAATGCAGGCCGCTGGCGGAGTGAGAAGGTGACTGCGTATAGGACATATCTTAAGTTATCTCTTTGTCTGAACAGGCTTAGCTATCATATCGGGATGATTTTCTACTGGCTAGGGTGACATTGGCTGAAAAAACAGCAAAAAAAGGCAGTATAATCATCTTTATTGGCATAAAGTTCAGCACGGACTTGCACTTGTGTGCTCGGGCAAATAGAGTTAAAGAGTGAATGTTTGCCGCGGTGGCAATGTATTGGAACAACAGAGATAGCAATGATGCAGGATTTGCGTCTGATATTAATCGTTGTTGGCGCGATCGCCATAATAGCGTTGTTATTGCACGGTCTTTGGACCAGTCGTAAGGAACGCTCATCGCTTTTTCGCGATCGCCCAGCCAAACGTTCCAAAAAGGAACGTGAACAATCCCCGATCGACGAGCTCGATGAAGGTGTGGGGGAGGTGCGTGTACGCTCCGCTCACCCGGAAGACGAGCCGTCCTTTGGTCATTTTGATGCCGCTCGCGAAGAACCCGTGGTTGCGCCCAAGCCTGCTCCGGCGGCTGAGCCAGCACCGCGTGCCGTTCAACCGGCTGCCCATCAGACTCCACCACCGCTGTCTCAGCGGCCGGATTATGATGACATCCTGTTGGACAACTACGCGCAGGACGAAGACGATGAGCCGCAGCAGCCTGCGCCGCGCCGTGAACCGCGCGTTGACGATCTCCCGCCTGTGGCACCTGCAGCAGAGCCGGCGTTCCATGCCGAACCTGCTCATCAGCCGCAGCCGGAAGTGAAACCAGCGGTGGCGCACGAGCCTCAGCCTGCTCCAGCTGCCATCAAACCGGCAAAACTGAAAGAAACCGTACTGGTGCTGCACGTTACCGCACATCAGGGTGGCGTGATCGGCGGCGAAATTCTGCTGCAGAGCGTGCTGCAGGCGGGCTTCCAGTTTGGTGAAATGGGCATCTTCCATCGCCATATCAGCCCAGCGGGCAGCGGTCCTGTGCTGTTCAGCCTGGCGAATATGGTTAAGCCAGGGTCCTTTGATCCTGAGATGATGTCGGATTTCTCTACGCCGGGCGTGTCGATGTTCATGATGGTGCCGTCTTATGGCGACGCTAATCAGAACTTCAAGCTGATGCTGCAGTCGGCACAGCGGATCGCCGACGATGTGGGCGGTGTGGTGCTGGACGATGAGCGCCGCATGATGACCCCGCAGAAGCTGGAAACCTACAAAGCGCGCCTTCGTGAAGTGTTGGAAAACAACGCCTGATCGACGGCCACGCGCACTGAACATCCGTAACAACAAAGCCCCCGCTTGCCGGGGGTTTTTTATCTTTGATGGTGAGCTATGGAATCGATAATCCAACAAATCAATCAACTACGAACCTCACTGCGCCATCACGAATATCAATACCATGTGCTGGACGCGCCGGAAGTGCCGGATGCGGAATACGATCGCCTGATGGGTGAACTGCGTGCTCTGGAAAGCGCACATCCGGAGTTGATCACCGCAGATTCACCGACCCAACGCGTGGGTGCAGCCCCGCTGGCGGCGTTCGATCAGGTACGTCATGAAGTGCCGATGTTGTCACTGGACAACGTCTTCGACGAAGAAAGCTTCCTGGCATTTTACAAACGAGTGCAGGATCGCCTGAAGAGCAGCGATCCGCTGACCTTCTGCTGCGAGCTGAAGCTGGACGGTCTGGCGGTCAGCCTGCTGTACGAAGATGGCGAACTGGTTCGCGCGGCAACGCGCGGCGACGGCACAACCGGTGAAAACATTACTTCTAACGTGCGCACCATCCGCGCCATTCCACTGCGACTGACAGGTGACAATATCCCGCGCCGGCTGGAAGTGCGTGGTGAAGTGTTTATGCCGCAGGCCGGTTTCGAGCAGATGAACGAAGAGGCACGTCGTAAGGACGGCAAGATCTTCGCCAATCCGCGTAATGCCGCCGCCGGTTCGATTCGTCAGCTCGACCCGCGTATCACCGCCAAGCGCCCACTGACCTTTTTCTGTTATGGCGTAGGCCTGCTGGAAGGCGGCGAATTGCCTCGCAGCCACTGGCAGCGCCTGATGCAGTTCAAAGACTGGGGCTTACCGGTCAGCAATCGCGCCAAATGCTGTACCGGCAGCGACGAAGTGCTGGCGTTCTACCGTCAGGTGGAGCTGGAGCGCACGCAACTAGGGTTTGATATCGACGGTGTGGTCGTAAAAATTGACGATATCGACCTGCAGGAAACGCTGGGATTTGTGGCGCGTGCGCCGCGCTGGGCGACAGCATTCAAATTCCCGGCGCAGGAACAGATTACCCAGGTGCGCGAGGTGGAGTTCCAGGTTGGCCGTACCGGCGCGATCACGCCGGTGGCAAGACTGGAGCCAGTGCTGGTTGCCGGGGTGATCGTCAGCAATGCCACGTTGCATAATGCCGACGAAATTGAACGTTTGGGCCTGCGCATCGGCGATACGGTGATTGTGCGCCGTGCCGGCGACGTGATCCCGCAGGTGGTGGGAGTGATAGCTGATCGCCGTCCAGCGGACGCGCGTGAAATTGTATTCCCGCAGCATTGTCCGGTATGCGGTTCCGACGTTGAGAGAGTGGAAGGCGAAGCGGTAGCACGTTGTACCGGCGGGCTGATCTGCGCGGCACAACGCAAAGAAGCGCTGAAGCACTTTGTTTCCCGTCGGGCGTTGGATGTCGATGGCATGGGCGACAAAATCATCGAGCAGTTGGTGGAAAAAGAGTACGTGAAGAATCCGGCCGATTTATTCCGTCTGTCCGCCGGGATCCTGACCGGGCTGGATCGCATGGGGCCGAAATCGGCGCAGAATCTGGTCAATGCGCTGGAAAAATCTAAGCAGACCACCTTCGCCCGTTTCCTGTATGCGCTTGGCATCCGTGAAGTAGGCGAAGCCACAGCGGCCAATCTGGCTGCACACTTCGGTACGCTTGAAAAGCTGCTCGTTGCCGATATCGAAGCGTTGAAAGAAGTGCCGGAGGTCGGTGAAATCGTGGCGAAGCACACGCGGCATTTCCTTGACGAAGAGCTCAACCAACAGGTTATCCAGGAACTGGTCAGCGACGAAATCGGCATTAACTGGCCGGCACCGGTGGTGATAGTGGCGGAAGAGATAGACAGCCCGTTTGCCGGTAAAACCGTGGTGCTGACCGGCTCGTTGAGCCAGCTTTCACGCGACGAGGCCAAAGATCGTCTGACGGCGCTGGGTGCCAAGGTCAGCGGCAGCGTATCGAAGAAAACCGATCTGGTGATTGCGGGTGTTGCCGCTGGTTCCAAACTGGTGAAGGCGCAGGAACTGGGCATTGAGGTTATCGACGAAGCGGAAATGATCCGCCTGCTGGGTGCCTGATGGAAAAAGAGAATCTGTTGGAGATTGCTAATACGGTAATGCCATTCGGCAAGTATCAGGGGCGGGTGCTGATTGACCTGCCCGAAGAATACCTGTTGTGGTTTGCCCGAAAGGGAGAGTTTCCCCAGGGCAAGCTCGGCATGCTGATGGAAATGACGTTGGCGATTAAAATTGAAGGGCTCGACCACCTGGTCAAGCCACTGAAGAAAAATTGAGCTGCCGGGTGCGGTATCCGCCGCACCCATTTATTTATTCCCGCACGGCTTGCCCGTTGGGCGTTGGCTGTTGTTCCTGCTGTTTTTTCTGATAACGTCGTGCCAATACCGCACAGGTCATCAATTGTACCTGATGGAACACCATCAACGGCAGCACCATAATGCCCACGGTCGAGGCTGGAAACAGGATATTGGCCATCGGGATACCGTTCGCCAGGCTTTTCTTCGAGCCGCAGAACACGATGGTGATTTCGTCGGCTTTGATAAAGCCCAGCCAGCGCGCCATATAAGTGTTTACCACCAGCACAATCGTCAGCAGCACCAGGCTGCCCACCACAATAAATACCAGTGAACCGATGCCGACCTGATGCCAGATGCCATGTGTCACCGCCTCGCTAAAGGCGGCATACACCACCAGCAGAATTGAGGTCTGGTCGGTCTTGCCAATCAGTTTGCGGTTGCGTTCAATCCATTTGCCGATCAGCGGCCGTGACAGATGTCCGGCAACAAACGGTACCAGCAATTGCAGCACGATGGAGCCAACCTGTTGCAGACTGCCGGTTTCCCCGTGCACATTCATCAACAGCCCGACCAGCAGTGGCGAGACGAAAATCCCCAGCAGGCTTGAAGCCGATGCGCTGCACACCGCAGCGGCTACGTTACCGCCCGCCAGAGAGGTAAAGGCGATGGCCGATTGTACGGTTGCGGGCAGAATGCACAGGTAGATAAAACCGGAATAGAGTTCGGGGCTGACGTTGACCGGAGACCACCATTTAAATAGTACGCCGAGGGTCGGGAAAATAATAAAGGTGCTGAACATCACCCACAGGTGCAGCCGCCAGTTATTGCTGCCGGCCAGAATGGCTTCGCGCGACAGCTTGGCACCGTGCATAAAGAACAGCAGGGCGATAGCGGCGATGGTCAGCGCGTTCAGCCAGCCGACGAACTCGCCGCGCGCCGGTAGGAACGAAGCCAGCAGCACGGTGGCGATCAGCGTCAGGGTAAAGCGATCGGGCAAAAATCTCATGGCGGCGTACTCGAAGAAAAATCAATGCGCCCATTGTCGCGCGACCGGATATAATAATTAAATTAATTTATTTAATTCATATATGAATAAAAAACATGAATTACTCGATTAAACAACTCAAAGTCTTTGTCGCCATTGCCCGGCACCGCAGTTTCAGCCGGGCCGGTGAGGCCATTGGCCTGACACAGTCGGCGGTCAGCCACAGTGTGAAAGAGCTGGAGGCAGAGATCGGCGTTCGTCTGCTCGATCGTACCACCCGTGAAGTGCTGCTGACCGACGCCGGGCAACGGCTGGCCAACCGGGTTGAACGTTTGCTGGATGAGTTGCAGTCGTCATTGTTGGATGCGCGCAGCTTTGGTGTACAACGCAGCGGTACGGTGCGGGTGGCGTCGAGCCAGACCATCTCCGCGCACCTGATGCCGCAGTGCATTGCCGCCGGGGAAAAGCAGTATCCGGATATCCACATCATGTTGCGTGATCAGGCGCAGCAGCAGGTGTTGCACAGCATTCGCAATGCAGAGGTCGATTTTGGTATCGTGGTCGATCCGGTTCAGGCATTGGATCTGGACTGCGAACCGATTCTGCATGAGCCTTTCCTGCTGTTGTGTCGTAACGATCATCCGTTTGCCGAATTGCCCGAGGTGCACTGGTCGGCATTGAACGGCAGCCGTTTGGTGTTGCAGGATTATGCTTCGGGTAGCCGACCGTTGATTGACAGCGCTCTGCGCCAACAAGGGGTGGAAGCGACGGTGGTACAGGAGATCGGCCACCCGGCTACGCTGTTTCCTATGGTGGCCGCGGGTATCGGCATCAGTATTTTCCCGGCGCTGGCATTACCCTTGCCGGAAGGCGGCCAGCTGAAGGTTCGCCGTCTGGTGCCGGAAATCAACCGTGCGCTGATGTTGGTACGGCGTAAAAACCGCTCGCTGACCCCAGCGGCAGAGGTCATTTGGCAGGTGGTGGGGCAGCAGGCGGCTTTGCTGCAACAACAGCGTCAGCTGCAGGCGGATTACTGAGTCAAATATACACATCCACGGCATTCAGTGCGGTTGGGTTGCCCTGTTTTAATATGGGTAAGCCTGTTTTCTGAACAACATTGACGGTCGGGTTAATCGGTGTACCATAACGAATATAAGTGATATCACGATATTCAGGCGGTAATATGGTCATTAAACAGCGGACACGTCACGAAGTACAAACGTCGTTGAACATTCAGACGATTAGCGGGGCTGAGCTTCGCAAGCTTGAAACCAAATCTAATGCTGAGTATTTGGTGGTAGAGCTTGGCGATTTAACAGGACATATTCCGCATTTTACTGACGCCATCAAAGCGGCGATGAAAGCGGCTATTACTTCCCTGGCGACGGCATTCTCTGGTTGTGCAGATGATACATCATCTTCTCTGACGCCCCGAAAAGCGGAGAATAGCACCGATAAAACAGCCAAATTAACAGCAGTGGCGAAAGATAAAACGCCGACTGTTCAAGCAAGAACCCGCCAAGATGAAAAAACTGAACGTCAACGTCGTCATACAGAACGCTTGGCGAAGCACAATGCCGCCATCATAGAAGATTCAGTGTGGTTAACAGCGCATGATTTGTCGCAAAAAACGGGTTTTACATCAGCAAATCCTAGCGCTGGCCCGCATCGTTGGAAATCATCAGGTAAAATTTTTGCCATTCAGTTGCAAGGGAAGGATTTTTATCCGGAATATGCTTTGGATGAAGGGTATCGCCCGCTGCCGATAATTAAAAAAATAATCCTGATGTTTGGTGAAAGGAAAACATCATGGGGGCTGGCCACCTGGTTTGGGACTGACAATAGCTGGTTGGGGGGCCATAAGCCCAAAGACATGTTGATCAGCGCGCCGGAACAGGTGTTGTTTGCGGCCAGAGAGGAAACGTTGAGGGGAACTCATGGATGACAGTAAGGGCGAAAATGACGTTGAACGTCGGATCCGGCCGCCAATTAGCGATCTGCAGGTAAACTTTTTCACCTGGCCGGCAGGACAACATATTTATCGCGTACATTCTATCTGCTATACCGCCATACAGTTCAATCCTGGAACGCGGGGAAGTGCCAGATTTAGCCCTGTGTACGACAGCCTGAGGCGACGAGTTCCCACGATTTATGGTGGTGTCAGTACCGGGGTTGCGGTGATGGAGACCCTATTTCATGACCTTCCGGAATATACTGACGGGGTGGCTTATGATATGGGCAATCTTCAAGGATTGGCACATTCGGTTATTGCGCCAAAAGTTGATTTAAATCTGGTCGATCTCAATCCTAAGACCATGAAAAAAATGGGCATCAATAGAGCTCAGCTCTTGGACTCGACAGCCGATCAGTATATTTATACTCAGGAATATGCCTCTGCAATTCATGCGGCTCATCCCGCAGCACATGGGTTGAAATGGTCATCCAAACAGCATGGCGACAGTGCCTTAATGCTGTTTGGCGATCGGGTTAAGGGGGAGCAGTTGGATGTCATCGTCGAATCTGAAGTGATTATTGATTCGGACACCGTGCTGGAAGTGATTGACGAGGAGGCGGATCAACTCGGTATTGTACTTATGGGTGACGGTGAAGAGCCTGATATCTCAGGCCCAATTCAATGATTCATCTGTTCAAAGAACATTTCAAATATACACATCCACGGCATTCAGTGCGGTTGGACGGTTGATGCCGTCGCCTTTGGTCGGCGCGATACGCTCGGCAACTTTAGCCATTTGCTCTGCCTGCTGTTTTTCCATCTCTTCTTTCTGAATGCGGGCGATCTCGGCCTGCAGCATTTTGATCTGCGCCTGAATCAGCTGTTTCTGTTTTTCAATATCCTTGGGATCGGCATCCGAGTCTTTCAGATCTACCAGCTTTTGTTGCAGCCCCTGGATTTGCTTGTTCAGCGACTTAATCCGTGCCGAGGCGCTGCTGTCGGCCACTTTCACCGGATCGTTACCGTCAGTTTCCCTGGCTTCTTTCATCTTGCCGCGTTCCGGCTGCTGGTTGACCGGCTTGGCCATCAGTAACTGGCCTTGATTACCGGGGGCGCTAAAAACGTTGCTGATGCCGGGGAGGGGGTTTTTCACCGGGACAATCATGGTAATGCTGGTCGACATAATACTCTCCCTGAATTTTGATTCCGCTGCTCGGGTTATCGGCAGAATGGGGTAAAACTTTACCCGCGGATTTGCCGCAGGCGCGGCCAGCGTTGCAACCAGCCTTTGTCGATAACCCGCTGTTCATAAGCGTCGAGGTCGCCGTTTTTGACATTGAAGGTGATGGTGTCATCGAACAGTCCGTCCAGGCCAAAGGGAGCCACCAGCTGTAGGCTGTCATCTGCATTTAGTCGCACGCCTACCGCCGTTTCCAGCTCGGTCCAATAGCTGATGGCGTCTTCGCTGTTAAGGTAGGGCGCTCGACCGCTGCGCAGGTGCATACGCGCCTGATTTTTCACTGACCAGGGCTGCGGCAACCATTCTTGTAACCGTGCTTCCAGCATCTGGTCACGCTCTGCTTCCGGGCGCTGTGCGTCAAAATGGATCACGTCGATGTCGTTGAGCGGTGTTGGCATGGCGTAATCGTGCAGCCGATCCCATACCAGATTACGCACAAAGCCGGCACCCAGGCACCAGTCATTCAGACCGAGCCGGCGGGTGGTACGCAATATCGTCATTCTTTCATTATCTTGCTGTAACCATTGGATAATTTCTTGTTGCCGGGTCATTACCTCTCCTTTGTTGCGGCTACTGTAACCTGAAGTGGCCGTGGGCGAAACCGCAGGAGAATATATTCGCCGGTCGACTGACTACACTTGGTACAGGGTTTGCAACTTCAGGTAAGCATTCAGGCAGAACAGGGGACGCTATGTATCAGGCAACGCTTAGCCGGCGCAGCTATCGTTTCAGTGATTTACGCCAATTGATGGCCAAGGCATCACCGGCGCGTTCCGGCGACTATCTGGCGGAAGTGGCGGCGGACAGTGCAGAGGAGCGTATGGCTGCACGGATAGCGCTGGCGGAGGTGCCGCTTAAAACGTTTCTCCAGCAGTTGCTGGTGCCCTATGAACAAGACGAAGTCACCCGGCTGATTATCGACAGCCACGACGCGTTGGCCTTTGCGCCAATTTCGCACCTGACGGTGGGCGACTTCCGCGACTGGCTGCTGAGTGAGCAGGCAGACAGCGCGATGCTGGCGCAGGTGGCCGCCGGCATTACGCCGGAAATGGCGGCGGCTGTGAGTAAGTTGATGCGTAATCAGGATCTGATCCTGGTGGCCAGGAAGTGCCGGGTGATCACGCGTTTTCGCAACACTATTGGCCTGCCGGGCCACCTCAGCGTGCGGCTGCAGCCGAACCATCCGACCGACAGCTTGCAGGGCATCGCGGCCAGCATGCTCGACGGCCTGCTGTATGGCAGCGGTGATGCGGTAGTAGGTATCAACCCGGCCAGCGACAGCCTGCCGCTGCTGGAAAAACTCAATCACATGCTAGACGACGTGATCCAGCGTTTCGCTATTCCTACCCAATCCTGCGTGCTGACACACGTCACCAATACGCTACGGCTGATCGAGCGCGGTGCACCGGTGGATTTGGTGTTCCAGTCGATAGCCGGAACGGAGGCGGCCAACGCCGGTTTTGGCATTAATCTGGCGCTGCTGGCGGAGGCACAGCAGGCGGCGCTGAGCCTCAATCGCGGTACTCTGGGCAATAACGTCATGTACTTTGAAACCGGGCAGGGCAGCTGCTTATCGTCCAATGCGCACCATGGCGTCGATCAGCAAACCTGCGAAGCACGTGCTTACGCGGTAGCGCGACATTTCTCCCCGTTGCTGATCAACACCGTGGTCGGATTTATCGGCCCTGAATATTTGTACGACGGTAAGCAGATTATCCGTGCCGGGTTGGAGGATCACTTCTGCGGTAAGCTGCTCGGCTTGCCGCTGGGTTGCGACGTGTGTTACACCAATCACGCAGAGGCGGATCAGGACGATATGGACACCTTGTTGACGCTGCTGGCTACCGCCGGGCTGACCTTCCTGATAGGTGTACCGGGAGCGGATGACATCATGCTCAATTATCAAAGCACTTCATTCCACGACGCGCTGTACATCCGCGAACTGTTGGGGCTCAAGCACGCGCCAGAGTTCGCTAACTGGCTGACGAAAATGCATATCACCGACGATCTGGGCCGACTGCGCGACACCGCGGCCAATCACCCGTTGCTGCTGGCGTTACAGGGAGAGCAACCATGAGCAAGCCAGTTCACGTTAACAGTTGGGATGCGCTGCGAGCTTTTACCGATGCGCGCATTGCGCTGGGGCGTACGGGATCCAGTTTACCGACCCAGGAATTGCTTAAATTTGGCCTGGCGCATGCGCAGGCGCGTGATGCGGTGCATCAGCCCTTTGACAGCGATACGTTGGGCGGGGCATTGCAGGCTCAGGGCTGGCAAACCTTGACGGTGCGCAGCCAGGCCGTCGACCGTACCGCTTATCTCAGCCGGCCGGATCTGGGGCGCCGGTTGGCCGCGGACAGCCGTAGCCTGCTGTTGGGCTTGCCTGACAAGCCGGTGGATTTATTGCTGGTGGTGGCAGACGGATTGTCCTCGAAGGCGGTACATCGGCAGGTACTGCCGTTGTTGCAGGCACTGCGGCCTTATCTCGAATTATTGGGGCTTTCTCTGGCACCGCTGGTGTTAGCGCATCAGTCGCGGGTGGCGCTGGGGGATGATATCGGTGAATGTTTAGGGGCCAGAGCTGTGGCGATGCTGATTGGTGAGCGGCCGGGCCTGTCATCACCGGACAGCCTGGGGATCTACCTCACCTGGGGGCCGAATACCCAGCGGCGTGAGTCGGAACGCAATTGCATTTCCAACGTCCGTCCGGAGGGGCTGGACTACCCGCAGGCTGCGTTCAAACTGGCGTGGCTGCTGGAGCAGGCTTTTCAGCGCCGCCTGACCGGCATAGAATTGAAGGACGAAAGCGATAACCCGGCGTTGCAGGGGCGAATAACACCGCTTCATTCCCAGCTCGGTGGCTGACCGATACTTTGTTTGAGTAAGTTGATGAACAGATTCAAGCGGGTTGAAACCTTGGCTACCGGCCGCAGCAGATAAATACCCTGTTGATCCTGGCGCGGATCCTCCAGTACCGGCAGCAACCGACCGGCCTGAATATCTGGCCCGACCACCCAGTTGGGCAAAAAGGTGATCCCCATCCCCAGCAGTGCGGCTTCGCGCTGAGCGGTAAAGTCATCGCAGCGCAGTACCAGGCTACAGCGCTCAATCAAAGAGGCATTGAGGATCTGCGCCCAGCAGGCCGGTTGTTGCTTATGGTAGCGGGCAATCAGCCGATGCTGCGGCAAAGCGTTCAGGTCGGAAGGCCTGCCGTAGCGAGCGAGATAATCAGGGCTGGCACACATCACCCAGCGCTGGGTGGCTATCCGACTGGCGTACAGGCTACTGTCTTTCTGCTCGCCGATGCGAATGGTGGCATCCAACAGTTCCTGGGTTGGATCGGTCTGACGTTCGGTCAAATCCAGTTCAACAAACAGTTGGGGATAGCGCTCGGCAAGCAGAGGCAACAGCGGCAGGATATAGGTTTTGCCAAAGGTCGGCAGGCAACTGATACGCAAGGTACCTTGCGGTTTGTCGTTCAACGAAGTCAGTTCTGCACGGATATCGCTGATGTCTGTCAGCAAGGTGGTGGCGCGCGCCTGCAACATATCCCCGGCATCTGTCAGCATCAGGCCGCGCGTTGAGCGGATAAACAGCGTGGTGCCCAAGGCATTTTCCAGCGTATCGACGTGGCGTACCAGGGACGAAGGCACCATTCCCAGCTTGCGGGCAGCGGCGGAGAAGCTGCCCAACAGGGCGACCTCAAGAAATATCGGCAGATGTTCAACATAGCGGGCGTCATTCATCTTTGCATTATATGCAAAAGCGTTTCTTATGAATACCAGGTTCTCCGTCTGGCGCATTACGGCTACTCTTTTTTGGTGCTTGCGGCGGATAAGAACGTGCCGTGACCTCACCGCGTAGAGCAAGAATGCATAAAGCACGCGGTTTTTAGAACTTTAGAATACTTGTTTTCCTCAGGCCTTGCTGTGCGCCTGCGGTATTGATAGCTGCTTCAACACCAGATTAACCGTTCAATTTGACGTCCTGCCTGGCAAAAATGGTTAGTGAAACTAAACCGTTGTTGACATTGGGCGTCGCCGGCCTGCCGTGCCGGTTTTTTTGTCGCCGATGGCTGAATCGTTCCAACAGGGCGGATTGCCGACGACATCTTTGCTCACTTTCTGGTGAGCATTTTGAACGCACGGGGCATTTCACTCCGTGCTGGTGGAGGAGTAGGTTATGAACGAAGATCACGGGTGTGCCTGTGCGCAGCATTTGGCGCAGGGCTTTGCCAGGCAGTCGCTGAGCGTTGGGGAGGGCGAGCTCTACCAAATCTCGCTGATGAGCGCGTTAATCAGCGGTGTTTACGAAGGGGAGGTCACCATCGCCGAGTTGCTCAGGCACGGTAATTTTGGCCTGGGGACTTTCAACCACCTGGACGGCGAACTGATCGCCTTCGACAAGGAAATTCACCAGTTGCGTGCCGACGGTAGCGCGCGGCCGGCCAGTCTACAGCAGAAAACCCCGTTTGCCGTCGTCACCTTTTTCCAACCCAGCGTCACCCAACACTTTGATCGTCCGATCACCAAGGCGCAGCTGCATCAGTGCATTGATGAACAGGTGGCTTCGCCGAATCTGTTCTGCGCGGTGCGTGTCGACGGTGAGTTCAGCCACGTGGAAACCCGGACTGTGCCACGCCAGGAGCGTCCCTATCGCCCAATGCTGGAAGCGATTGAAGAGCAGCCCACCTTTGCCTTTCATCACTGCCAGGGCACGCTGGTCGGTTTTCGCTCGCCTGACTATATGCAAGGCGTTGGCGTGGCCGGTTATCACGAGCATTTTGTCACCGAAGATCGCAACGGAGGTGGGCACGTGCTGGATTACCAGCTCGACCATGGCCGTCTGCAATTTGGTGTGATCACCCGTCTCAATCTTCAGTTGCCGCATGACGCGGATTTTCTGCGCGCCGACCTCTGTCCAGAGGATTTGGATCGTGCAATTCGTTCTGCCGAGGGTTAATTCCGCGACAGTCTTGGGTTAGTTTTCAGGAGGTATTCCATGAACAAAGCAAAAACAGACAATAACTGGGCATGCGGCGCAGATTTGGTGGTGAAAAATCTGGAGGCGCAGGGCGTCAAACACGTATTCGGTATTCCGGGAGCCAAGATAGACCGGGTATTTGATTCGTTGGAGGATGCGCCGTCGATAGAAACGGTAGTGGTGCGTCACGAAGCCAACGCGGCATTTATGGCAGCGGCGGTCGGGCGCTTGACCGGTAAGGCCGGGGTGGCGCTGGTGACCTCCGGGCCGGGCAGTTCCAACCTGATCACCGGGCTGGCGACCGCGACCTCGGAAGGGGATGCGGTAGTGGCTTTTGGCGGCGCGGTGAAACGTGCCGATAACCTGAAGCAGACCCACCAGAGCATGGACACCGTCAGCATGTTCCGACCGGTGACCAAGTACTGTGCCGAGGTGCATGCCGGTTCGGCGATTTCAGAGGTGATTGCCAACGCCTTCCGCCACGCCGAGTTCGGCCGTCCGGGGGCCTCTTTCATCAGTCTGCCAATGGATATCGTCAATGAGCCGGTCAGTGCACCGGTGCTGGCGGGTTGCCGACTGCCACGCATGGGGGCGGCGGCTAGTGAGGATATTCGCGCCGCGGTCAAATTGATCCAGCAGGCAAAATGCCCGGTGCTGCTGTTGGGCTTGCAGGCCAGCCGCCCGGAAAACAGCGAGTCGGTGCGCCAGTTGCTGCATCGCACCCAAATGCCGGTGGTGGGTACCTATCAGGCGGCGGGGGTGATCGACGTTAACCACTTTGCGCGCTTTGCCGGGCGCGTTGGGTTATTCAATAATCAACCCGCCGACCAACTATTGCAGAAGGCCGATCTGGTGGTCAGCGTCGGTTATGGCCCAATTGAATACGATCCCTGCATGTGGAACAGCCAGGGCCGATTGAAGCTGGTGCATATCGACGTGCTGCTGGCGGATATCGACACCTGCTATCGCCCTGACATTGAGCTGGTGGGTAATATCAGCGCTACCCTCGACATGATGACCGAAGCCTTTAGCGGCGTGGTGAGCGTGCCGACGGAGGTGGAATTGATCCTCAGCGATCTGGGCCGTCAGCGCCATGAACTGGCAGAACGCGCGGCACGGCGCAGTGGCATGCCAATTCACCCGTTGCGCATCGTGAAAGAGTTGCAGGATATCGTCAGCGACGACGTGACGCTGTGCGTGGACATGGGCAGTTTCCACATCTGGATTGCACGTTATCTTTACAGCTTCCGGGCGCGCCAGTTACTGATTTCCAACGGCCAACAGACCATGGGGGTGGCGTTGCCGTGGGCGATAGGTGCCGCTTTGGTGCGGCCGGGGGACAAAGTGGTCTCTATATCCGGCGACGGCGGTTTTATGCAGTCGAGCATGGAGCTGGAAACTGCAGTACGACTGAAAAATAACATCGTGCATGTCATTTGGGTGGATAACGCCTACAACATGGTAGAAATGCAGGAAGTGAACAAATACCGGCGTAAATCCGGGGTGGAATTCGGCCCGATTGATTTTAAAGCCTATGCTGAAGCCTGCGGTGCGGTCGGGTTTGCCGTGCAGTCGGTGGAAGACTTGCGGCCGATGCTACGCAAGGCAATGGAAATTCAGGGGCCGGTGGTGGTGGCTATCCCGGTGGATTACGCCGACAACTACAAACTGATGGCGCAGATGAACTTCAGCCAGATGATTTAATTTCAGTAAGCCGGGCAACCACGGGGAATGCCGCATGCAGCACTCCCCGTTTTTTATGCTCAGAATTTGTGCTTTACATCCCTAACTGCATGATTTATTGGTATCCCTCGAGTCTGTTTTCTACTCTGGGGATGGCACGATGAATCAGAAATCAAAAGCAAAAGTGATAACAATGACGTTGGGACTCTTGGCTCTGACGGTGATGGGCGGCGCACGCGCCAGCACGCTGGTTTATTGTTCCGAAAGTTCGCCGGAAGGGTTCAATCCTCAGTTGTTTACCTCCGGTCCCACGGTTGACGCCAGTTCGGCGACGATTTACAACCGGCTGGTGGACTTCAAAGTTGGTACCGTCGAGCTGCAACGGAGCTTGGCGGAAAGCTGGCAGGTGAGTGAAGACGGCAAGAATTACACCTTTCATCTGCGCAGAGGGGTAAAATTCCAGAGCAATAAATACTTTACCCCCACCCGCGACTTCAACGCCGACGACGTTATCTTCTCCTTTATGCGGCAAAAAGACCCCACTAACCCCTATCACAAGGTCTCCAACGGTGCTTACACCAATTTTGAGTCGATGGAGTTTGGCACGCTGATCAACAACATTGTCAAAGTGGACGACAACACCGTGCGTTTTGAACTTTCGCGTGCCGAAGCGCCGTTTGTGGCAGATCTCGGCATGTATTTCGCCACTATTCTCTCGGCCGAATATGCCGATGCGATGCTGAAGGCCGGCACGCCACAGCGAGTGGATAACGATCCGGTCGGCACCGGGCCGTTCCAACTGGTGCAGTACCAGAAGGATGCGAAGATCCTCTACAAGGCATTCGACCAGTATTGGGAGGGCAAACCGAAGATAGACCGCCTGGTGTTCTCGATCACCCCGGATGCGGCGGTGCGCTTTGCCAAACTGCAAAAGAATGAATGCCAAGTGATGCCGTTCCCTAACCCGGCGGATCTCAAGCGCATGCGCGAGGACAAAAATATCCAGGTGATGGAGAAGTCAGGGCTGAACATCGGTTTCCTGGCGTTCAATACCCAGAAAAAACCGCTGGATAACCTCAAGGTGCGGCAGGCGCTGGCGCTGGCGGTGAACAAGCCGGCGATCCTCGAGGCGGTATTCCACGGCGCAGGTCAGCCGGCAAAGAACCTGCTGCCGCCGAGCCAGTGGGGGAGCAATGACCAGATTGGGGACTATCCGTACTCTCCGGAAAAAGCCAAACAGTTGTTGCAGGAGGCCGGGCTGGGGCAGGGGTTCGCCATCGATCTGTGGGCGATGCCGGTACAGCGGCCATACAACCCGAATGCCAAACGCATGGCGGAGATGATTCAGGCCGATTGGGCGAAAATCGGCGTGAAGGCCAAGATTGTCACCTTTGAGTGGGGTGAATATTTGCAGCGGATAAAGAACGGAGAACATCAGGCTGCGTTGATGGGCTGGACCACCGCCAACGGCGATCCGGATAATTTCTTCGGCCCGCTGTTTACCTGCGTTTCGGCCAACGGGGGTTCAAACTCGGCCAAATGGTGCTATCCGCCGTTCGACAAGCTGATCCAGCAGGCGCGTGAAGAGAATGATCACGCCAAACGGGTGGCGATGTATCAGCAGGCGCAGGTGATGATGCATGACCAAATGCCGGCGATGATGATTGCCCACTCAACCATTTTTGAGCCGGTACGCAAGGAAGTGAAAGGCTACGAGATTGACCCGTTCGGCAAGCACATCTTCAAACAGGTTTCGCTTGAGAAATAATTAAAAAGGGGCTGCATGGCAGCCCCCCAGACTGATGACAAACCTCATACCTGCCCAGAGCGAGTAGAGGCTGATAAACAAAAATCAGGAAAATCAATTTATTGATTTTCGGCTGCTCACCACAAAGCAGGAAAAACCACGCTTTTTCCTGCTTTGTCAGCAATATAAGGGGCTGCATGGCAGCCCCCGTTTCATTACCGGTTTATCCCACCATTAGAAATGGGTATTCACGCTCATATAGTAAGTCCGGCCCGGTTCGTTGTAGGTGGCAGCGCCCGCACCGGCAATGTTAATCGCGCCGGTGGTCGGGTCACCCACGTTCTGCGAGTTCCCTTCACGGAACTGACGTTTGTCGAACAGGTTGTCGATACCGGCCGTCAGGCTGACGTTCTTGGTCACCTCATAGGTGGCGCTGGCGCCCACTACGGCGTAAGGGCTGACTTCCTTGGTTTCGGTTCCGCTAACCGGTTTGCCCTGATAGTTGTACTTCTTCGGCTTCTGACGGCCGTACCAGGTCAGGGTCGACTGCATCGACAGCTCCTCTGTGGCCTGCCAGCTCAGGGTCGAGTTGATGGTGAACTCAGGAATAATCGACAGGTAATCACCGGTAGTCTTATTCTTGTTTTCAATCATATAGGTGGCGTTGTTGGTCCAGGAAACGGTCTCGCTGACCGGCACGTTCAACGTGCCTTCCAATCCCTGCACCACCGCTTTAGGCACGTTTTCCCACTGGTAGATAGCGGTACCCTTGCTGCTGGTGCCGATGCGAGAGTTACCTGCTTCGATTTTGTTGTGGTAGTCATTGCGGAAATAGGTCACGCCGGCCAGCCAGCCGTCGTTATGGAACTCTAGCCCCACCTCTTTGTTGACGCTGGTTTCTGCCTTCAGATCGTCGTTACCCAGCAGGTAACAGCCATTTTTGACGTCGCTGGACGAACAACCTTGCCCTTTGCTGTAGAGCAAATAGTTTGGGTTGGTCTGATACAGATTCGGTGCTTTGTAGGCCCGCGCGATCCCCATCTTCAGCGTGAAGAAGTCGCCCAGTTCCTGCGACAGATTCAGCGACGGGCTCCAGTTGTTTCCGGCCTCGGAGTGCAGGTCATAACGCAGGCCTGGCGTCAGCATGGTGCTGTCGGTCAGCTCCATGTTGTCTTCGGCAAACAGCGAGAAGATATGCGCGGAGGCATAAGGGCTGCGGGTGCCGGCTGCCTGGCCAGGAATGGTGCCGCCCATCAGGGTTTGGCTGGTGGAGGAGCCGTCCTTCATTTTCTGCTGGTTCCATTCGGTGCCCAGCGTCGCGGTTTGCGTTACGCCCAGTTCAAAGGGTACGCTGATTTCGCTGTGCGCCAGGAAATCGTCCAGTTTGGTGGTACCAAAGCCTTCGTTTTTGGTATCGAAGATGCCTTCGGTTCCACCGGCCAGACCTTCGTTCAGACGGGTATTACGGGTGCGTTCGAACTGGATATAGTTGTTGGTACTGACGCCACTATCCCAGGCCCCCCGGTGGTTTAGACCGAAAGTTTCACGATAAATACGGTTGGTTTCTTTACCGTAGTTACTTTGCACCAGCGCGTTGGAGTTGGTGTTTTGAGTATCCCCGGCATACAGGTTGCCCTGACGACCGTAGGAATACTCAAACTCCAGTGACTGCAGGTGGGCAAAATCCCAATGCAGCATGGCATCGATGTTTTTGTCTTCCACGCCTTCACGCCCGGAAGGGGTACTGTTGGCATAAATGCCTACGCGCTCGGATTTATGCGATTCATTGATATCCCAGGCATCGGCCTGGGTTTTGCTGTAACCACCGAACAGGCGGAAGCTTAATTCGTCAGTCAGCGGGCCAGACAGGCTGAAGTCGGTGCGCTTGGTAGAACCTTCCTGCTTGTGCTGCGGTACGTTGAAGTAGGCATTTAACGAGCCGTGCAGCTCTTTGGTATTCTTTTTGGTGATGATATTGACTACGCCGCCGGCGGCACCGTTGCCGTAGCGTGCCGCTGCCGGGCCGCGCAGCACTTCGATGCGTTCAATCATCTCCGGGGGGACCCAGGCGGTATCGCCACGGGTATCACGTTCGCCACGCCAACCCTGACGTACTGAATTACGGCTGGTGGCCGGCTTGCCATCGATCAGGATCAGGGTATTTTCCGGGCCCATGCCGCGAATATCGATCTGGCGGTTGTTGCCGCGCTGGCCGCTGGTAGAGTTGCCGGTCAGGTTAACGCCTGGCATGGTGCGGATCAGTTCGCTAATATCGCGCGCCGGCGGGCGTTTTTTGATTTCGTCGGCGGTAATGGTAGAAACCCCGGGCGCCTGCAGGTTCTGCTTGGCGGCGGTGACAACAATGGTGTCCTCGGCAGTTTCTTTATTATTCTTGGCGACGTTGTCGGTTTCTGCGGGGGTATCAGTTTGCTGTGCGGCGTGCACAAAGGCGGACGCGCCTAACCCTAACCCGATGAGTGTGGCTAAGGAATAACGAGATAATTTGCGGTTCATGTGAGAGTTCCTACCTTGCTGACTTCCCCGGGGCACCGAAAGCAGGCCTCCGGCAGTAGAGAAGGGCGGTTGTAGTTTTTGTGTTTTCGGAAATTAAAATCCAACCCTGTTGAACATACCTGCCCGATTTGCGAGCCTGTACACACTATTGCAAACGCAAATAATTATCAATAGTATTCGGTTTACGATTTTATTGGGCAGCGCCTCGCGCCGCGAATTTACCGGCTTTCCTGAAGCTGCCAGCTAAATAGTGAATAGGCGTTTTGAAAACAAAATCCGAGTCAGAAAGCAGCAGATTATTATCGAGCAAGCACGCCGGGCGCCATGGATGGTGGCTGAATATCGCCAAACGCGGTACGCCGCTGGTGGAGTTGCTGGGGGATGGGCGAGGGAAGGTCACATTTTTATGGCGCGATCCGCAGGGATGTGAACTCACTTCAGCCTATCAACGTGTCTGGATCCACATCAATTGTCTGACCGACCACCACCAGTCATCGCCGCCACAGAGCCTGCAACGGCTGGAAGGGACCGACGTCTGGTACTGGCAAACCGAGCTGAGCGCCGACTGGCGCGGCAGCTACTGCTTTATCCCCTGTATGGACGACCGACCGCTGGAACACAGTGGTGAGGATGCGCACGCCAATATGCATTCGATCCGTCACTGGTGGCATCAGGTGTTTGCCGGTGCCACCCAGGACCTGCTTAATCCCCATCGTTCCTGGGCCGGTGTCTCCGGCAACGTGTTGTCCGGACTGCATATGCCGGAGGCACCCGCGCAACCGGCTTGGCAGGATTTTGATCGCTACGCCGTGGCCAGTGGACGTTGTACGCCAGCACCGCCTGCGCGGCTGCAGCGCCATAGTTGGCACAGCGAGCGGTTGGGTAATACGCGTGACGTCTGGGTTTACACCACTGGCGACAGCAACCCGGCGCAGCGACCCCTGGCGGTATTGCTGGACGGCCAGTTCTGGTCGAGCAACATGCCGGTCTGGGAGCCGCTGATGCAGTTGACCCGTGAAGGCCAATTGCCGGAGGCGGTATATCTGCTGATCGACATTATCAGTCTCAAGCACCGCACTCAGGAACTGGCCTGCAACGAAGATTTCTGGCTGGCGGTGCAAGAAGAGCTGCTGCCGCAGGTGGCTGAGTGGGCACCTCACAGCCGTGATCCGGCCACGACTTTGGTATGCGGCCAGAGTTTTGGTGGCCTGTCGTCGCTGTATGCCGGGTTGCACTGGCCACAGTGCTTTGGCGGGGTGCTCAGCCAGTCCGGTTCATTCTGGTGGCCGCGTCGCGATATGTATCAGCGTGAAGCCATACCGGCCGATGCCGGCTGGCTGCTGCATCAGGTTGAGCAGGGCGTCGGCCAAGGGCAACTGAAAGTGTTTATGGAAGCCGGGGTGCACGAAAAAGTGGCGCATCGGGTCAATGACCGGATGGCGGATTTGCTGCGTGATGCCGGTCATCGGGTGCAATACCGGGTCGTGGCGGGCGGACATGACTATCTGTGCTGGCGTGGCGGTCTGATCGACGGGCTGCAAGCGCTGTGGGCGGATAGCCTTCCTGTCTCTGCAGCCAAACTCACCTTCACTGTCCAGGGAGTCCTTGATGGAAAATCAGAACCCGTTCGATGACGAACAACAAATTTGCCTGATTGTGTGCAATGACCAACTGCAGTACAGCCTGTGGCCTGAATTTAGCGCAGTACCGGCGGGGTGGACGCCGGTATTCGGCCCGGCGGCGCGGCCGCTGTGCGTGCTGTGGCTGGAGCAACACTGGCAGGATATGCGGCCCGCATCACAGCGTAAGGCGTGATGGTAATAATACCGAGAACAGGAGTCAGTCCCTTGTCAGACAGCACTTTATTATCAATCGAACAGCCACTCGCCACTGAGTTGCCGTTGGTCGCCGCGCAACCCGGGATCTGGGTTGCCGACCAAATTTCACCGCACGCCAACGCCTATGCGGTTTCCCACTATATCGAGCTCTGCGGGCCGTTGGATCAGGATTGCCTGCTGCAGGCGATCGCGCAGGGGCTGTCCGAAGTGGATACTCTGCAATTCCGCTTTGAAGAGCGTGACGGGGTGCCGATGCAGTGGCATGACCCGCAACTGGCGATCCTGCCGGTGGAGTTGATTGAGCTGCGCGATTCCCCCGATGCTGCTGCGGCAGCGCGTGCCTTGATGCAACTGGATATGTCCGGTGACTTACGTATCGGCAGCGGCAATGCGCTGTATCGTCATATGTTGATCCGCCTGTCGGAACAGCGTTGGTTCTGGTATCAGCGTTATCACCATATTCTGGTGGATGGCTTCAGTTTCACTGCCATTGCCCGCAGAATTTCCCATATTTACACTCGGATGTCGTGTAATGAGCAGCCGGACCCGACGCCGTTTAGTGCCTTCAGTGAAGTGGTTGAAGAATATCAACGCTACGCACAATCGGCGGCTTGCCAGCGTGACGCGGCCTTTTGGCTGAACAAGGCAAAGCAGTTGCCTGCGCCGGCCACACTCTGTCCGCAACCACTGGCCGGCCAGACGCCGACCACCCGTATTCATCGTTTATCACAGCTGTGTGACCGCCAAGACTTTAGCCAACTGGTGAACGCCGGTCAGCAGCAGTTCAGTGTGGCAGATATGGCGCTGGCGCTGGTGGCGCTGTGGGTGTCTCGCCTGAGCGGTCACGCCAGCTTCAGCGCCGGCTTTATCTTTATGCGCCGTACCGGCTCGGCGGCGTTATGCGCCAACGGCCCGGTGATTAACGTACTGCCGATCGAAATGCACCTTGATCCTCAGGCTCGGCTTGGCGAGGTTGCCGGCAATATCGGCCGTGAGCTGAAAACCGTCCGTCGCCATCAGCGTTATGAGGCGGAACAGGTGCAACGTGATCTGGGGCGAATTGGCGATGCCCAGCCGCTGTATGGCACCGTTTTCAACTTTAAGATGTTCGATTTCCAGTTGGACTTTGGCGGTATCGAAGGCATTACCCATGAGTTGGCCTCCGGCCCGGTACGTGATTTGGAGATCGCGCTGTATCTCGATGAGGCCGGCACGCTGAAGGTCGATCTGTTGGCCAATGCCGAGCGTTATCAGCGGGATGAGTTGGCGGCTCATCTGCAACGCCTGCCGTTATTGTTACGTCAGTTCGCCGCGCAGCCGCAAATGCCGATCGGTGACGCCGACTTGCTCACCGAACAGGATCACCAATTATTGGCTCGGGTCAACGACACCGTTTATCCGGTGGCGCCGCAAACCCTCAGTGGCCTGCTGGCGCAGCAGGCACAGAAAACCCCGGATGCCCCGGCGCTGGCCGATGCGCAGTATCAATTTAACTACCGCGAGACCCGCGAACAGGTCAGCGCGTTGGCGCGCCAGCTGGTGGCTCAGGGCGTGCAGCCCGGCGATATCGTCGCCGTTGCCTTGCCGCGCTCGGTGTTTCTGTCGCTGGCGTTAATGGCCATTGTCGAGGCGGGGGCGGCTTATTTACCGTTGGATACCGGTTATCCAGATGAGCGCCTCAGCATGATGCTGGAGGACGCCGCGCCACGTCTGATTATCACCGAAGCCAGCCAGCAGGCACGTTTTGCCGGCAAGAGTGAAATTTTTCTGTATGACGCGCCGCTGGCCGCAGACAGCGCGGCGGACGTCGTGCTTAGCGGACCCACGCCGCACCATCCGGCCTATATTATCTTTACCTCGGGTTCGACCGGACGGCCGAAAGGCGTGCTGGTGGGGCATCAGGCGATCGTCAACCGACTGCTGTGGATGCAGCATCAGTATCCGATGGCTGCGGGTGATGTGGTGTTGCAGAAAACCCCCTGCAGTTTTGACGTCTCGGTGTGGGAGTTCTTCTGGCCGTTGATGGTGGGGGCTCAGTTGGTGATGGCACCGCCGGAGGCTCATCGCGATCCGGAACAGCTGCTGCAACTGATTGACCGCTATCGGGTCACCACTATGCACTTTGTGCCTTCGATGCTGGCGGCCTTTGTCGGTGCGTTGGACACTCGGCAGGCGGTGGCGTGTTGTGCGCCGTTGCGGCAGGTGTTCTGCAGTGGTGAAGCCTTGCCGGCCGAGCTGTGCCGCCTGTGGCAAAGCCGCACCGGGGTGCCGTTGCATAACCTGTACGGCCCGACCGAAGCAGCAGTGGACGTCAGTTGGCACCCCGCCTGGGGCGAGGCGTTGGCCGCCGTCACCGGGGCTAACGTGCCTATTGGTCTGCCGGTATGGAATACCGGGTTGCGCATTCTTGACGCGCGTTTGCGGCCGGTGCCGCCGGGTGTTGCCGGGGATTTGTATCTCACCGGCGTACAGCTTGCGCACGGCTATCTGGGGCGACCTGAACTGACCGCCAGCCGCTTTGTGGCTGACCCGGCAGGCGACGGTGGGCGGATGTATCGCACGGGTGACGTCGCGCGCTGGTTACCGGGTGGCGAAGTGGAGTATCTCGGGCGCAGCGACGATCAACTGAAAATTCGTGGCCAACGTATAGAGCTGAGTGAAATCGATCATGCGTTGCTGTCATTGCCGGGCATTAAACAGGCGGTGACCCATGCATTGGTGCTGGATAATACGCCGACAGATCCGGCCGGTGGCGATGCCCGCCAACTGGTGGGCTATTTGGTAGCGCAGCCGAGTGTACGCCTTGATCTGGAGGTGTTGCGAGCCGCACTGGCCGATCGCCTGCCGCCACATATGGTACCGGTAGCACTGGTCGAGATGGAGTCCCTGCCGCTGAGTGCCAATGGCAAGCTGGATCGCAAAGCGCTGCCGCAACCGCAAGGCGGGGGCAGGGCCGCAGGACGCGAGCCGGAAGCGGGGCTGGAAACGGCGATCGCGGCGGTGTTCGCCCGTTTGCTACAGCGTGAAACCGTGTTTGCCGATGATGATTTCTTTGCCCTTGGCGGTCACTCGCTGCTGGCGATGCGCCTGGCGGCGGAATTGCGTCGTGAACTGGGTAAAGCGGTTTCGGTCGGGCAGGTGATGGTGGCTTCCCGCGTGGAACAACTGGCGCAACTGCTGGCGGAAGATCGCACGCAGGAAGAGGCCGATAGGACCGGTTTCGACAGCGTACTGCCGTTACGGACCACCGAAGGACCTACGCTGTTTTGCCTGCATCCGGCTTCCGGATTCTCCTGGCAGTTCAGCGTGCTGCCACGCTATATCGACCAGCATTGGTCGCTGGTGGGTATTCAGTCACCGCGCCCCGATGGTCCGCTGGCGCTGAGCGAGAATATGGATCAGGTGTGTGACGCACATCTGGAGCAGGTAGTGCAGGTACAGCCGCAGGGCCCGTATCACTTTATCGGTTACTCATTGGGTGGCACTCTGGCGCAGGGCATTGCCGCCAGATTGCAGGCGCGCGGGGAAGAAGTGGCCTTCCTGGGGCTGCTGGATACCTATCCGCCGGAAACCCAGAACTGGGACGTGATGCTCGATGACAACGTGCTCAAAGAAGTCCAGCGCGAGCGCGAGCAGTTCCTGGCGGTTTCCGAGGATGCGCTTGATCCGGCATTGGGCGAAACCCGGGTGGCGATGTTCGATAATATCGAAGCCAACTATGCCGATTCAGTGCGCCTGCTTTCAGCAACCCATACGGCGAACTTCAAAGGGCAGGCGACGCTGTTTGTCGCGCGTCAGACGTTGCAGGAAGGGATGGACGTGCAGCAGACCTGGTCGCAATACGTCGATGCCTTGCAGGTGCATGAGCTGGACTGCGCGCACGTCGATATTGTGTCCCCGGCGTCGTTCAAGGTACTGGGGCCGTTGCTGAACCGCATACTCCGCGCTCTATAATACCCGTCGTCTTTCAAGCTGCAGCGTTGTTACCTGCACTCAGTTACGTGGCCCATCCGTGGGCCACGCCCCTTAAGGGGCCGCTGCAAGCTGCGTTCAAATCTGTTCCCGACAGATTTGTCACCCCAGTGACTTACTCAAGTAAGCGCCTGGGGGTGAGTGAGCTGGGCGCCTGGCAGTGCTGTACAGGGATGTACAAATGCCGCGAGTGCATGGACGCGCTAGAGCGGCCAACTTGAAATCCATAGGGTATAATTTGATGATATATCCTATGGTTCTACCTATTATTTCATTTGCCTAGTGGCACCACCAATGGCGTATGCGAAACCGGATCGTCAATGATCATGCAGCGCAGCCCGTACACCTCTTCGATCAGTTCCGCGGTCACGATATCCTTCGGTGCCCCTTCGGCCACCACTTTACCATCGCGCATGGCAATCAGATGCGTAGCGTAACGGCAGGCATGGTTGAGGTCGTGCAGCACCACTACCAGTGTATGGCCGTTTTCGCGGTTTAGCTGACGCATCAGCTCCAGCAGATCGATCTGATGGGTGATGTCCAGCCAGGTAGTCGGCTCATCCAGCAGCAGCAGCGGCGTTTGCTGTGCCAGCACCATCGCAATCCACACTCGTTGCCTTTGCCCGCCGGAGAGCGTATCGACCGGCTGTTCGGCCAGTTCGAATACGCCGGTGGAGCGCATCGCCTGATCGACAGCCTGTTGATCTTCTTCGCTCCAACGACTGAACAGGCGCTGATGTGGATAGCGACCGCGGGCCACCAGATCAAACACGGTGATATCACCCGGCGCGGTGGAGCTTTGCGGCAGCAGCCCCAACTGGCGCGCCACCTCTTTGGTGGCGTATTCGCTGATGTGTTTACCGTTCAGCCAGACGGCCCCGGCCTGCGGTTGCATCAGGCGGCTGAGGGTGCGCAGCAAGGTGGATTTGCCGCAGGCGTTTGGCCCGATAATCACAGTCAGTTCGCCGTGCGGGATAGCGACGGACAGGTCGCTGGCGACAATCTTTTTGTCGTAGCCCAGCGTCAGGTGTTCGGCGCGCAATGGCGCGGACTGCAGGGGTTCAGCATTCATTTTTTACGTGACTCACGGATTAATAGCCAAATCAGATAAATGCCGCCCAGACTGACGGTCAACACCCCGACCGGCAACTGATAAGGCATAAACAGGCGCTGCGCCGCGATATCGGCGAGCAACAGCAACAGGGCGCCGATCAGGGCGGTCAGCAGCAGCACGCTACGGTTGGCACACAGGCGTCGTGCAATCTGCGGGGCCACCAGCGCAATAAAGGAGATTGGCCCGGCTACGGCGGTGGCTGCGGCCGTTAGCGTTACGCCGATCAACAGCAGCATAATGCGCGAGCGTTCTACCGGCACGCCCAGCGCGCAGGCGGTATCGTCACCCATATCCAGCAGGCGCATACGGCGGGTCAGGGTAAGCAGTAGCAGGCAGCACAGGGCAATCACCGCCAACACTGGCAGGCTTTTCGCCCAACTGACGCCGTTAAGTGAACCGGCGCTCCACAGCCCGGCGGTCATGGCGGATTCCAGCGAGGCGCTGATGATAATCCAGGTATTGCCGGCCACCAGCAGGGCGCGTACCGCGATACCGACAATAATCAAACGGAATGACTCGACGCCATTACGCCATGCCAGCAGATAAATCAGCGCGGCGGTTAATAGCCCACCGGCCAGCGCCCCGGCGGTAATGCCGATAACGCCACTGTTAAACAGCACTATGGCCACCAGGACGCCGCTGTAGGCACCGGTATTAAAGCCAATCACGTCCGGGCTGCCGAGCGGGTTGCGCAGTATCGACTGGAAAATGGCCCCGCTGAGCCCCAGTGCCGCCCCGAGCAGCAGCGCCATGATCACGCGTGGCAAGCGCCACTGGGTGACGATCACCGCCAGATTGGCCGGGCCTTCACCGCGCAAGGCGTCGATCACCTGTGCCGCCGTCAGTGACAAGGCGCCTGAACCCAGGGCATAAATTGCCAGCGCCAAAGCAGCCAGCAACAGCAGCAAGGCAGTCAGTGCTGGACGCGACAGGGCGCGCATTTTGTGAATGGCCATCAGACGGGCCGCAGACGTCGACATCAGCGCTGCCTCCTGAACATATGGCGTTGCCGCACCAGCATGATCAGCAGTGGGGCACCAATCAGGGCGGTGACGATGGAAACGCGCAGTTCACCGGCCACCAGGAAGCGGCCGATCAGATCGGCGCTCAGCAGCAGGATAGGGGTCAGTACCAGCGTCCATGGCAGCATCCAGTGCAGTTCGGAACCGCCCAGCCGCCGGGCGATGTGCGGCATCATCAGGCCCACAAAGGCGATGGGGCCGACGGCAGCGGTAGTCCCGCCGCACAGCAGAGTAATCGCCAGCAGGCCCAGCAATTGAGTACGGACAATGCCGGTACCCAGCGCGGTGGCCAATTCATTGCCCATGCTCAGGCTGTTCAGCGACTTGCTCATCCATAGCGTAATCAGCGTCCCCAACAGGATCGGCAGGGCGACGGTGCGCACCACCTGCATATTTTGAATATCCAGCGAACCGGCCTGCCAAAAACGGAGCTGGTCGAAAACCAGTGGGTTCAACAGGGAAATCCCGGAGGTCATGCCTTCCAGCACCGCCGCCAGTGCGACACCGGCCAGCGTCAGGCGCACCGGGTTGAGGCTGCTGCCGCCCAGAGCGCCTATTAGCGCCACCAGCAGTGCAGCAAACATCGCGCCGGCAAAGGAGAACCACAAATATTGGCCGACGTCGACGGCACCGAAGAAGGTGATCCCCAGCACCACGGCAAAGCCTGCTCCGGCGTTAACCCCGAGAATGCCCGGATCGGCCAGTGGGTTGCGGGTGAGGGTTTGCATCAGCACGCCGGACAGGCCCAGTGCGATACCGGCCAGAATACCAACCAGCGTACGTGGCAGGCGGGCGTTGGTGATGATGGTGCAGTCCGCGCCGCTGCACTGGCCTTTCAACGCCAGGATAACCGTGTCGAAGGGAATAGATTTAGCGCCGAGTGACAGGCTGAGCAGCATAACGATCAGTAGCGCACCAACGGCAATCAGCAGGCCAAACAGCCTGCGACGAAATGAACGGGAAGTACCGCCAATAAGACGCTCCTGGGGAGCGGGGACGGGCTGTGTGCCTGAGCGTGTAATCCGTAACATACCAATCCATTATTTAATTGAATATAAATGAGTTTTATTATCATTATTGATTGCTTTCGTCTATGGTACCATGAGTCCCTTCGCTATTGCAGCATATACCCTTCATTCTTGAAGCTGCATCTGTGTTGGCTGCGAGCGCTCACCCCAGTCACTTACTTGAGTAAGCTCCTGGGGATTCTCGCTCTTGCCGCCTTGATGCAACTCCAATTATTTTGGCTATAGACGCTGCCCTTTTTTCTTTAGTTTTGGTGAGAAAGCTCATGAGTAAGCCCTCTATTTTGCTTGATTTTGGCCTGCTTAAGACCAATGGCGCTTTTCGTGCCGTTTTTTGCGCGCGCTTTATTTCGATTTTAGCGTTGGGGTTGATGGCCATTGCGATCCCGGTGCAGATCCAGTCCTTGACCGGGTCGACGTTGCTGGTTGGGTTATCGGTAACGCTGGCGGGTAGCGGCATGTTTGCCGGTTTGCTGATGGGGGGCGTGCTGGCCGACCGCTACGAACGCCGTCGCCTGATACTGTTCGCCCGCTCTACCTGCGGTATTGGCTTTGTCGGTCTGTGCCTGAACGCCGCACTGCCCACGCCTTCATTAACGCTGATTTACTTGCTGGCAGTCTGGGACGGTTTTTTTGGTGCGGTTGGCGTCACGGCGCTGCTGGCGGCGACACCGGCGTTGGTAGGGCGTGAAAATATCGTGCAGGCCGGGGCTATCAGCATGCTGACGGTGCGCTTTGGTTCGATCCTCTCTCCGGCGATCGGCGGGCTGGTGATTGCCAACGCCGGTGTGGCATGGAACTACGGTCTGGCCGCATTTGGCACCTTGCTGACGCTGATCCCGTTACTGCGTCTGCCACAGTTGCTACCGCCGCCGCAGCCGCGTGAGCACCCGCTACGTGCGCTGGCCGGTGGCTTTGGTTTTCTGTTCCGCAACCGGGTGATTGGCATGGTGGCGCTGATCGGCGCGCTGTTGACCATGGCCAGTGCGGTGCGGGTGCTGTATCCGGCGATGTCCGGTATGTGGCAGGTCAGTGCGGCCCAACTGGGCTTTATGTATTCGGCGGTGCCACTGGGCGCAGCCATTGGTGCCTTTACCAGCGGCCGGGTGGCTCATGTCGCGCGTCCGGGCTGGATGATGCTGATGACGGCGATTGGTGCTTTCGTCGCTATCGGTCTGTTCGGTCTGATGCCGTGGTACGGCCTGGCGCTGTTGTTCCTGGTGGTTTTCGGCTACCTGAGCGCGCTGAACTCACTGCTGCAATATGGGTTGATCCAGAACCTGACGCCGGATGCGTTCCTCGGGCGTATCAATGGCCTGTGGACGGCGCAAAACGTGGTGGGTGACGCACTGGGCGCGTTGTTGCTGGGGGCGATGGGGGCATTTATGCTGCCGGCAATGACCTCTACCAGTTTTGGTTTTGGCGTGGCGCTGCTCGGCGTGGTGCTGGCTTTTGCGATGCGCGGTTTGCGTCAGGTGGGCAGTGGCGGGCAAGAAAGCGATCTCCAGCCCGCCGCGGGAACTACTGAGAAATAAATTGCTTTTCCAACAGCGTCAGCAGGTTGCTGGCGCTGTAGTAATCGAGCCGGAAGGTGTCGCCGCCCAATGCGTAAACCCGCTTGTGCTGCACCGCCGGCAGGTCAGCCAGAAAAGGATTGACCATCAGCCGCTGGACATCGCTGTCATTGTTGGCGAACAGCATTAGCGTCTGGCCATTCAGGCCTTCCGCCAGGTTCTCCCCGGCCAGTTGAATAATATCTTTGCGGATCCCTTGGCTGTGGCTGTTGTTCAGCTTGGCGGGTAGCGTCGCCAGCGTAAAACCCAACTGCTCGAGCATTTGCCCCTGGGAAGAGGCGGCCGTCCACAGGTTGGCGGATTTGCCGTCGGCGTTGAAGACCAGGGCAGAGACCGGTTGTTCCGGCAGTTTCATGCGTTGCTTCAGTGATTGCTCACGCGCATCGAAATCACTGACGACTTTCTGCGCCTGGGCTTCATGCCCGGTAGCCTGGCCCAGCTCGAGTGCCAGTGCCTGCCAGCTTTTGTCGTCGTAATTGACCACCAGCACCGGGGCAATGGCAGAAAGCTGGTCGTACAGACGTAGGGCGGAATCGGCACCGGTAGCCGAGATGATAATCAGATCGGGAGCCACACCCGCAATGGTTTCTGCGTTGGGTTCGCCGATATACAGACGTTTAACGCCGCGCTGCGTTGCGACAGAGCTCCATTGATGGAAGAACCCTTGTGAGTCTGCCACCCGGTTGTTGGGGGTGGTGGCGCCACTGGCGATCACCGGGGCATCAATCGCCAGCAGGGTACCGGTGACGGTGACGCTGGTAGAAACGATGCGGACAGGGGGCTGCGTGAGGGTCACTACGCCGTGTGAGGTTTCAATTTTTCGTGGCCAACCGGCGTCTGCGGCATGGGCCGAGCCAATCAGCATCAGCCCAAACAGCATCAGGCTGAAGACGGGGTTCTTCTTCACAATGCATTCCTTAGAAGTTAAATAATAATACTTATCATTTATATAATGAAAGCTGCTGGTTTTATATCACGATTATGAATGGAATAACTGTTTACATTTATTGACATAGAATATTCACGAGGGTAATTTAACGCGATTCAATACAAATGATAATCATTATTATACGGGTTATTGTTCATGATGCGAAAGGGAGCACCGATGAGCGTTACATTAAACAGTACCGGGCAGAAGAAGCCGCAAAGCAAGGGTAGCGAACAACCTGCTGCAAATGTGTCGCCGACCTCCGGCTTTTTCTTTACCTCTCCTTTCCGTAGCTTGAGCACCCAAGGCTGTTTCGCCAAAATCACCCTGCCGGCTCAGGGAGGGGATCAGCTTAACGGCGAGTTCCAGCAGGCGGTACAACATGCTTTTGCCGAAGCCAGGCTGGCGGGGGTTAAAAACCCGGTACTGTGCGGCGCGATCCCGTTTGACACTCATCAGCCCTCCGCGCTGTTTATTCCCCAACAAACCCAATGGTTTGAGCGTGATGTCTTTCTGGCTGGCGTAGCTTCTCCGCAAGCCGCGTTGCCGGAAATTATCCGCCAAAATGAAGTGCCTGCCCAGCAACCCTTTATGCAAATGGTGGCGGATGCGGTGGAAGCGACCCGCGGTGATCAGTTGGATAAAGTGGTGCTGTCGCGCCTGCTGGAGATTGAAACCCGTGAGCCGGTAGATCGCCAGGCGTTGATGGCGCGGATCATCGCCCAGAATCCTCATGGCTTCCACTTCCATGTCCCGCTGGAACAGGGGGCATTACTGGGAGCCAGCCCGGAATTGCTGTTACGCAAATCCGGCGCGCAGTTCTATTCCAACCCGCTGGCCGGTTCTGCCCGTCGTGATGCCGATCCGCAGCGGGATCTGGAAGTCAGCCAACGGCTGTTGGTGTCAGAAAAAGATCGCTATGAGCACCAGTTTGTCACTGAAGGAATGCGGCAGGTGTTAGCCGATCGTTGTCGTTATCTGAATATTCCCACCGTGCCTGAATTATTGAGCACCACCACCCTGTGGCACCTGTCCACACCTATTGACGGTGAAGCCGCCAGCCGCGCTGAAAATGCGCTGTCGCTGGCCTGCCTGCTGCACCCGACACCGGCGCTGTGCGGGACGCCGACCGCGTTGGCGCATCAGGTGATCAAGCAGTTGGAGCCGTTCGATCGCGGCCTGTTTGGCGGCATCGTCGGCTGGTGTGACGCCGAAGGCAACGGTGAGTGGGTCGTGTCCATCCGTTGCGGCACGGTGCAGGGCAATCAGGTGCGACTGTTTGCCGGTGCCGGCATTGTGCAAGACTCTTCGCCGGAATCCGAATGGCATGAAACCGGCACCAAACTCAGTACCATTTCGCGGGCGTTTGGCCTGAACCAAGGATAGACATTCCCATGACCATTGCTTTTACCCCCTGGCCTGAGGCGTTAGCCCATCGTTATCGCGAACGCGGCTATTGGACCGACCGGCCCCTGACCGACATCATCACTCGCCAGGCCAAAAATGACGCTATCGCGCTGATCGACCCGGAGCAAAGCCTGAGTTATCGGCGGCTTAATCAGCTCTCCGATCGGCTGGCCGCTGCCCTGCAGCGCCGTGGCATTCAAAGCGGAGAGACTGCGCTGGTGCAGTTGGGCAACGTGGTCGAGTTCTATGTGACCTTTTTCGCGTTGTTGAAAATTGGCGTGGTACCGGTGAATGCGTTGTTCAGCCATCAACGCAACGAGCTGAACGCCTACGCCGTACAGATCAAGCCGGCATTGCTGATTGCCGACCGCCAGCATGGCCTGTTTGGTAACGACGAGTTTCTGACGACGTTTCGCGCCGAGCATCCTTCACTGCGCGTGGTGGCACTGCGCAATCAGAACGGGGGCGAGCAGTCGCTGGCGGCCTGGCTGGAAGAGGACTGCAGTGGTTTTGTCGCGACGCCAAGCCCGGCCGATCAGGTAGCGTTTTTCCAGCTTTCCGGTGGCAGCACCGGCACGCCAAAGCTGATCCCGCGAACCCACAATGATTACTACTACAGCATTCGCCGCAGCGTGGAAATTTGCCATTTCGATGTCGATACCCGTTACCTGTGCGCGCTGCCGGTCGCCCACAACTATCCGATGAGTTCTCCGGGCATCTTGGGCGTGTTTTATGGCGCCGGGTTGGCGGTGTTTGCCAGCGATCCGGATGCCGGACAATGTTTCCGTTTGATCGAGCAGCATCAGATTAACGTGACGGCGCTGGTGCCGCCGGCGGTGACGCTGTGGCTGCAGGCGATTGAGGAGTGGGGCGGTCGGCAGCAACTGGCCAGCCTTAAGCTGCTGCAGGTGGGCGGTGCCAAGCTGGGCGAAACCCTGGCTGCACGCATTCCGGACGAGATCGGCTGCCAGTTGCAGCAGGTGTTCGGTATGGCGGAAGGTTTGGTGAATTACACCCGCCTGGACGATGACGACCAGCATATCCTGACCACCCAGGGCTGCCCGATGTCGCCGGATGACGAGCTGTGGGTCGCTGACGAAGACGGCAACCCGCTGCCGGTGGGGGAAACCGGGCGTCTGATGACCCGTGGCCCTTATACCTTCCGCGGCTATTACCAAAGTCCGGAGCACAATGCTGCCTCCTTTGATAAGGACGGTTTCTACTGTTCCGGTGATTTGATCAGCCTGACCGAAGATGGCTATGTGAAGGTTGAAGGGCGACAGAAAGATCAGATTAACCGTGGTGGGGAAAAGATCGCAGCGGAAGAAATCGAAAACCTGTTATTGCGCCATCCGGAAGTGATCAATGCGGCGTTGGTGTCGATGCCAGACGAGCTGATGGGTGAAAAAAGCTGCGCCTATATCATCGCGACCAGCGCGTTGAAGCCGGTGGTGTTGCGCCGCCATTTGCGCGGCGAGGGCGTGGCCGAATTTAAATTACCCGATCGCTTTATACAGGTTGATACGCTGCCGCTCACCCCGGTTGGCAAAGTGGATAAAAAACTGTTGCGTCAACGCCTGGAGGCGCAACAACTGACTCTGGTCCAGGGAGAATAAGTCATGGCCATTCCAAAACTTAATGATTACGCGTTGCCGACTCAGGCTGAAATGCCGACCAACAAAGTGAGTTGGACGGTGGAACCGCAGCGCGCTGCACTGTTGATCCATGATATGCAAAAGTATTTCCTGAATTTCTGGGGTGAAGACAGCCCATTGATCAAACAGGTGGTGGAGAATATCGCCAACCTGCGTCGTTACTGCAAATCACAGGGGATCCCGGTGTTTTATACCGCACAGCCTAATCAGCAGAGCGATGAAGATCGTGCCTTGTTGAATGACATGTGGGGGCCGGGCCTGAATAAGCACCCGGAACAGCAGGCGGTGGTTGCCGCTCTGGCCCCGGAAGAAGACGATACGGTATTGGTGAAGTGGCGTTACAGTGCCTTCCATCGCTCACCGCTGCAGGAAATTCTGCAGGAGTCGGGGCGCGATCAGTTGATTATCTGTGGCGTCTACGCCCATATCGGCTGCATGACTACGGCTATCGATGCCTTCATGCGCAATATTCAGCCGTTTATGGTGGCTGACGGCCTGGCCGATTTCTCCCGCGAAGAGCATCTGATGGCGCTGCGTTATACCGCTGGTCGTTGCGGCTGCGTGGTGACCACCGCTGAACTGTTGCCGGGTATTGCCAACAAGGCTGCGCTGCGTCAGCAAATCATGCCTTTCCTCGATGAAGACAGCGAAGACATGGGCGACGATGAAAACCTGATCGATTACGGTCTGGATTCGGTTCGCATCATGGAGTTGGCGGCACGCTGGCGTAAAATTCGTGGCGATATTGATTTTATCGCGCTGGCCAAGAACCCGACCATCGATGGCTGGTGGGCGTTATTGTCGGAGGGAAAAGCCTGATGGAGCAACGGGGCGATTTCGCCGGTAAGCGAGTTTGGGTCACTGGCGCTGGGGCCGGGATTGGCCTGGCAACGGCACTGGCATTTGTGCAGGGCGGTGCCGAAGTGATTGGCTTTGATAAACATTTTGGCGAGCCGGAATACGCATTCCGTACCGAAGTGCTGGATATCGCCGACAGTGACGCCGTAGATCGGGTTTGCGGGCGTTTACTGGCGGAACAGGGGGAGTTGGACGTGCTGGTCAACGGTGCCGGCATTCTGCGCATGGGACTGGCGGACGAAACCAGCACGGCAGACTGGCTGGCTTGCTTGGCCGTCAATGCCGGTGGGGCATTTAATCTGTTCCGCCACGCCTTGCCGGTATTCCGTCGCCAACGACGCGGTGCGATTGTCAGCGTGGCGTCTAACGCCGCGCATGTGCCACGCGTAGGTATGGCGGCCTACTGTGCCTCCAAGGCGGCATTACGCAGCCTGTGCAACACCGTAGGGCTGGAAATGGCCCCTTATGGCGTACGTTGCAACCTGGTTTCGCCAGGATCGACCAATACGCCCATGCAGCGCGGTATGTGGCAGGACGAAACCGGCGAGCAGAACACCATTAACGGTTTCCCGGAACAGTTCAAACTGGGTATTCCGCTGGGTAAAATTGCTCAGCCACAGGAAATCGCCGATGCCATTTTGTTCCTGGCTTCCGATCGCGCCAGCCACATCACCATGCAGGATATTGTGATTGATGGCGGGGCGACGCTGGCGGCCTGATATATCCGTCATAAGAAAAATCAGGAAAATCAATTTATTGATTTTCGGCTGTTCACCACAAAGTAGGAAAAACCACGCTTTTTCCTGCTTTGTCAGCAACCTACAGCGGCAAAAGGCGCTTTTTTCTGTATTGGTGGGTCGTGCAGGATTGACTCGGCCTTTGGCCTCGCCCTGCGGGCAACGCTGCGCGTTGTCGTCTCGCTTCGCTCGGCTCGAACCTGAACGCAGGTTCTCATCCAGCACGACACTCTGCGCTATGTTAGAAAGGTGTTTGAGATGATTACGGTGCTGCAGATGCGAAAAAAGCGCCAAAAGGCGCTTTTTTCTGTATTGGTGGGTCGTGCGGGATTCGAACCTGCGACCAATTGATTAAAAGTCAACTGCTCTACCAACTGAGCTAACGACCCGCAGAAGTGGTGGGTGATGACGGGCTCGAACCGCCGACCCCCTCCGTGTAAAGGAGATGCTCTACCAACTGAGCTAATCACCCACTTCAGAACTTCCGGGTACTGCCAAACAAGAGAATGAGTGGTGGGTGATGACGGGCTCGAACCGCCGACCCCCTCCGTGTAAAGGAGATGCTCTACCAACTGAGCTAATCACCCTCATTCTTCTCATTTCTTACTGCTCAACAAGATGGTGGGCGATGACGGGCTCGAACCGCCGACCCCCTCCGTGTAAAGGAGATGCTCTACCAACTGAGCTAATCGCCCCGTCTTGTTGGAGTCGCATTATAGGGATAGTTGAAAGTGAGTCAACGGTTTTTAAAATGATTTCAATCGTTCGCCGCAAATTTAAACAGGATGCGATATTTATCGCCTGCAATGTCGAATCTTTGCACATTGTTATGCGTAAAGCGCCGCAGAGATGATGAAATCAGCCATGGCAATATCGTGTCAGCGTTGAGGAATTAGCGCGTGGTGGTACAATGTTGCCCACTTTTTTAAATTCCGAGCAATCGTCGGCAACCGCCGACACGCGTTGCGTAATAAGGCAGTGAACCCAATGAAAATCAAAACCCGTTTTGCACCGAGCCCAACCGGCTATCTTCACGTCGGTGGCGCCCGTACTGCGCTTTACTCCTGGTTGTTCACCCGTCATGCGGGCGGTGAGTTCGTTCTGCGTATCGAAGATACCGATCTGGAACGTTCAACCCAGGACGCTATCGACGCAATTATGGATGGTATGAACTGGTTAAACCTGGATTGGAATGAAGGCCCGTACTTCCAGACCAAGCGTTTTGACCGCTATAACGCGGTGATTGACGACATGCTGGTGCAGGGTACCGCCTATAAATGCTATTGCTCGAAGGAACGTCTGGAAGCGCTGCGTGAAAAGCAGATGGAAAACGGCGAAAAACCGCGTTACGACGGCCACTGCCGCGACAGCCAGTGCAGCCATACCGATGACGAGCCGCACGTGGTGCGTTTCCGTAACCCACAGGAAGGCTCGGTGATCTTCGATGACAAGATCCGTGGCCCGATCGAATTCAGCAACCAGGAGCTCGATGACCTGATCATCCGCCGCACCGACGGTTCACCAACCTATAACTTTTGCGTAGTAGTCGATGACTGGGATATGGAAATCAGCCACGTGATCCGCGGTGAAGACCACATCAACAATACTCCGCGCCAGATCAACATCCTGAAAGCGCTGGGTGCGCCGGTACCGGAATACGCACACGTTTCAATGATCCTCGGTGACGACGGTAAAAAACTGTCGAAACGCCACGGTGCGGTAGGGGTGATGCAGTACCGTGACGACGGCTACCTGCCGCAGGCGCTGCTGAACTATCTGGTGCGTCTGGGCTGGTCTCATGGCGACCAGGAAATCTTCTCTATTGATGAGATGAAAGAGTTCTTTACCCTGGAAGCGATCAACAAATCTGCCAGTGCTTTCAATACCGAGAAGTTGCAGTGGCTGAACCACCATTACATTAACCATATGCCGGCCGAAGAAGTGGCAGTGCACCTGGCGTGGCATGTTGAGCAACTGGGTATCGAAACTCGTAATGGCCCTGAACTGAAAGATCTCGTTAAACTGCTGGGCGAGCGCTGCAAAACGCTTAAGGAAATGGCCGAGTCTTGCCGTTACTTCTACGAAGACTTCAGTGAGTTTGATGCTGACGCTGCCAAGAAACACCTGCGTCCGGTGGCTCGTCAGCCACTGGAAGCGGTACGCGCCAAACTGGCCGCTATCACTGCCTGGACGCCGGAAAACGTGCATGACGCCATTCAGGGTACGGCAGATGAGCTGGGCGTAGGTATGGGCAAGGTAGGTATGCCACTGCGCGTGGCGGTTACCGGTGCCGGTCAGTCACCGGGTATGGATGTGACCGTTCATGCTATTGGTCAGAAACGTTCTCTGCAGCGTATCGACCTGGCGCTGGCTTACATTGCCGGGCGTGAAGCTTAAGGCTGAGAATATCCCTGCCTGTTAATGACAAAGCCCCGTGGAGCAGTCCCGGGGTTTTTTTATATCTGTCACTTGATGGCGAATTCATGGTGCACCGCGCCAGGGTCATGGTTTTGGTCAGAATGCTCAATTTTCAGCAGCAAACGCGCTGATTTGGCGGCTTTTTCAGCGCTTGAAGCAGGAATGCAATTTAGCCGTTGACAGCTTAGAGTGGGTTTCATATTATGCGCCCCGTTCACAGGATTTTGTGATTGTGGATTGGGGCTATAGCTCAGCTGGGAGAGCGCTTGCATGGCATGCAAGAGGTCGACGGTTCGATCCCGTCTAGCTCCACCAACCTTTATCTCAGAAGGGTTGGGGAATACCGTAACGCCGGTTAAAGCGTACCACTTTTGTGGGGCTATAGCTCAGCTGGGAGAGCGCTTGCATGGCATGCAAGAGGTCGACGGTTCGATCCCGTCTAGCTCCACCACCATTTAAAAAGCCGACCTCAGGGTCGGTTTTTTGCTTTCTGTCTTCCTTACTTACTTACTTACTTACTTACTTACTTACTTACTGCCTTCCCTTTCCCAGGCACCGAATTACAGGCATTAAAAAAGGCCGCCGAAGCGACCTTTCTCTTACTGACGTTTCGGCTTAGCCCAGAACCAGACCTGCGATGGACGCAGACAGGATGCTGACCAGCGTTGAACCGTAAACCAGCTTCAAACCAAAACGGGACACCACGTTGCCCTGATGCTCGTTCAGCCCTTTAATCGCACCGGCAACGATGCCGATGGAAGAGAAGTTGGCGAAGGAAACCAGGAACACCGACAGAATACCCAGGCTGCGAGGAGAGAGTTCAGCAGAGATTTTCTGCAGTTCCATCATCGCCACGAATTCGTTGGATACCAGTTTGGTCGCCATGATGCTACCCACCTGCAACGCTTCGTGCTTAGGAATACCCATAATCCAGGCGAATGGATAGAAGAAGTAGCCCAGAATGTCCTGGAAGCTCTGGCCGAAGATGGCGCTGAACAGGCCGTTAAGCGCGGCGATCAGGGCGATAAAGCCGATCAGCATCGCAGCAACGATAATAGCTACTTTAAAACCAGCCAGAATGTATTCACCCAGCATTTCGAAGAAGCTCTGGCCTTCGTGCAGATTGCCCAGATGCAGTTCTTCTTCTTTACTGGTGTCATACGGGTTGACCAATGACAGCACGATAAAGGTGCTGAACATGTTCAGTACCAGTGCCGCTACCACAAACTTGGCGTCCAACATGGTCATGTAAGCGCCGACGATGGACATGGAAACCGTAGACATCGCGGTCGCCGCCATGGTGTACATGCGCTTTTCAGACATCTTGCCCAGAATATCTTTATAGGCAATGAAGTTTTCAGACTGACCCAGGATCAGCGAACTGACGGCGTTGAACGATTCCAGCTTGCCCATACCGTTGACTTTTGACAGCACGGTACCAATGATGCGGATGACAAACGGCAGTACTTTAATGTATTGCAGAATACCGATCAGCGCGGAGATGAAGACGATTGGGCACAGTACCTTCAGGAAGAAGAAGGCCAAACCTTTATCACCCATACCGCCGAATACAAACTCAGTCCCTTGCCCAGCAAACCCGAGCAGCTTGTCAAACAGCGCTGCGAATCCTTTTACAAAGCCTAAACCCGCTTCCGAATGCAGGAAAAAATAGGCCAGCAGTACTTCAATAACCAACAGTTGAATAACGTAGCGAATGCGGATGCTTTTACGATCGCGGCAGACTAAAAGTGCCAGGATCGCGACCACCACCAACGCTAACGCAAAGTGCGCAATATGGGACATGTTTGCTCCAAACTTGAGGCAGGCTGAATTTCGGATGTCATTTTATGTAACGCCACTTTTAAAAACGAGAGGTCTCTTGCAAATATGGAAATTCATACTGGGAAATGTCCTAAGCTAGTACGGTAAAGCATAAAAAATCAAGAGGTTAATTAAGTTATATGAAATTCCTATTCCTGGGTTAATTTGATAATAAGAAGGAAGGTGTTCTGAATCCGACCCTGAAGAGTGCGGAAAATGTTCATCTACCCGCTAAACCTTTCGTTAAACCCGTGGTTTTTAGCTATCGCAGAGATAAGTATTACCGTTCCAAATGCACTTGATAATTATTATCATTTACATAAAATAACCCTAGGCTTAATAGAAGTAAGGGTTCAGAACATGCTTAACAGTCGCGTGGTTGAGACCACCCCGAGTTCATCCAGGAAAATCAAACTCTCCCTGATGGGCCCCGCATTTATCGCGGCTATCGGCTACATTGATCCCGGTAATTTCGCCACTAATATCCAGTCCGGTGCCTCTTTTGGTTATACCCTGCTGTGGGTGGTGGTATGGGCCAATGTGATGGCGATGCTGATCCAGTTGTTATCTGCCAAACTGGGCATTGCGACCGGAAAAAACCTGGCGGAGCATATTCGCGATCGTTTCCCTCGTCCGGCGGTGTGGGCTTATTGGGTTCAGGCAGAAATCATTGCCATGGCGACAGATCTGGCCGAATTTATCGGCGCGGCTATCGGTTTCAAACTGCTGTTGGGGGTGACGTTGCTGGAGGGTGCGATCCTGACCGGTATCGCGACTTTCTTGATCCTGATGTTGCAAAAACGTGGGCAAAAACCTTTGGAATGGGTGATTGGCAGCCTGCTGCTGTTTGTCGCTTTGGCTTTTATGGTGGAGCTGGTGTTTTCCCAGCCACAGTTGGGCCCGCTGTTAAAAGGCATGGCGCTGCCGGATTTACCGAACGGTGACGCGGTGTTTCTGGCTGCCGGGGTACTTGGTGCCACCATTATGCCGCACGTAATTTATCTGCATTCATCGTTAACTCAGGCAGCCGGAGAAAACTCGAAGGCCGACAGGTATGCTGCCACCAAGGTTGATGTGGCTATCGCCATGACCATTGCCGGGTTTGTTAACCTGGCAATGATGGCCACCGCCGCGGCTGCTTTCCACTTTAATGGCCACAGCGGTATTACCGATCTCGACCAGGCCTATCTGACGCTGCAACCCTTGTTTGGGCAGGCGGCGGCCACTATCTTCGGGCTGAGCCTGGTGGCCGCCGGGTTATCTTCTACCGTGGTGGGCACGCTGGCGGGGCAGGTGGTGATGCAGGGGTTTGTGCATTTTTACATTCCGCTGTGGGTGCGCCGTGTGGTCACCATGTTGCCATCGTTTATCGTCATTATGTTGGGGATGGACGCCACGCGGATTTTGGTACTGAGCCAGGTATTGCTGAGTTTCGGTATTGCACTGGCATTGGTGCCGTTATTGTCGTTCACCGGTAATCGTGAGCTGATGGGCGAGATGGTGAACAGTCGTACCATACAGACGATCGGTAAGTTGATCGTAGTGGTAGTGGTGGGGCTAAACGGTTATCTGCTGATCAGTAGCCTGCTGTGAGCACCGATTAATGAAAGGCCGGCGCAATGCCGGCCTCAGACTGATGACAAACCTCATTCCAGCCCAGAGCGAGTAGAGGTCGATAAATAAAAATCAGGAAAATCAATTTATTGATTTTCGGCTGCTCACCACAAAGCAGGAAAAACCACGCTTTTTCCTGCTTTGTCAGCAACCTAAGGCCGGCGCAATGCCGGCCTTTTAGGGTCAATCGTCGTGGTCGCCATGACCATGATGGCGATGATCACGGTCATCATGACGTCGGTCCTTCCAGTGATGTTTATCATGATGCTTGTAGTAGTGCTTATCGTATTTGCGATAGCGACCTTCATGATAGTAATAATTTTTGCGCCAGTAATCGTTGTCGCGCCAGCGATAACCATCCCAGTTGTAGCCCCGGCGGTTGCGGTCACCCAGGTAGCGTCCCTGATGGCCCTCCCACCAGTCACGGTCACGCCAGTCATAACCGTCCCAGTAACGGCCGCGGTTGTCCTGTTCACCGATGCGTAATGAAACGCCCGGCATCAGATCGATACTGAGGCCGTCAGCCTGGGCTTGCTGCATGGCTGGCAGTGTCGATGCCACCAACAGGGCGGCCAATAACAGAGGTTTAAACATGAATTCTCCTTTCCGCCGCAGCGGCTTGGCCGGTTTATAAGTAATGAAGCGCGTTCATCGGTTTATAAAATGGCCTTATAGTTTTACCTGCAATAGCGGCATCTTAGCCTCTGCGGATAGGGTTGAATCTTAGAGAGAATCTGAAAAACCACAGGGGACGAGTGATTTAAGATTTGTCTGGCGTAAAGAGGGTATCGCCGGTGGGGAAACCGGCAATAATTGTAAACGATTACATGAGTGTTTGTTCGATCTGAGCTATTTCGTCATCGCTGAAGCTGCGATTAGCCAACATGCCAACGGCATCTTCAATCTGGCTGGTCTTGCTGGCACCGATCAGTACTGAAGTGACGCGGTCGCCGCGTAATACCCAGGCCAGTGCCATTTGCGACAGCTTCTGCCCGCGCTGTTGCGCCAGCGCATCGAGCCGACGCACCTTATCCAACTTATCGTCGGTGAGCTGACCGGGTTGCAGGAATTGGCTGCTGCTGGCGGCGCGTGAATCTTGCGGGATCCCCTGCAGATAGCGATCGGTCAGCAGCCCACCGGCCAGCGGTGAGAAGGCAATGGAGCCTACGCCGTGTTCTTCCAGCGTGTCCAGTAATTCTGGCTCAACCCAACGTTCAAACATTGAGTATTTCGGCTGATGGATCATGCACGGCGTGCCAAGTTTTTGCAGAAGGGCAAACGCCTGGCGTGCACGTTCGGCCGGGTAGTTGGACAGCCCGACGTACAGCGCCTTGCCCTGACGCACCAGCAAATCCAGCGCCGCCATGGTTTCTTCCAGCGGCGTATCCGGATCCGGGCGATGATGGTAGAAGATGTCCACATAGTCCAGCCCCATACGCTGCAGGCTTTGATCCAGGCTGGCGACCAGATATTTTTTCGATCCCCAGTCGCCATAAGGGCCTGGCCACATGGTGTAACCGGCTTTCGAAGCGATGATCAGCTCGTCGCGCCAGGGTTTAAGGTCTGTGCTGAGAATACGGCCGAAGTTTTCCTCGGCGGAACCGGGCGGTGGGCCATAGTTGTTGGCCAAGTCAAAATGAGTGATCCCACGGTCGAACGCGCAGTGGATCAATTTACGCGCATTATCATACAGCGTGGTGTCGCCAAAGTTATGCCAAAGCCCAAGTGAAATGGCCGGCAGTTTCAGGCCGCTGCGGCCGCAGCGGCGATATTCCATATTTTGGTAACGTGAAGAATCAGCCTGGTAGAGCATAGAAACCCTTTTCAGCAGAGGTGAAATGAATTTTAGTGTATGCGTTTTCACAAGGGTTGTCAGAGTCCCCGATCACGCTTAATCGCCAAAGCGTTATCAATCTGACTAACAAAGTATTTCTCCTGCCTGCCAATAGGGCATGGGTGTAACGCCGGGTTGCCAAGCGATTTTTAGATATAAAGCTCGAAATTTATCCATCACCTTCGATACTTAATACTAATAATCTCAGGTGCTGGCAGGTGATGATCATGAATAAGACTTATAGAGTGGCTGATTACCTACTCGATCGTTTGGCTCAGATCGGCATCCGGCATTTCTTTGGCGTGCCCGGTGACTACAACCTGCAGTTTCTCGATCATGTCATCAGTCATCCGCAAATTACCTGGGTAGGCTGCGCGAATGAACTTAATGCCGCCTATGCCGCAGATGGTTATGCACGTTGTAAACCGGCCGCCGCTTTACTGACCACCTTTGGCGTAGGCGAATTGAGCGCGCTCAACGGTATCGCCGGCAGCTATGCCGAATACCTGCCGGTGATCCACGTGGTGGGTGCCCCAACGTTACGCGCGCAGCGGGCCGGGGATTTGCTGCACCACTCGCTGGGGGACGGTGACTTTGGCCACTTTGCCCGTATGGCGAAAGAGGTGACCGCCGCGCAGGCCAGCCTTACCTCCGACAACGCCGAGACGGAAATCGACCGTCTGCTGACCATCGCGTTGTTTGAGCACCGTCCGGTCTATATAGTGTTACCCAGTGAGGTGGCGGAAGCCCCCTTAACCTCCCGGCCTGCGCCGCTGGTGCTACGTCAGGCGCACCTTTCCCAGACGTCACTGCAAGCCTTTATCGCTGCTGCGCGACAAATGCTGTTACCGGCCAGGCGGGTTTCCCTGCTGGCGGATTTTTTGGCGGAACGTTTTGGGGCGGAAAAAGTGCTGGAACAGTGGATGAATGAGATCGACATACCGCATTCAACCATGCTGCTGGGCAAGAGCGTATTGGATGAAACCCATGCCTGCTTTACCGGTACCTACGCCGGGGCCGCCAGTGATCCCCAGGTGAAGCAATTGATTGAAGGGGCCGATGTGGTAATTAACGTCGGCGTGCGCTTTACCGATACCATTACCGCCGGCTTCAGCCATCATCTGCCGGCAGAAAAATGCATTGATCTTCAGCCGTTTGAAGCGCGGGTAGGGCAGCAGGTATTCAGCCACATCCCATTGCGTGACGCGGTAATAGCACTGCACCAGTTGACGTTGTCGTTGGCAAAACAATGGCCAGTTCCGTCCATTCAGCGCCCGATGTTGCCGGACTCGACCGGCAGCGGCCTGGATCAGCACGGCTTTTGGCAACAAATACAGGACTTTCTGCGCCCAGGCGATATTTTGATCGCCGAACAGGGCACCGCCTGCTTTGGTGCGGCGGCGCTTGGCCTGCCGCAAGGCTGCCGGTTTATCGTCAAGTCGCTGTGGGGCTCCATCGGTTATACGCTGCCGGCGGCGTTCGGGGCACAGACGGCGGAGCCGGATCGGCGGGTGTTGTTGTTGATCGGCGATGGTTCGGCTCAACTCTCGGCGCAGGAACTGGGTTCGATACTGCGTGATGGGCAAAAGCCGGTGATCTTCCTGCTGAATAATGAGGGTTATACCGTTGAACGGGCGATTCACGGCCCGCAACAGCGTTACAACGATATCGCCCAATGGAACTGGACGCAGTTACCGCAGGCGCTGGCGGGCGAGCATCAGGTGAAAACGTTGCGGGTCGCCGATCCGCAACAGTTGCGCCAGGCGCTGAAAGAAGTGGGCGACAGCCCACAACTGGCCTTTGTGGAAGTGATGCTGCCGAAGATGGATATTCCTGAGCTGCTCGATAGCGTTTCACGCGCCATTCATTCGCGTAACGCGGCTGCCTGATCTGCCGCGTTCTCCAGCAGGCGTTCCAGCAACCAATACCCCGCCGGCCCCGGCGGGGTCAGTTTCGACCATACCGCATCCACTGAAATCAGCTTCGGCCAGCCGCGGGGCTTGAGTTCGGTCAACTTGTCATGGCCGTATTGTTTCACCAGCCAGTTGGGTAACGCGGCCCAACCCACCCCTTGCTCCGCCATTTCCAACAGCATCAGGTAACTGGGGGCCGACCACACCCGGCCCTGAGGACGGGAGGCACCGCTGCCGGTGTAAGTGTTCAGATAGAGTTGGCGGGTGCTGGCCAGCTGCTCCGGCGTCGGGGCGGGCGTCTGAGCCAGCGGGTTCGAGTGGCTGACGAACAGCCCCATTTCCGTTTGTTCCGGCAGTCGTGCAAAGCCGATGTCCGGCGGATAGCTGGCCTGAACCTCCACCATACCCAGATGCGCGCGGCCGCTTTGCAACAGATCCAATACGTCGCCGTCTTCGGCGATCATGCACTCCAGCTCAATATCCTGATAGCGTTGTTCAAAGTGTTGCATCAGGTGATCGTGGTGGCTTGTCTGGTAGGTATCGGAAAATACGATGGTCAGACGGGGTTCTATATTGCCCGCCAGCCGAATGCTCAATGCGTCGAGTCGTTCGCTGGCCGTGAGGATCTCCTGCACATGGCTCAGCACCTTATGGCCGGCGGCGGTTAATACCGGCTGGCGTGCCTGGCGATCAAACAGGATCAGTCCAAGATCGGCCTCCAGGTTGGCGATCGCGGTACTGATGGTGGACTGGCTTTTACGTAGCTTGCGTGCGGCGGCAGAGAACGAGCCGAGGGCGGCAGCCTCAACAAACGCCAGCAGGGCTTCAGGGGAATAGCGCATGATATATCTACTTTATCGATGGAACCTATTTTTAATCTACCCAAAAAATCGATGATAATCACCTCAGTTTATTAGGGGGCGCATATATTCGCTCCAATTAATGTGGTCGCGGCATGCAGCGCCCCTATAAATTAATAAGGTAAAAAAACAGGTGATTTATGCAACTGCAAAACAAGTCTTTCATTGAACGTATCGTCCACGCCGTCGGTTTCGAAGTCATCGCGGTGATGCTCTGCGCCCCGCTGGGCGCGTGGTTGCTAAACCGTTCGATGGTACAGGTCGGTGCGTTGGCGGTGATGTTGTCCACCGTCGCCATGGTATGGAACATGGTTTATAACACCGTTTTTGACCGCCTGTGGCCAGTGGGCCGCGTGGCGCGTAATCTTAAGGTGCGGGGGTTTCATGCCCTGGGCTTTGAGGGCGGGTTTGTGTTGATCGGCGTTCCGATTGCCGCCTGGATGCTGAGCATTTCATTTGTGCAGGCGTTTATGCTGGAACTTGGTTTCTTCCTGTTCTTCCTGCCGTACACCATGTTTTATAACTGGGCGTACGATACCCTGCGTCAGCGCTGGTTCGAGGCTCGCCAGCCGGTCAATTCCTCGGCCAAATAAGGCGTCGTCATCACTGCTATTCTCAGGTAATGTCGGATAATTGCAGCAATGACGGAGGAGCAAGCGATGAAAGTATTAGGCCTGCTGGGCGGCATGAGTTGGGAATCAACCATCCCTTATTACCGCATGATTAATGAACAGGTGAAAGAACGCCTTGGTGGCCTGCATTCGGCCAAAATTGTGCTCTACAGCGTTGATTTTCACGAGGTGGAACGCCTACAGCATCAGGGCGACTGGGATGGCGCGGGGCGTTTGTTGGCTGCGGCTGCGGCCTCGCTGCGTGCCGCCGGTGCGCAGGCCATTGTTATTTGTACCAACACTATGCACAAGGTGGCGGATGCGGTAGAACAGGCCAGCGGCTTGCCGCTGATCCATATCGCCGACGCCACTGCTTTGCAGGTACGCCAACAGGACATCCGCCGCGTCGGGCTACTCGGCACGCGTTTTACCATGGAGCAGGAATTTTACCGTGGGCGCTTGCAGGAAAAATACGGTATTGAAGTGGTGACCCCGGTGGCGACCGATCGCGACATTGTGCACCGTATAATTTATGAAGAGCTGTGCCTGGGGAAGATCCGCGATGCGTCGCGCGATGAATACCGCCGTATTATCGGCAACCTGGAACAGCAGGGGGCGCAAGGCATTATTTTCGGCTGCACCGAAATTGGCCTGCTGGTCGGCGCGCAGGATGCGTCAGTGCCGGTCTTCGACACCACCGCTATTCATGCGCGCGCCGCAGCGGAATATGCGCTCGCTTAATCGTCCTGTGCAGAGTGGCGCTTGCCCACCAGCATCAGCGGTTTGCCCGCCAGCACCAGCCAGGCGGGCAACATCACCACACAGAGTATGGGCAGCAGGTGCAGTTCCGGCACCACGGCAACGGCCATAAACAGGCTGAGCCAGCCGTCACGCGTGACCACCAACACCAATCCCATAATGGCGCAGGAAACGGTAATCGCCGCCGGTACTGCCGGCACATGCTGATGCAGCATCAGGCCCAGCGCCACCCCGACAAATACGGCCGGGAAGATGCGCCCGCCACGAAAGCCGCTGGCGGCAGCAATCACCAACGCTGCCAGCTTGGTCAGTGTAATCAGCAGTAGCTCCGTAACAGAAAAATTCTCGCCGATCGCCAACTGCTTCATTTCATCGAGCCCTTTAAACAGGGTGATGTCACCACCGATTAACGCCAGCAACCCAAGTACAAACCCACCCAATCCCAGCATCAGCACCGGATTTTTTATCGAGTGGAACAGGCGATGGATGTGCGGAAAGCTCCATAGCGCCACCATGCCCAGCGCGATGGCGAGCAGGGCGACGATGGAACCACTGAAAATATCCGTCAGCCGGGTGACGGTATAGGGATCAAGCTGCAGGGCAAAGTTCGGCGTGAAAAATAACTGTGTAGTGACTGCACCGGCGGCCGCCGCCATTAACGGGGCAAATAGCCGATCCCACAGCGGCACGTCATTATTGCCTGCCAGGGTTTGTGAAAAGATCAGCGCAGCGGCAATCGGAGTACCGAACAGTGCGCCGATGGTGCCGGCCGCGGCCAGAATAATCCAGTCCATGCGGGGGACTTTCGGTAGCAGGCGCGAACCTATTGCCACCACCAGCGCAATATTGATGGCGGTGATCGGGTTTTCCGGCCCCAGACTGACGCCCCCCACCAGGCCAAGGAGCAGTGCCAGCGTAAGACCGGGCAGCGCCGAAAGCGGCAGCGGCATGCCGATCAAGGATTCAGTGGCCGGATCGGGCCCTGCATGGCCAGGCATATAGCGGATTATCAACCCAACGGCGACACCGGTCAGCGTCAGAATGCCGATCAGCCACCAAGGCGAATGGGTATCGATATTCATTGCCGCAGGAATATTCACCCACAGCAGCCGCTGCAGCGCATCGGCGAATTTCATCACCAGAATAAGCACCAGGCTTGAGGCCGAACCGATAACGAGAGCGGGCAGAGCGAAAGCCAACATGGCATTGGCGCGCGGGTGCAGCATGCAGGGATCCCTTATCAATGGCCCTGGATGGCAGGCCGAACGGGTGATGGTTGTGGCCACAGCTTGCCAGACAATCGGCATTCTGGCACGCAATGATATTTCCGGCCGGGCGTGAAGGCCACAGCCGGTTAATAGTGCCTTTCTGTCATGATGGTTAACAGTGACCATGGCGCGTTTTTTGCCGCAATTTGTTTCAGATGGGGATGAAAGGGTTGGCTGAAACGTTTTTTGTGATCCGGATCGCTAATGGATGGCCGAGCAGAGGATGGTGATTGTTGTTTTTGCAGCGGGATTTTACAGTGTGGGCAGCTTTCTATTATTCATTTCGCGGAGAAAATACTGATGACTTATGCCCTCGTAGGTGATGTAGGCGGCACCAATGCCCGCCTGGCGTTGTGCACTGTGGCGACGGGTGAAATTACCCAGGCGAAAACCTATTCCGGCCTGGAGTTTGACAGCCTGGAGGCGGTAATCCGCCAATATTTAAAAGATCAGGATATCCAGGTGCAGGACGCCTGTATTGCCATTGCCTGTCCGGTCACTGAAGACTGGGTGGCGATGACCAACCATACCTGGGCATTTTCGATTAAACAGATGCAGGCCAGTCTGGGGCTGAGCCATCTGGAAGTGATCAACGACTTTACCGCCGTGTCGATGGCGATCCCGATGCTGTCGCAAGACGATGTATTGCAGTTCGGCGGTGGCAGCGCGCAGAAAGGCAAACCTATTGCGGTGTATGGCGCCGGAACCGGTTTGGGAGTGGCACATCTGGTGCACGTTAATCGTCGCTGGGTGAGTCTGCCGGGCGAGGGCGGCCATGTTGATTTCGCACCGAACAGTGAAGAGGAAGATATCATTCTGGAGGTATTACGCGCTGAAGTGGGCCATGTGTCTGCCGAGCGCGTACTGTCCGGGCCGGGGTTGGTCAATCTTTACCGCGCTATCGTCAAATCTGATAACCGTCTGCCGGAAAAGCTGGAGCCGAAGGACATTACCGAGCGCGCCCTGGCCGACAGCTGCATCGACTGTCGCCGCGCCCTGTCGTTGTTCTGCGTTATTTTGGGGCGCTTCGGCGGCAATCTGGCGCTGAACCTGGGCACTTTTGGCGGCGTTTACATAGCCGGTGGCATAGTGCCGCGCTTTATGGAGTTCTTCAAAGCCTCTGGCTTCCGTGCGGCGTTCGAGGATAAAGGGCGCTTCAAGGATTACGTGCACGACATTCCGGTATTTATGATCACCCACGGGCAACCCGGTTTGCTGGGTGCCGGCGCTCATCTGCGCCAGACGCTGGGTATGCATTTGTAATCATCGCAGCAATAAAAAAAAGGGGCGCAACCGTTAAGTTGCGCCCCTTTTAGCGTTTAAGACGTTAGGCTTTTGCCAGATCCGCCTGCGAGAAGTGTTCTTCTTCCAGCGCTACCGCTTTCGGTGCCTTGATGAACAGGGTGATTATCAGGGAAGCCACTGACAGCACGCCAATCACGATGAAGGTTGCATGGAAGCCGCCGAAGTATTTGGCGACAAACGAACCGGCCAGTGCGCCCAGACCGAAGCCCTGATAGATGATGCCGTAGTTTTTGCTGTGGTTTTTCAGGCCGAAGAAGTCACCGACAATCGCTGGGAATACGGTGATGTTGCCACCGAAGCAGAAGGCGACGGCACCGACGCAGATGAAGAACAAAGTGTGGTTCAGGGTCAGGAAGCTCAGCGCCACAATCGCCAGTACGGTAACCAGCATGGTGAAGCTGATGACGCGCATGCGGCCCACTTTATCGGACAGCGTACCCAGAATGATACGGCCCGCGGTGTTGAAGATAGCGACGGCAGAAACGGTGTTGGCGGCGGTAGCCAGGTCCATCCCGGCCAGTTGTACGCCCATGTCTTTCACGATGCCAATCAGATACAGACCACTCATACAAGCCGCGAAGAAGATGATGAACAACAGGTAAGCTTCTTTGGTCGCCAGCATTTGGCGGACGCTGAAGTCATTGCCCAGGCCGCTGGTCCCTTGCTGTGCAGACTGGCTCACCAGTACCGGTTCTTTCAGCAGCAGAGAGCCCAACACAATCAGCGCCATCACAATGGCACCCCAGTAGAAGAAGGCAGAGGACACACCAACGTCGGCAATTAGCGCGGCGTTAACGTATTTGAACAGTAGGCTACCGCTACCGAAAGCCCCGACCGAAATACCGGAGATCAGCCCTTTGTTGGCCGGAAACCATTTGATCAGGTTGGACAGGGTAGAGATATAAGCGATACCTACCGCGAAACCAACCACGACCCCAGCCAGCAGATAAACCATATTCAGTGAGCTGACGTAGGCGCTGGCAATCAGGCCCAGACCCACCAGGATACCGGAGCACAGGGTCAGGTTACGGATCCCGAAGCGTTCCTGCAGTTTGCCGGCAAATAAAGTGGCGAAGGCCAGGAAGAAGCTGGTGATGGAGAAGGTAGTGGCGACGTCAGCGAGGCCCCAGTGGAACTTGTCGACCAACGGCTGGTTGAACAGGCTCCAGGTATAGATAGTACCGAGACCCATCTGGCAGATGATGGTACCCAGAACGATTAAGCTGCGATTTGCCGGTTTGGTGTTCATGGCCGGGCTCCTTCCTGTGTGTGCATTGTCGGGCGTTAGCCGTTGGCTGAAATTTACGGGCGCTGTCTTGAACCCCGCGGTATGGGCATATTATATGGCTGGTAGTACCAGCCGGCGGCGGATCGGGAATGAGTTGCACAAGGGAAGGAATGAAATGCCTCTGACGACGCATGAGTTGCCGTTTTAAGGCTTAAAAGGGGATGAAATGCAGCAGGTGGCGCGTGATCTAAATCAAGAATGTTAGCGATTTATCGCCGCTCGCCCGCAGGCGATCGCGATAATCACGGTCATTATTGGACGGTAGCCGCTGGTAACGGCTATTGATTATAAACGCATCAGTTTGCGAAACTCTTTCACCTTGCTGCGGCTGACTGGCACTTCAAAATCCAAATCGCTCAGCCGCAGAATATAAGTGTTGTTGAACCAGGGCACTATCTCGCGGATTTTAGACAGATTGACGCAGTAGGAACGGTGACAGCGGAAGAAATGCTCTTCAGGCAGGCGACCGTAAAACTCGGTCAGGTTCATCGGCATCACAAACTCTTCACGCCGGGTATAAACCCGTGTCACTTTTTCATCGGCGGCGGCATAGTAAATGTCATTAATGTCGGTAACGATGATCCGTTCGTCTTTAATCAGGTTAATGCTGTGGCTGCTGCGATTTGCTGCGCTGGCCTGCTCCGGTAACGTGGCGGGGCGGTTATACAGTGCCTCCAGCTTTTGCAGCATGGTGATGATACGCGCTTCGTGATAGGGCTTGAGGATATAGTCAAAAGCCTCGATTTCGAAGGCTTCCACTGCATGCTCTTTATAGGCGGTGATAAACACAATAGAAGGGCGGTGCGCGAATTTGCTGATGTTCTGCGCCAGCAGTACCCCGTCCAGTGACGGGATATTGATATCGAGAAAAATGGCGTCAACCTGATGGGTTTGCAGGTATTTCAGCACGTCGAGCCCGTCCTCGAAGGTGGCTTCGATGACGATATTGCTGTGTTTTTTAATCAGATAGCTGAGTTCTTCCTGCGCGAGGAACTCGTCTTCAACGATGATGGCTTTCATAGTGGCTCCCCGCCAGGCAATCTGCTGTTTTCCACCGGCAGTTTGCCGCCATTTTTGCTGATGTAAAAGGCAATTTCGGTGCCCGGTTCCAGGCGACGGATGCGTAGCCCTTCGCCGTACAGCAGGGATACCCGGTGATGCACATTCAGCAGACCGATGTTGTGCCCTGGCATCTCGTTGCGGGCCACCCGTTCGATGACCTGCGGGTCGATGCCATGGCCGGTATCCTTGACTGAAATCCTGACCCGGTCACCCTGATCTTTCACCGCAATCACCACCACGCCCTTGCCTTTGCAGGGTTGGATACCGTGTACGATGGCGTTTTCCACCAATGGCTGGATCAGCAAGCTGGGGATGTGTACCGAAATATCGTCATCGATGTCATAAATCACCGTCAGTTTGGCACCGAAGCGTGCCTGTTCGATGGCAATATAATCCTGGATTTGGTGCAACTCCTTGCGGATGTCGATGAATTCGTCATTCAGCTCCAGGTTATAGCGCAGGTAGCGTGACAGGTTGATTATCAGTTGGCGTGCGGTGTCCGGATTGGTACGGATCGAGGACGAAATGGCGTTGAGCGCGTTGAAAAGGAAATGCGGGTTGATCTTGCTTTGCAGGGCGCGCATTTCCGCTTTGTCTGCCATCTGGCGCAGATGTTCAATGCGCGAGACTTCCATTTGGGTGGAGATAATTTGCGACAGGCCGACCGCCATCACCTTTAGCGTATTGGTGATCTGATGGGCGTGGCAGTAGTAAATTTTCAGCGCGCCGGTCACTTCGCCTTTCTCCCACAGCGGGATCACCAATTGTGAGTGGATCTGCGGCGTGGCCGGGTTTTCAAGGTTGTTTTTGATAATGATCTTGCCGTGCCGGATGCTTTCACGGGTCACGCGACTCAGGCCTTCGCGGCCAATCGGGTAGGCTTCTTCACCCACCCCGACATAGGCCAGCACCTGATGGGTATCGGTGATGGCTACCGCATCGGCCTGAATATCCTGGCGAATGATATCGCAGATGGTGGCCAGCGTTTCACTGTTGATATTGCGAAAATAAGGCAGCGTTTTGCGGGCAATATCCAGCGCCAACTTGGCCTGGCGGGCCGCGATCACTTCTTTTTCATCTTCCACGCTCTGCACCAGCAGCACGATCAGGCCAATACATACCGTGCCGAGGATCATCGGCAGGGCAATTTGGGAGACGATATCCAGCCCCAGCTCGGTCGGCTTGGCCCATAGTACAATCAGCAGCATGGTCAGGCATTCACACAGCATGCCGCCGATGATCCCGGCACGCCAGCGCTGCTCTTTCTTCACCTTCAGGTTGATATATCCGGCACCGATCCCGGCAATGATGCTGGTGATCAGGCAGGGAACCGAGGTAATGCCATCGATATCTATCAGGTAGCGATGCACTCCGGCAATGATACCGGTAATAATCCCCACCCAGGGGCCGAACAGAATGCCGCCGGCCATGATGGCGATCACCCGCACGTTGACCAGCGAACCTTCAACGTTAACGCCGGAATAGGTGCTGAACAGGGCAAACAGCGAGAAGATGGCGGTGACCATGGCCAATTCCAGCGGCGTATGGTCTTCTTTTTGCAGCAACTGGCGGAACAACCGGGTGCGGGTGAGGAAAAACAGGCAGATCAACATCAACGCGGCGCGATCAAATACCGCTAACAGCATTTCAAAAAAGGGGTGCACGGCGGGCTCTCGCTGCGGCGGAAAGATACGGGGAGTATATCACAGCGAATGGACCCCGTGACGGCCAGGCGGCGAGCCACGGGGCAGCGTATTATTTAATGCCCAACTGTTCCTTGCCGAGCGGTGTCAGCAGGTCAACCGTGGCCCGGCCGACGAAGTCCACTTCGAAATCATCAGGGGCGAAATCCGGCGGGGTTTTGCCGGCGATAAAGCTGGGCAGTTGACGTTGCAGATAGGCATCGTTTTTCTCGCAGCCCGGTGCGGCAGCGATATACATTACGTTGCTGTCGAATTCGCCGTTATGCTCATTTTCCACCGCGTGGATCACGTCGCAGTGCCAGAAAACCGTGTCACCCGGCTCTAAATCGGGAATAGGGGAAATCCCACTGATTAAAAGGGGATGCCATTTTTCGGAGATCGAAAGTGCCCGGCCAGGGGCGGCATCGCACAGGTCATCATCGGCGACGTCATCCTGCAGCGCACGCAACAGTACATAAGCCATGGCGTTGGCCACCGGCACCAGGTTCAGCGTGCCGGCATGGGTACGCTGCGGCGTCAGCGCCGTCCAGCCCTGGAAGGTGCGGAACATCGAGCATACTGCCGGTGAAGCGATTTCACGTACTTCGGTACGGCCGTCGGCGGCGAAGGGATCATAATCCTGCCAGTTGCCGGAGAACACGTGCCGATAAACATAGCGGAAGTTCTCATCCAGCCAGCGTTCAATGGTGCCGCTGTCTACGTGTGGCGACAGGCCCAGCGAAGAGGAGTTCGGCGGACGACGACGGGTGCGATCGGCGTAAGTGGCGACGCGTGTCGGATCAAAATGCTGTTTTCCGTTGCTTTCTGTTTCCCACAGGCTGTTAAGGAATACCTGAACCGCGTGCATACGGGCGTCCTGGCGGGCTTCCACCTGCGGTTTTGACCAGTAAATGCCGTAGATTTGTGGTTTGCTGGCGGCCAGCTTGCCGAAGTAGTTGTCTTCGGCGGCCCCTTTCAGGCGTTCGACGAAGTTGTTGCGGTCAAGATAGTCGCCAATCTCCCGGTTCCAGGCATCGGCCTTGGCGCGGGGGAAAACACCACGGATGGCGCAGGCACCGCGCTGTTTGATCAGCGCTTTTTGCTGTTCGTTGACGCGCTGTTGCAGAATATCTTCGGCATCGATTTGCGGCACCGGGTTTTGGCCGGCGGCCAGCTCCTCGCGGATTTGTTCGACCTGCTGACGGATGTTGTCTTCCAGTGCCAGAAAGGTCTCGCGGTAATTCGGTAATGCCTGACGCAGTTGTTGTTTGACAGTTTTAATTGCACCTGGAATATCGTCAATCTGTAAGGAAGCCATGGTGTTCTCCTTGCGCTGCGGGTGGGCAACGACAGACGGTTGTAGGGGAGCGGGTAAGGCGTTATGGTTTTGTTGTTTTGACGTTAATTATTATCTGGATTTAATAGAGGAAAATAAAGGGATATCTTTCATTCGTAACTTCCTCATTTTCGCTTTTCGAAGCTCCCCATTTTTAGGAGACAGAAGCAATGAAGTTGGTCACTGAGCGTTTGACCCTGGAGTCGTTGACAGCCGACGATTGGCCGCTGTTTTTAAGCCTGTATCGGGATCCTGATGTGATCCGTTACATCTCCGACCCGTACAGCGAGGAGGGCATCATCAGTCGTTTCGAGGCTCGACTGCCAAGTTGGGACAAGCATTCGGATCAATGGTTGTGCCTGGTATTGCGAGAGAAAGAAAGCGGAGCTGTGGCGGGCATGACCGGTTTTCGTCCTATGTGGCTGCCGCATCAACAGGCGGAAGTGGGTTACGCCTTGCTACCGTCCGCGCAAGGTAAGGGTTATGGCAAGGAATCACTGCGCGCGGTGCTGGACTTTGGCTTTAACGCCTGCGGTTTCCATAAGCTGACCGCGGCGGTGACCGCAGGCAATATCGCTTCGCGCAGGTTGCTGGAGTCCTGTGGTTTTCTGCTGGAAGGTACGCTGCGTGATAACTATCGCCTGGCGGGGCAGTGGTGTGATGACTGGCAGTTCGGGCTGCTGGCGAGGGAATTTAAGGCCGGAGAATAAAAAAGTGGCACTGGCTATCGACAAGCCTGCCGAGGCTGGGATATGTTCAATATCCGGTCAATCTTTAGGTTGACCAGCGTCGCTCGGATGGTCCGGGCGCTAACGTTTCTTCGAGGTATCTATGGCTGATAAAAGTCCGCAACGCCGTTTCACGCGTATTGAACGTCTTCCCCCTTACGTATTCAACATCACCGCCGAACTCAAGATGGCTGCGCGCCGTCGTGGCGAGGATATCATCGATTTCAGCATGGGTAACCCCGACGGGCCAACCCCGCCGCATATTGTGGAAAAGCTCTGTACCGTTGCCCAACGCGACGATACCCATGGCTACTCCACTTCGCGGGGGATCCCGCGTTTGCGCCGTGCTATTTCACGCTGGTATGCCGATCGCTACCAGGTGGAGATCGATCCCGAAAGCGAAGCCATTGTTACCATAGGTTCAAAAGAGGGGCTGGCGCACCTGATGCTGGCAACGCTCGACCACGGTGATACCGTATTGGTGCCGAATCCGAGCTACCCGATCCACATTTACGGCGCGGTGATTGCCGGTGCTCAGGTACGTTCGGTGCCGCTGGTGGAGGGCGTGGATTTCTTTGGTGAGCTGGAGCGCGCCATTCGTGAAACCATTCCACGCCCAAAAATGATGATCCTCGGCTTCCCGTCAAACCCGACCGCCCAGTGCGTAGAGCTGGACTTCTTTGAACGCGTGGTCGCGCTGGCTAAACAGTACGACGTGCTGGTAGTCCACGATTTGGCCTATGCCGATATCGTTTATGACGGCTGGAAGGCACCTTCGATTATGCAGGTGCCCGGCGCCAAGGATATCGCGGTGGAGTTTTTCACCCTGTCGAAAAGCTACAATATGGCAGGCTGGCGTATCGGCTTTATGGTCGGTAACCCGGAGCTGGTCAACGCGCTGGCACGGATCAAGAGTTATCACGATTACGGCACCTTCACCCCGTTGCAAGTGGCTGCTATTGCCGCGTTGGAAGGCGATCAGCAGTGCGTGCGGGATATTGCGGAACAGTACCGCCAGCGCCGCAATGTGCTGGTGAAAGGGCTGCATGAAGCGGGCTGGATGGTGGAAAATCCGAAAGCGGCGATGTACGTCTGGGCCAAAATTCCCGAGCCTTATGCGCATCTCGGTTCACTGGAGTTTGCCAAACGTTTGTTGGCGGAAGCCAAGGTGTGCGTATCGCCAGGCATTGGCTTTGGTGACTATGGTGACACTCATGTGCGTTTTGCTCTGATAGAAAATCAGGATCGCATCCGTCAGGCGGTACGCGGCATCAAAGCCATGTTCCGGGCGGATGGGCTGATTAAACCGGCCAAGAGTAGCCCGGCCACCGCTAAATAATCGCCTCAGGCCGGCGTATTCACGCCGGCTTTTTTCTCGTCGCTAAGGCTTTCTTCATTTTTACCCATTATTCTCTAATAAGATTTTCTTTATTTATCGGGGGAATATATGGGGAACCGTTACGCGAATTCACAAATTGTGTTGCACTGGTTGACGCTGTTGATGGTGATCCTGACTTACGCGGCGATGCTGCTGAAGGATTCGGTGCCGGATGACATAGCGCCATTGATAAAAAATCTGCATTTTAACTTTGGATTGACCGTCTTTTTACTGATGCTAATTCGGTTAGGATTGCGTCGGCGGCATGGCACGCCAGCGACTACACCGCCGCTTGAAGAATGGCAGGAATGGGGAGCCAAAATTTTCCACTGGCTGTTGTATCTGCTGTTCCTGTCTTTACCTTTACTGGGGGTGTTGACGCTGGCATACGGCGGGAAGGAATGGGTACTACTGGGTTGGCAGGTGCCGCAGTTCGTTACGCCGGATCCGCTGTTGCGTCGGGCCATCAAAAGTACTCACGAGACCCTGGCCAATACCGGTTACTTTATCATTGGCGCACATACGCTGGCGGCGCTCTACCATCATTATCTGCGTAAGGATGATACCCTGCGCCGCATGCTGCCGGGGAAATAGCTCCACTCAGAAACAACAAAGGGGCGCATCTGCGCCCCTTTATCTATATTCCCGGTTATGCCTTGGTTATGCAACCATCAGCATAAAGGTGCCAATCCATGTAACTAACATGAATGAAACGCCAAATACGAAATATTTCACTGAACAACTCCCTTCTGGAGTCCCTCGCAAGCCAATGATCCCGATTGTTGTGCTGAGTATTTTTGGATAGTCAGTGGTGGAGAGGCGGATCCTTCAATAGGAAGAACAACGTCCTTGACCACAGATTATCCGGTTGTCGTGCTTCAAAGTCCGTGAGGTAAAACATGAACCACGACAGGATCGGCGTTAATGTACTCCCAATCTCAGCCTGATTACAATACTGTGTTTTTGATCACACTTTTTGACGGTTTTTTAACCAGGCATGACTGTTTCTAAACGATTTTTATTTCTCTTTTTTATCAAGGAAAAAAGGGAGTAGCCCGCTTCAGCGGGCCTTATTATTATGTTTGCTGTGATGTTATGAAAGGGATCAGGCGACGGTGCTGGCACCGGTCAGCAGAATGGCCCAGAAGACAAGGCAAGACAGCAGAATTACGGCCCAGATATTGCGGCGGCTCCACTCCATTTTTAGCCTTCACTTTTTGCTCTTGATGATTCGGTAATGAACACATCGGCGAAAAATGGAGAACATTTAGCCCTCGAAAAAAATATTTTTCTTATTGCTGGCGGATCTCTGCTACCGAGGTTTGTACCTCATATCCTAACAGGTAAAGAGCCTGTTCCAGCGCTTCTACCTTGGAGGCATAGGCAACATCCAACAGGCGGTCCATTTGACCAGCGTTAAAGCCCAATTTACGCGCCAGACTGGCTTTGGAAGTGCTACCGGCCAGCATAATGTTATGCAACTCGAGTTTGAGTTTAACCAGCACCGGCAGGTGGATCGCCAGCTCATCCGGCAAGGCACGAGAAGGGGCCGGTACCGGGCGGCCTTCCTCCATTTCCAGCGCGATGGCAATCAGCAGGCTTTCCTGTGCTTCCAGCTCGATGTCCTCGCGTTTATAGCAGGCGGCCTGCTGCTGAGGAAAATCACGAAACTGAATCTGCCAGGCGTCGCTTTCGTTATCAAAGGCGTAGTGGGCGGGATAGTGGCAAGACATGGTATTTCCTGTTTGGGCCGGAAGTGGTGCGGCATTGTGACCGCTTGGCCCGCAGATAGCCAGTGTTGCGCCTGGTGAGATGATATACCCGTCATCTTTCAAGTTGCAGCGTTGTTATCTGCACTCAATTATGTGGCCCGTCCATGGGCCACACCCCTTTTAGGGGCCGCTGCCAGCAGCGTTCAAATCTGCTCCCGGCAGATTTGTCACCCCAGTTACTTACCTGAGTAAGCGCCTGGGGATGAGCGAGCTGGTCGCCTAGCTGCAACTTGAAAGCTATAGGGTATAGTTGTTCTCATTGGCGTCAGGGATTGGCTGACGTTGGTGCGGCTGCTTACCCTAAGTCATTCGTCGTTTCTGTGTTTCCCATCACGTTTTTTATAGTTTTGGCTTGTGGAGGTGTGATCGGCGACATAATCCAGTTTGTTCGTACCTGACAATGGATTAACATAACCCACACTTATCACTGGCCTGGCTTATATGGATATCCGATGCGTCATTTAGTTGTTCTTCTCCCTCTGCTTACCTTACTCACTGCCTGTAGCAGCGGGCCGAAGTCGACCCCAGCCACGCCTCAGGACAACACCGTGAAAGGCGGTTTTCTGCTGACGCCAGCGCATTCCAGTCAGCCGTTGGGGGGCGATTTTGCCAACAACCCGAACACTGCTCGTTTTATCGATAAAATGGTGCAGGAACACGGTTTCGATCGCCAGCAGTTGCATGACGTGCTGGCCCAGGCCAGGCGGTTAGACTCTGTACTGCGGTTGATGGATCGTCAGGCGCCGACGCCAACTACCCAGGCACCGTCCGGCCCTAATGGTTCCTGGCTGCGTTACCGCAATAAGTTTATTACGCCGAATAACGTGCAAAACGGCGTGCAGTTTTGGAATCAGTATCAGGACGCGCTGCAGCGTGCTTATCAGGCCTACGGTGTGCCGCCGGAGATTATTGTCGGCATTATCGGCGTTGAAACCCGGTGGGGCCGCGTAATGGGTAAAACCCGCATTATCGATGCGTTGTCTACCCTGGCGTTCAACTATCCGCGCCGTGCCGATTACTTTGCCGGCGAGCTGGAAACCTTCCTGCTGATGTCACGTACCGAAGGGGATGATCCGCTGGAGCTGCGTGGTTCCTTCGCCGGTGCCATGGGTTACGGTCAGTTTATGCCGTCCTCGTTCAAGAGTTACGCAGTTGACTTCAACGGCGACGGCCACATTAACCTGTGGGATCCGGTGGATGCCATCGGCAGCGTCGCCAACTACTTTAAAGCACACGGCTGGACCAAGGGTGAACCTGTGGCCGTGCCGGCCAGCGGCCAGGCGCCGGGGTTGGAAAATGGCTTTAAAACCCGTTATTCGGTTGCCAGTTTGTCGGAGGCCGGGTTGACGCCGCAAGGGTCGCTTGGTGGCAATCAGGAAGTCAGCCTGCTGCGCCTGGATATGGGGACCAGCTACCAGTATTGGTACGGTTTACCCAACTTCTACACCATTACCCGCTACAACCACAGTACCCATTATGCGATGGCGGTGTGGCAGTTGGGCGAAGCGGTGGGCCGCTCGGCACGCGGCGGATTCTGATTGAGTTCCAAAACCTAAAAAGGCCGCTTCCGCGGCCTTTTTAGGTTGCTGACAAAGCAGGAAAAAGCGTGGTTTTTCCTGCTTTGTGGTGAGCAGCCGAAAATCAATAAATTGATTTTCTTGATTTTTATTTATCGGCCTCTACTCGCTCTGGGCAGGAATGAGGTTTGTCATCAGTCTGAAAAGGCCGCGGAAGCGGCTTTTTTACGTCGCTAGCGATTAGAAATCGTAATGCAGACGCACCAGCGTCATATCGCCTTACCGGCACGGCGTAACCGGCCAGATATTCCAGACCCCAGGCGTCACCGGCGAAGTAGTCGTTAACGTTGGCTTTTCTGGTGGTCAGGAAGTTGTTGTACCAGCCGCCGCCAAAGGTTAGTGTCACCCAATGAACCGCCGCCCTCGCGCTTGTAGCGCAGGCCATTACCCGGCAGGTACTCATTGTCGCTGAACAGGTAAGAGGCATATACATCCGCATCGCCGAAGGTATTTTTGTACTTCAGCATTTTACGTGAACGGTAAGAACCGTCGTAATCCCCGTTGATGCCGTTCCCCGGAGCCTGGGCCAGCATGTCGTAAATAATAGGCCGTGATATACGGCAGGAGTGTGATAGCAATACGTTCTTTTTTACCACATCAAATCATCAGGGACGACAAAGTCGGCATAAGGATCTTCTTCATCTTTAGCTTCCTTGCTGAGTTCTGCGCTCAGCACTATATAGCTCGCATCTCGTTGTGCAATTTTATCGGCCACGATCGCGGGTATAATAGCATATTCACTATCAACCCCATTATCCGCAACCAGACGCGCAATGGCGAGACGGCCATTAATTAACTGAGCCTGCGTCGTTTTATCGACATCGATATTTTTAATTAAATTATTGTCTGTGAAGTTATAGCTAATGCTTCCCTTTGCAATAACGATCCTGTTCATTTCAATTAACTGCTTAACCTGAGCTTTATACTCTTTAGATAAAGCGGCTTGTTTTTGTTGCTCACTTAGCTGTTTATCACGTTCGATTTGTGCCTTTTTATTGACCTCGACCGCCTCTCTGGCCTCACGAGCCTGAACGCGCGATTTTTTAGCGGTTTTTTGCACCTTCGCCAGTTTCTTACTGTTGACCAATCCGGCTTTAAGCATCTGCTCTTGTAATGTGAGTTTTGTCATGTTCGTTTCAAAATCGAGTAAATAGTATCTGCGATTATACCTTTAATCCTGGAATCTGTGCCAGATTGTGGGCAGTGCTCACGCATCATGCTGATAACAAGGGAGGAATTTAGGCGACGAAAATGACTTAAGGCTATGTGTGACGTGGTTTCTGCGGATTTTGATAGCGGTGATCTCTAAGACAATCAGCAAGCATAAGATGCTTGCTGATGTGTACTGCACATGCAGCAGTCCAGAGTGTGGTCACCGGTTTGTAGCTAATATGACGTATTCTCATACCTTATGTCCTAAATAGCTGCGCCTAATACCGCTACACTTTTCTCAGACCCTGTTTACCTCCGGGGAATGGGCTGATGGTTTTCATAAAATGGTGGACCTTTCTCAGTAACTGCCACATTGAACGGCACTGATGATTCCTCGTTATCGTGTCATGAAGCGCCTGCCATAACCGTTCAACATGATTCACCCATGGCGAGTAAACAGGCTGGTATATAACCCTGAACTTTGGGTTCGCTTTCAGCCAACGCTGTGTCTCATGGCTTTTGTGGATTATGTAATTATCGACAATAAGCGTGATGGTCTTTGCCCGTCGATATCTGGCTTTAAGGTGTTTGAGCAGGTTGATGAACAGCACCGAACTTTTACTGTTGCCGCCAACGTAGCTGACTTTTCCTGTGCCGCTGTGTAACGCTCCGGCAAGATAGTATTTTTCATTCTGTCCTGGCGTGACCACGCGTTTTTGCTGTCCGCGGAGCTGCCAGTCCGCACCGATTTTGGGGTTGAGGTGGATATCCACTTCATCTTCGTAAAAGACCGGATGCTCTGCGCTACATTTTTCAAGCGCATCATAGATAGCAGCCATTTTTTCTTCTTTATGCGGGTCGCGGATATGCAATGTTGGCGCAGCCCTGCGCTACACTAACCCGGCAGAGGGCAACCAGCGGCGCACCGTTCCGGCATGCAACTGACATCCGGTTATCTCATTGATTTTAATTGTGAGTAACTCTGTGCTCCAGCGTGAGCGCTGATAACCAAAATCGCCAGGAGAGTGTTTTATCAGTTCACGAAGCAATGTGCAGATATGTTCGAAGGGCCAACGGCGGGAACGCCCTGCGGGTAAAGATTTCAGGCCTTCAATACCGGACAGTGTAAACCAGTTAATCCAGCGGCCAACAGATGAACGGGCGCAGCAGAGCGTTCGGGCGACATCGCTGACACGTTCACCCCGGTGCAGCATCAGCATGGCGGTGAGTCTGCGGGCATGGTTTTTATCTCGTGTTTTATGGATCGCTTTCCGCATCAGGCATCGTTCGTGACGGGGAATGGGTGCTATGATCGGCATCGCTCAGTCCGGTTGGTGATTTGTTTTGATTTGGCGATTGATCAGATCGCACAATCCGGGCTGAGTTCCCTTTAAGTGATCTACTATTGCGCGCAGCTATTTAGTGCATTGACGCACGGGCATATGATACAGAGTTTGCTTAAGGGGATTACCCCGGATCAACGGGCTGACACTATTGGGTGGCTTAAAGCGGCCCAGGAGAAAGAAATACAAGAGACAAAGGCCAGAGTGCCCGACCCCACAAAACCGATCGTTACGCGGCATAGGCACGCCAATTACGTGGCGGGTCAATAATGGCATTACAGGTCAAGTCGTAAGAGGCTTGTAGAGCGTTTGGTTTACCACCTTTTTCAGTTGGACTATTTTCTTCAATACCCGCAAAGCCGCGCCCTGCGTGGCTTTTGTGTTTTCTTTCTGTGTGTCGCTGGTTTTATTTTTTCCCTGTACCTCCGCGTAAAATAAAATAATTCAATTTAATCAATACCTTATTTTGTCATGCGGTAGTGTGTCTGGAGGCTACAACTGAAAAACACTGAAATTCTTTTCAAACTTTTCAGTTGGGAGTTTTGCGCAGAAGCCCAGGCGTGGCGCGTGCTGGCGTGTGGGTTTGTAGAAAAATAAAACTGAAAAATTTTTACGATCCAAAGTGTGCAGGCGGGTGCGGTGTAGTGCAATTTTGGTCACTTTAGATTTTTTAGAGAGTTATGTAGCAGCATTTTTTCTCTATCTGATATGTGTGAATTCAGCACCAGAAACTCACTTTTCAGTTGCATCTGAGGTTAGTTTAGCTAGTATGTTTATATAAGAGTTAATAGTAGTGATTGAAGTAACTGGAATTTAAAGTATGCAAGACATTGGAAAAATTAACATGATTTATGCTAAAGCATTTCGCCGGCCTTTTTTTACTTCTCTGGCAAAGGGTGAAGATGTTTCTCATGTTTTTTCATTTTTTAAAGATTATATTTCTGATGATAAATCTTACACCGTAAGGGAAATATTCGACTTTCTCTTTGAGATGCTTCGTAAAAATTATAGAAACGAGTATGTTTATAAGTCTGCTATAATAAATAAAATTATTTTTGGGCGTCATAGCCCCAAAACAAGTTCGTCGTCGATAGAACTTCATGTAAGTAATTCAATTGTTGATGTTGCTGTATTTAATGGACATTCAACTGCATATGAAATAAAAACAGAGTTTGATTCACCAAAACGATTGGCCACTCAAACAATTGATTATTTGGACGTGTTTGAAAAAACATACATAGTTACTCATCCAGATTTTGCTGATAAATATGGTTCGCTAAACCTACCTAATGTAGGCGTACTAGTATTAAGTAAAAAAGATTCATTTAGTGTAATTAAGGAGGCTGAAACAAACCTTGAAAATATAAAGTTAGATAAGGTTTTTAGTGTATTACGAAGAGATGAATATGTAAGTATCATTGAGGATTACATCTCAAAAAAAATCAGCATGCCAAATGGGCTTATACATGATTTTTGTAAGGATGTTTTCCTATCAATGCCATTGACAGTAGCAAATGGATATTTCATTAGTGCAATGAAAAAAAGAGCTACTGATAAAGATTTTATTGATTATCTCTATAGTCTTCCTGCTTCATTACGAGCTTTGGGATACGCAACACCACTTTCTAAAAAACAGAAAGATTATCTTATTAATCTAATGGATTCAAAAATTGAAATTTAATTTAATTTTGAGAAAAGGAGCTGTTGTATGTATAGTCCATATCTTTATGCAAGAGGTACGGAGTTATTATCACTGAGAGAGTTGTCTACCTCAAATGTAAATGTGTCAGGTTTACTTCCTGTATTAGAACCCGTAAATTCAAATTCATCAGATCTGATTAGATGTTTGAATATTTGGAATAACGATGTTGTTGTAATACTTAATCCTTACCAAAATGATTTTTCAGGCGGACATAATGTTAATCAGTTTAATGCGGATTTGGCGGGACTAATCTCATCCCAAAATAATATTATCGTAGGTATTGTTGTAAGATCGGGCTTCAGTGTTCAATCCATAAATGGTTTGATTTCTAGCTTCCAGGGGAAACGAGTTGCATTGATTTATGATAACCCTGCACTTGTAGACCAAGATGTTCAACAATTAGGTGTCAATGCTAGAGTTACATATCATATTATTCTGGATAATAGTTTACCCCAACATCAGTATGTATATATTCCTGTAAATAAAATGATATTGATAAATGACGGATTCCGGAAGTTAGCTAGAAATGCTGATTATAATGGGCCTGAATTTTTCACTAATCAACATCAGTATGTAGGAAGAAATTTTCTTGGGTATGGTGATTATACGATCACTGGTAAAACTCTTGACTTAGGGGGGGGCCAACCGTCTGCTGTTGCATCACATCTCATATTTAAAGAGATGAGTAATAACTCTATTTGGATACGACATTTTGTCTCAAGTAATACTCAGCGAGGTGGGGCGGTTGTTGCGACTATGTTCCTTGATGTGGCAGATCAAATTGCTAATTTTGTACCCAACAATTTGAGACAATTTGGGCGTAACATTGGTTTGGATAACTACTATCTTTGCAGCCAATCAAGACACTCGCCAGGCTTAGCTAAAAATAAACAATACCAAATAACACATCATATTAGCTTTATGTTAGATATTCTGGGTGGGGTAATATAGCCTATCAGAATACCAATTTAACATCACAGCACAGTTTTTAATATATTGCGCATGATTGTAAGTTCCTCGTATAGAGTTCTTATCAACATGCGCAAGCTGCATTTCAATCCAGGCGCTTTCAAAGCCATGTTCATGCAAGATCGTACTCATCGTATGACGGAAACCGTGGCCAGTAGCGCGGCCGTGATAACCGAGCATTTTGATCACTTTGTTGATGCTGGCTTCACTCATGGGCTTACGTGCATCATTTCGGCCAGGGAACAGCAACGAATAGCGCCCTGTGAGAACTTTTAGTTTTGGATCTCTAAAGCTTGAGTTGAAAGTGGCACCAGGTGGGGACGACGTTTCTTCATCCGTTCTTTTGATACTTCCCACAATGCATTCTCAAAATCGAATTCTGACCATTCGGCAGCGCGTAGTTCTATAGTGCGAACGCCGGTTAGGATTAGCAGTTGCATAGCATATTTCGTTAGTTTACTGCCCTGATAGTTATTGAGCGCGAGCATAAACTCTGGTAATTCGCTTTCAGTTAAGAAAGGATAATGACCGTTCTTGGGCTTATTCAACGCGCTAGCCAAGTCTGGGGCCGGATTATAGGTAGCTCGACCGGTTACTACAGCATAACGGAAAACTTCACCACAGCGCCTTCTGACCTTACTTGTTAATTCCAGTGCGCCACGTTTTTCTATCTTTTGCAAAACGGTAAGCAACTCCAACGGGGCGATTTGGTCGATTGGCCGTTTACCTATGTAAGGGAATACGTTGTTTTCAATACCCCGCATCACATAATCGGCGTAATCTGTTGACCAGGTTGGAAGCTTGGAAGTGTGCCATTCGCGTGCGATAGCTTCGAAAGTATTGTTGTTGGAGTGGGTGAGGGCAATTTTATTTGCTCTACGCGCGTCGCTAGGGTTTATACCATTGGCTAATTGATTTCGGGCTTCATCTCGCTTTTTTCGAGCTTCAGCAAGTGAAACGTCACCATAAACACCAAAAGAGATCATCTTCGCCTTGCCGGCAAACCGGTAGCGGAAACGCCAGCCCTTGCCCCCGTTGGTATCAATGAGTAGGGATAGGCCGCTCCCATCGTTCAATGTATAGGGTTTGTCCTGGGCTTTAGCACGTCGTATCTGTACATCTGTTAGTAGCATAATGTGTATAACCAAAACTTCGAACCTGGAGTTATACGCAATATTATACACACCAAAACTTGGATTTCACTAAATCGTCTTGGACTTAGTCAGACGAGGTTGATCTCTAACTTATTGGTATAAAATAATTTTATGAACTTATTTGGACGTTATGAGACGTAGTAATGGTGTCCCCGACTGGAATCGAATTTTGTTGTTACTAATTGTTTTTTAAGTGTTTTTATTTTGTTTTTATGGTTTGTGCCCGTGCTTGTACCCGTTCGTGGATTTGTTGAATAAATCAGAGAACTGACCAGCGAAGATGGTTTTAACAACAAAAATAATTCTGTCGCTTCGCGCAATGGTTGTTAGCTGCCACCTAAATTATCGGTTTAATCTTTTTGTCAACTACTTTTTAACCTGGCGCGTAATCTATATTTATTCAACAAAGCCCCTGTTCGATTACGATGCACTTATCTCCAGTTTTAGCAAGGGGGATAAGAACACCCCCCTTGTTTTTTCTATAAAGAACGATTTCTTACTATTAAGTTCATGGCTGTGTTTGAATCTGTTTTTTCAGATCAAGTAATTTCTGTATATCTGCTTCTAATATTTTTAGTGCGCATTCTTCACAGTAATGTTCCCATCCCATACCTTTGCGAACTTTAAGGCGTTTTTGCCCCATTGTTAAAACGTGCTTTTTGTTACGTTGACACTTATGAGATTTTAACGCCTCATCGACCAGTGTATGAGTGACTAAACTTTTAATGTTTCCCATCGATAAACTCCTTTTCAATTTCATTTAAAATTTCAGGGAATTTTTCTTCAATTAGCTCAAGTTGTTGTCTAGAGAACTCTGAACGATTACCGGCTGTCATTCCTACTAAAGAGTTTATTCTTTTGTCAATTTCTGATTTTATCAATATAAGGTTTGTTTTTTGCTTTCTTGGGTCGAGGCTCATTCCACCAGGGTTTATATTATATTTATGTAGTGTCTTTGCAGCGAGTGTTCTGCATGTCATATCTAAATTGCTGCGTTTTGCTTGTCTTTGTCTTTGCTTAGTTACTGGTATTGGTTGAAGAGTTCTATATACTTCATTTATTTGTTCTTCAGTATAACCTTTTTTCTGAAGAAGCATTAATGCTTCTAGCGCTTCTTTATCTTCATATAATTGTATCTCTTCGATACTAACTTCGGATTGAGATCTAACTTCAATTTTATCGCCATCGTCATGCTCTCTAGGTTCTAAAGTTCTAGTATCTCCACCATTATCGGGAACAAAGTCCTCCAAAGGCAAAAGCTGTTCGAAAAACTCTTGGTCAGCTTCACTGAATTGTTGAAAATCTGACCATTGTTTAGCAATGTTAGCTCCTGCATGGAAAACTACCACTCCTTGATTTAGAACACTAACAGGTGAGTTTTGCTCTATAACACGCATAATACGACCAACAAACTGAACGAATGGGGATAGATTGCTAAATATACTAAAGACAGCGGCAACTGAAAGGAATGGATGATCAAAACCCTCTCCCAATTTTCTAACCTGTACTATTACATCGAGTTCATGTGCTTCAAGACGATCCATAACGCGTTTATTCGCATTACTATTTTCTCGTGAATGAACATAATCTGCTTTTTTTCCTCTTGCTCTATAAGCTGCAACAACTTGGCCGCAATGTTCGTAATTAAGTGCAGAGGCAATTATTTTCAATCGGCGTTCACCAGTTAAATCTCTTAGTCTTTCTAGCTCTTGTATAGAGGCATCAACAATAGTATTTAAGGTTTCTTCAGATGTGACGATACTTCTTCTGAACCCAGCGTCTTCCTCGCCAAGCCTTTTGACTTCAGCGAGGAAAACCTCAGTTTCAGCTCCATCTGATTTCCTTACGAATTTTAAACTTTTAGGATTGAGTTGGACTGCCTTAAGTCTTTTTACATACCCATTTTTTATAGCTTGAAATATGGGATATGAATACAGTATTTTACCAGCCATTATTTGCCCATCAGCTCGTAATGGCGTGGCACTGTAGTTTACAATATTTGCATTAGGGAAGTGATCTTTTAGCATTGCCCAACTACTTGCTACGCTATGGTGCCCTTCATCGAAAAGTATAAGATCAAAGAAATCTTTTGGTATGTTTTGGAGCCATTTGTTTTCAGCTCCACCTTGTAATTGCTGAATGTTTGTAATTACTACCTCAGAGTCTTCTAGATCACTCTGGTTTGTATCTTCGCTTCTAATTTCAACAGGCTCTGGATAGGTATTATCAGTAATTATGCAACATTTACGGTAAAACATTTTTTCGTTTGAAGGATCAAAATCGTTCATTAACTGCTTTGCAATAGCCAAACCAGGAGCTACAACTAAAGTTCTTTTCGATTGATAAGCAAAAGGAGTAATTGTTATACACCCAGATTTCCCACATCCAACGGGTAATATAATTCCAACCTCTCTCAATGTATTAGATGTTTTTTGGTGAAGGAAGTGAGTTTCTAAAGCTTTAAAAGCTTCGATTTGAGGTTCGCGAATTGCTGAATTATTATGAATGTTAACCTTTTTTGAGGTAAATGCACTAGCCAATTGGTAACTCCTTGTTTTTAAAATGAAAGGGATATTCTTGGTTTGATGCTTGTAAATTAAATGTTTTACACCTTTTTGAGTGCTGGTTCATCTAAAATTTTGCGGCGCTTCATTTTTTGAGTTTTTACGTCCGCGCGCAATGCTATCCCCGCCACGCCTGCCCGCTTCGCAGGTCGTTTTTAATGCACCCGCATGACCTCACGGAGGCCGCGCCAGCACTGGCGCTTGAGGGAATTAAAATTGTGCAAATTAACGTGCAAAACCATGCACCTGCATGCACAGAAAATTATCGGTATTTAATCTGTTTTAGGCGTGAGTTCTACGGGTAAATCGCCGGATTTCTTGGGGTGGTTTTGAGCATTGTGGGAAGGGGGGATTGGCCGACAAAAATCGGCCTGAGCATCGTGGGGATTTCACTCCAGACGCATGGAAAAACGTGGGTTGTTTTTGGACTGTTGGGGGCGTTCTGGCTCCTGAGTGACCGTCTTTGTCGGCGCATGCGGGTCTCTTGTTGTGGTAATAAACGCCTCAAAACTCTCATAGGTTCTGAAGGTGCATAAACACGCCGCATTATTGCAACGGTAATATTTTTCTTTTACCTGCGCTGACAACATGCGTGACGAGCGGGCTTTGACCTTTATAGTGCAGGCCGGGCAGGGAAACATCAGTATCATAGCGCTGCCTTTTCCGGGATACGAATATATGCCTCAAACCCTTCCACGGTTTTGAAATTCATCAGGCACGATGTATTTTTGCAATGATAATATTTCTCTTTCGTCGTTTCCGTCACAATCCTGCTTTGTTTGACGATAACGCTGCTTTTACATGAGGGGCAAATAAACATGGCGATAAATTTCCTGTTAATTTGGGGAGGTTTCCCTCCCTGAGTATTACACCTGCTTTTGTGGATTAACCGATTCTTTGATGATTTTAATCACCGTTTCTTTCGTCCTGAAAGTGGCCGAGCATTCGATATTCTGACACTGGAGATCTATCTCTTTGCTGCCATCGGGTAAATAACGGCCACCTCTTGTCCATGCGGTGCTTTTACAAAGAGGGCAATTAATCATGGGGCATGCCCTTACGTTTTAAGGCATCTTCTCTTAACTGCAATTCTTTGAATGCTTTTTGGCGCGCGCACGGTGATGACAGATAGTGTTGATTCACGTATTCAACGGCCGGTGGATTAAAGCCGATATCGGACAGCGCCGCCTCTTTATCCATGTTGAATATATAGCCCTCCGCGAGGTGTTTCAGATGCTGGTTAATCTCGTTGAATATCACCCCATCGAGGTTCTGTTCGTATTCGCTGAACATGCCGTTATTCGTGGTAAACGCCTGCTCAATGTCCAGCGCCTGCTGTTTCAGCTTAACCGCACGTGCCAGCCCGGAAAGCGCCGACAGTGAACGGCTCATCTCCTGACTGGCGTAAGCCTGTAGTGCATCTTTGTGAACAAGGTGCAGTCTGCTGGCGGACGCGGAACAGGCCAGCGTCTGACGGTCTTTATCAAGTTCCAGCTCGGCAATCAGACCGTCAAGCTCCCCGGCCAGCTCGCGCTGTGCAATACGTTGCAGGTGCTGTTGCTTCATGTCTTCGGTCATGGCTCCCCGTAACAGGCGGAAGCGAGAACGCCATTCACCTTCGGCCTGTTGACTCTGGCTCTGGGTGGCTTCTTTCTGCTGATGGCAATGATTGATGGCGTTAAGAATACTGTCCATTTTATCAATATCAGACTGATGGTTGGCCTTAGCCGTAATAAGCGCCTGAATGGCAGTATTAACCGTGTCGTTATTCCCCTGAGTGCCACCCAGACCCACCGTAATAGCGCGGGTTAATACGTCAGTATCAAACTGATTCAGCGGCATGACGTCAAGATGCTGCCTGATGATATTAACCACATTGTCGATATTCATTGTCTTTTCCATTATCTCAGTCTCATTGTGTTGGGATGCGTTCATTATCTGACGAACCGGACAACCACTCCATTGAGCGCAGAAGTTTGGGATAAGGCACAACGCCGGTGCCTAACATCTTTTTTTCAATCCGGTAATCTGGTGATGTTGTTTAATGATGAATACAAACACATTGAGGAAATACCCTATGCTGACTCTGAAAATCGGTAATGAACAAATTACACTCCCTCCCCGGGAAGCCGCTCGCTTATCCGAAGGGTTATTACTGGCCGTTCTTGATCCCCAATATGATGACGGTGAGTTTTTTCAATTTGGTGCGTTAACCCTGACGAAAGAACCCGTAACCACGCCAATGAACACGAAGTTGATTTTCAACACTGACGCACCATAAAGCGCGTACAGCCCTGAATATCATCCCTGTCCGAACCGGCCCCACCGGCGTTGTTTCCCGTTATTCAAAAAGCTGCCCGCCAGAAATAAACCTCGTTGCTGTAGAGTTTTTTTTGTATTTTTGACCGCGTACATGTCGTACAGGCGCGTACAGACTTGTTTTAAAAAAGAAAAATCCGTACTACATGTTGGTATTGCACCGCGTACATGTAGTACGGAATATGTGGATCTCGTTATAAATCAGTCTTGTACGCGCTGTACTACATGACTATCTTGATGTAGTACAAAAAAAAGCCTTTAAAAATCAACACTTGTACTCGCTGTACGACATGTACTACATGTAACAGTATTAATATAAGCTACGTGCGAGACTGGCCTTAACCAACGACCTCATGATTCAGCACATACACGAATTTAGGGCCTACTTCTGGCAGGCGTACCTGTTTTTGTATCCGGCTCTCGCTGGTCTCGGTGATCCACCCGGCCTCACGGCACAGTGTGGCGGTTTTCTTGTGGTCTGAGGTGCCGCATATCTCTTTCCAGCCACTCGGCAGAATATAGAACGTGGTGGCGGCCTCCGTGGTGTTACTGCCCCGGGTGACCCGGCGATAACCCACCATGTTAGCCGGACGGTTCTTCTCGTCCTCCCAGTCGGCAAAGCGGGTGTACTGGTTGGCCGTGATAAAACGACGCACCTTCTCCAGCGCGTCCGCTTCTTCCTGATTGGCGGAGTGGCCACGGTCTTTCAGCCATGCCTCAAGGCACATTTTCGCGCCGTTATAGGCGTCATTGGGTTGCCACCCGGTGATACCGGCCTCCGTCGCCAGTTCTCCCGCCACGGCCAGCAGCGCAAAGCGGTCAACGATGCGGCCGACCTGTTTGCCAGAATCTGCCGGTAACAGTGAGCGCTCAAAGTCTTTTTTCATCGTCTTGGTCCGGCTGGTGATGCCCTGCAAATTGCCGGTCAGAAAACGGATCCAGTCACGGAACGGCGCGCCGTGATATTGCTTGCTGGCCTGCTCCAGATGCTCGGCAAACTCTTTGCCGCCGCTGAACCCGTGCAGGATTTCAAAAGCCCCATAAGCCCCCGTTTCGCTGGGGATTTGCACCATGCGCACCCCGACACCAGCCCCGGTGCGCCTCTCTCCGGCCTCGGCGGCATGCTCCATGATGGAGACTTCCCCGGTGGACATATACAGCATCGTCCATGTCACCGGGTCGCGTACGCTGCCATCGACACGGCCGCGGGCTTTCCCCTGACCGTTCCCCAGCATGTAGGCGATACGACTGGCTTCCTTGCCGTCAACCTCGCTGATTTCATCCAGCATCAGCGCGGCGTCATTACGGCGCAGGGCGATCCCTTCGAGCGCGTTACCGGTCGCACGCCACGTTTTCCAGTATTCCGGGCTGCCGCAGACTGATGCGGCGACCTTCATGGTGGTGGTCTTGCCGTCCGTCGATTCTCCCTTGAGGTGGTAACCGCCGCCACCGGCCCCTATCAGGTGCAACAGGGGAGCTGCTAACGCCAGACTGACGCAGAAAATCAGGCGGGAATTGCCCACGCAATAACGTCCGATATGTTCAATCCATTCTTCCGTGGTGCCGGCCATCCTGAAATCATTTTTGGAGGAATAGGCCGACTGCAAAATCACCGACTCGGCCCCGGCGCCAATCACCTCATCCTGTAGCACGTATACCGAGCCATGCCAGCCGGTTTTATTCACGCAGGTGACTTTGCGCACCGGCCGACAGGTGGAGATGTACTCCATCAGGTAGCCCCGCGCTGCGCCGTTGACGCTGATAAAATGCAGGCCGTTCTCCAGCAGTACCTCACGCAGCTCCTGACCGCTCCCGGCTAAAACCGTCATCGGCATGGCCCACTGGTGATTAATGCCGTTGGAGTCTTCCCACTCCAGCAGGCGGCCAAACTTGCCGCCATCTGCATCACAGGTGATGGCCGTGACCCGCAACGGGCTACAGATTTTAATCTGGCGCGTCTGACCGCTGTCGCCGTCGTCGTTGACCGCCTTGTCGAACCACAGGAAATCCTTTGTCAGACGAAAACCATGGGGTAAACGGGTTTCGGTCTGGTTCGGGTTCACCATTTCGTCGGCAAAGGCATCACGGGCGCGCTGGATACCAAATTCACGGCGGTAATCGTCCCAGTCGGCTTTAAACTGGCCCGGTGGGATAGTCACCCAGCCATTAACCGCTTGTGCTGCCTGAAAGGCTTTCTCCCGCCCCGGATTGTCCCGGCCATCGGCAAAGTCATTGTCCCCGGCAATCACCAGTCGTACATCCGGCCAGCGCTCACGCATCACGCGTGCCACATTCAGCAGGTTATTGGCGGAGACCGCTGCGACGCACCAGCCGTCACACAGCACGGAAACGCTGACGGCGGTAGCAAAGCCTTCGGTAATGAGAATGCGCTCGGGGGCCTCTTCCGGCAGGGGGGTTACCGCAAGAAAGGAACCACTCATTTCAGAGCCGCCCAACAGACGTTTATCGCCCTCCGGGCCGATTAACTGCGCGCCGGTTATGCCGCCATCAAGGGCCTGTAACGGCAACAGCAGTGACCCCGGTGGGAAGGTCAGTCCGGCCATGCCGAACGGTTTGGCGGTCAGTAAGTAGGGATGGCCGGTTAAGCCTTTCTTTTTGAGGTAAGCACTCTCGCCGGAGACCGCCTCTTTAACCAGTGCCTGATAGTTCTTTTGCATCTGGGCGCGCTTTTGCGCGTCGGCATCTTCTTTTCTGGCGGGCGCTTTTCCCGGCCGTTGTTGCGGTGTCAGGGACAGCGCCTTGGCTATCGCGGTGGCCGCACTGACCTTGTCCAGCCCGGAAACCAGACAAACCAAATCCAGACCATCGCCGTTCCCGCACTGGTTGCAGAACCACGTACCCCGTCCGGCCTTGTCATCGAAGCGGAAACGGTCTTTGCCGCCACAATGCGGACAGGCCCCGTGCTGACGGTTGGCCGGAACGGCAATCCCTTGCGCCTGCAAAATTAAGGGCCAATGGCCGTTGGCCTTCTGGGTGGTCTCAGAGACGATTTTCATAGCGCCATATCTCCCGTCAGGATTTTTACCGTGGCTTCTGCCGGGAGCACACCATTCACGCCACCCAGGGCGATGCGGCGATAAATATCATCCATGGCAATCTGTCCGTAAGCGGACAGTTGCGGCAGGGGGACGGTCATCGGGCAGTCATCCAGCATGCTATAAAGGCGTTCCGCGTTGATGATTTGTCCGTGGCTGATGCCGTAATCCAGTATGTTTTCACGCTCAATGTAATAGGCAATATTGGCGCTGACGCGGTCAGACGTCAGGGTAATTTCCGCCCCGTTATGGAGATAAACCGGGCGATTATTGTTTACACACATGGCATCAATAAAAGCCTGCGCAATATAGTGGCGCAACAGGGCGATTTTAAATTCCATGGTATTAACCATATGAATGATATTCATGGCATTCTCTTATTCAGATGTGCGCGACCCTGTGCCGGTGCGCACATATAACAGGATTAAGGGTAATAACGTGAGGCGTTTTTAGCCGTTATAAATAGCGGTGATAATTATCAGACTGTCCGCCATGCTGCCGATGTCGCCAGTCCTGCCTTGCCGGACGGTGAGAGGCGACCTGTTGCAGTGTTAATACCTCCGTATCCTCCGGTATGCCATTATTATCACGACGGGCATTCAGCAGGACATTATTTGCCATTTCTTTGAGTACAGCATGACGGTTAGCCGGATCCCGCTTAAACCTGTCTTCACCCATACAACGGTAATCACGCAGAAAGCGCGCCAGCGGTAACTCAATAATCCGTCCATCCTGCTCGATGCGGATAATAATGGAGTAGGGTTTACGGTAGGGATTCCAGACCAGCCCCGGACAACGGTAGGGGAGTTCGTGAGGAATGCCATTATGCAAAATACCGATAACTGTTGCGTCGTCGCCGTTATTCAGGCGGTACTTTTCACCGGGTTGCGGGAAATCAAACATGGTTTGTCTCCTTGCTTGTTATTACAACAAGAAAGTTGGTTTATCAGAGTAAAATTAACGGGGTGAATGCGGCAGAAAATCGGCGCACAATCCTTTTTGTTTTAATTCATCCAAGACAAAACCAATGTCTTCATTCAGGTAACTTAAAATATGCGGAATATAGAGCTGGTGCAGCCCGTTAAGCTCTCGCTGCAATAAATCGCCGCTGATAAATTGCGCCACAGACTGCGAGCGGTTGAGTTTATGGTATGCCTCAATGCTCAGGTGGGCCTTGGGTGACTTACGGCTACCACGACGCACAGAGAGCGTTTTATCTGGGGTTTGGGCTGACGATTGATTATGCATGGTTCACCCCCTGAACAGGCAGGCGACCCGCGAAAGACAGGACAAACTGACCGGCCAGCATCTGACGGGCGGTGCGTTCGTCTGGAGCCGTAATAGCTTCACGGTGAGGACGCTCAGCCGCATCAGAACGCCTGACAGCGAGGAATAGCCAGCAATAGGCTACTGGCGAGAGTGTGGTATGATTCTTGTTAGTCATAGCGTAAATCTCGATTACGTTGTGATTAGACGCCCCGGTAGTGTTCCCGCACTCTGGGGCGTCGCCATTTACAAGGCACTTAGTCGCCTTGGTGAACACCACCTTACACTTAGGTGAACACCACTTCAAGCGTTTTGGTTTGGTTTTTTTCGTGTATACTGAACACCACCAAACATGCGGAGAAGCAGTAATGGCAACAGGTCGAAGAAATAATAAGTCACTACAAACCTCAGTTAGGCTACCCCTTGAGGATTTTGACGCCATTGAAAAACTGAAAGAGGATGGCGAAAGTGTTGCTGGTTTTATTGTAAGTGCAGTGCAGTCCGAGATAAAACGCCGACAGCGTAAAAAGTTGAAACAAGAAATAGAACATGAGTGATTATTTTTAAATATAATTAACATGAAAACACTCCTCTGAATATTGAAAATATGCAGGTTGGATGTTGTTTTTTTGATATCAAATTCCTCTCATAAAAAATGAGAGGTTTTAATGAAGCTTTACTGGTAACGTTGATTTTTTTGAATCTCAATCCATTCTTCAATTTCTTTTTCTAGCCAAGCAACTGAGCGCATGCCAGTTTTAACCTGTTTAGGGAATGAGTTTTTCTTTATGTCTTCATAGATCCTTGTTCTAGACTTCCCGGTTATCTCGATCACTTTTGGCAGGCGAATTAGTTTGTTTGAAAAATTTACTTGAGGTTGTGAGAGCACAGCTTTCCCTCCAAATTAGTTAATGTTTAAAGAGAGTTTAAAGTAACTTACGGTTGTTTACGGGACGTGAAAATACTAAGCAAAACTAGGTCTGCTGTAAAATAAACATGAAATTCACAAAGTTGACAAATGTAAAAAATTTAGATTTACAGAAATATGACCATTTTAAAGAGCTGGAACGAGTTAGAAGCATCTGGAGTGTTTTCGATTGGTTTCTCGATATCTATGCAAAAGAGAAATTTGAAGGGTTTGGACGCGGAATAGCCCGTTATTGGGCTATTTTTAATCAGAAGTTGATGTTTCTTTGGTTTGTTTTGTGACTTGAGTCACATTTTTTCAGTGCCAAAGCTTAAAAATAGTTACTCATCTTGCCACTTAAACGCGTAAGGGGGGATAAAACCGCTCATGCATGCGTCAAGGTAATCAGACCACCACTGTAGCATGGGCCTGCGCTCTTCCATGTGCTCCGCTTTATGGATATATGCCGCCCGAACACTGTTTCTTTCTTGGTGACTCATTTGACGCTCAACTGCGTCTCGAGACCACAAGCCTGACTCTATGAGTGCGCTACAGGCCATTGCACGGAAACCATGCCCGCAAACTTCAGATTTTGTATCAAACCCCATTGTTCGCAATGCCTTATTTATAGTGTTCTCACTCATTGGCTTATACTGATAATGGTCTCCGGGGAAGATTAAGGCTTCATCACCGGAAATAAGTTTTATTTGACTTAGTAACTCCATCGCTTGGCGAGACAAGGGAACAAGATGTGGGGTGTTCATTTTGCTTCCCCTAAAGGAGTAACGAACTTTTTCTATTTCCTCTCGCTGGGCTGGTATTTCCCAGATTGCATGTTCCTCGCTAATTTCCCCCCATCTGGCGAATCTAAACTCACTAGACCTTATGAAGGTTAGCAAATTTAAATGAACAGCAAGCTTTGTTAACCTTCTGCCTGAATATTTTTCAATCTTGTGTAAAAGCTCCGGTATTCGATCCAATGGAAGTGCAGGCCTATGTGTTGATTTTCCGGTTTCAATCGCGCCGGTTAGGTCTTGAGCGGGGTTGTATTTTATAAGCCCACATTGGACGGCGTACCTCATAATAGATGTAATACGTTGTTGTAACCGAGATGCCAGTTCTAACTTACCTGTGTTTTCAACTGCACGTAAAGGTGACAGTAAGTCTTGAGTATTCAAGGCATTTATAGGGAACGACCCAATGGCAGGAAATAGGTGCATTTCAAAGCCCCTAATAACACTCAATGAATGTTGAGCTGACCATGTTTTCTTTCTGGAGTGCCATTCCCTTGCAATTTCTTCAAAAGAACTCACTTTCTCCGTCTTGGAGTGCAGCGGATCAATGCCTTGCGCAAGGCTTCTGAGTAGCTCATCACGAGATGCTCTGGCTTCTGCAAGTGTCATTAGTGGGTATGAACCAAGGGCTCGTGTTGTGTCTTTCCCGCCGATAGTTCGTCGGAACCGCCAATACTTAGACCCGTTCGGGTGTACTAAGAGGTATAACCCTTGCACGTCGCTGAGTTTATAGGGCTTTTCTTTTGGTTTTGCGCCTCGGATAGCGGTATCGGTTAAAGGCATGAGTTTTCCTTGAAGAGACGGGTACAAATCATATCGAACCGATTATACCCGCTTTTGTACCCGGATAAAGATGGGCTGTAGCGGATTTTTGAGGGATGTAGTGGGATGATGAATTTCTTTATTCGTCTGTTTTATAATGATTTTATGTATGTTTTGGGACGTCATGGGAAGGTGTTTTGGTGTCCCCGACTGGAATCGAACCAGTAACTAGCCCTTAGGAGGGGCTTGTTATATCCGTTTAACTACGGGGACGCTGTGGGCTGGCAACCTGAGGCTGCCGGGGCAGTATACCTTTTTTTACCCGCAGAATAAGCGCTTAGCGGTGCGTTTGCTCATTCCATCGCCAATATGCACGGATTTTTGCGTGCGTGCTGATCGCGATCACGGTTTTCTCGCCCTGACGGTCTGTTTTTCTGCCTCCAGCCGCGCTGCTTTATTTTTATCGCTCATATCATTGCGGATCTGCGCATGGCTGATTAACGCAAAGATGAAGGTGCCGCCGATAATGTTGCCGGCTAGCGTCGGAATGGCGAACGGGTAGATAAAATCTTGCCAAGGGATCACGCCGCTAAACACCAGATAAAGGATCTCTACCGATCCGACCACGATATGGGTCAGGTCACAGATCGCCACCAGATAGGTCATCAGGACGATCACCCAAATCTTGGCGGCCCCGGCGGAAGGGAACATCCACACCATGGTGGCGATGATCCAGCCGGCCAAAATGCCGTTGGCAAACATTTCTGACGGCGCATTTTGCATCACCTCTTCCGACAGGCTAACGAAGGCAGTGCGGGTGTTGTCGTCAAAAATCGGCATATGGATAAACGCCAGTGATACCAGCCCGGTGCCAATCAGGTTACCCAGCAACACCACGCCCCACAGGCGGAACAGGATAATGAAATTTCTCGGCGTCGGTTTGTGCATGATCGGCAGCACGGCGGTTACGGTGTTTTCGGTAAACAGCTGCTGGCGGGCCATAATCACGATGATAAAGCCAAAGGTGTAGCCAATATTCTCGATAAAGAAGCGGCTGGGATCGTCCGGCAAACGGGCGTGAAAAATACCCTTCGCCATCAGTGAGGCCCCCATTGACAGCCCGGCGGCCACCGCCGACCACAGCAAAGCCAGCCAGTCACGCTCCAGTTCTTTTTCACCCTCCATGCGGATCTGTTCATGCACCGCTGCTGCGCGTGAGGGCAGGTTTTGTTCCTTTACCTCGATTTCGCTCTTGCCTTGTTCCTGCTCTTTGCTCTCCACCTGCAGATGATCGTCGTTTTCCGTCTTCGGGCGCTGTTGTGAGTCGCTCATTATCTGCTCTCTCCTTAAACGGCTGCCGGGTCACGGATTAAGCATAGCTGGCGCACCGGTAGGCCGAAAGCCAGGTCGCACATTGCAGAAAAAAGTAACAAGAGTTTAACGCCGCCGGTTTTTTCTGCGCATTATTGATCTGGGGCGCAATATTACCCCTATTGGAGTAGCTGAGTACCCTGCGGCGGGCTACGTGCCGCAGATGGCTTATGCTATGATCGCTATCCCAAAGAAAAATATGAGTTCTCCCGATGCTGGAAGCCAAAAATCTGAGTTGCGTCCGCGACGAACGCACCCTGTTTAGTGCGTTAAGCTTTACGGTGAAACCGGGCGATATTATTCAGGTGGAAGGGCCGAACGGCGCGGGTAAAACCAGCCTGCTGCGCATTTTGGCGGGCCTGGCGCGGCCAGAGGGCGGTGAAGTCAGCTGGCATGGGAAAAATACGTTGCGCCATCGTGAACGTTACCATCAGGATTTGTTGTTCCTTGGCCATCAGCCGGGGATTAAAACCATGTTAACGCCCTTTGAAAACCTGCAGTTTTACCAGGCGGTGAATAGCGTTCCTGACCGTCAGGCCATTTGGCAGGCGCTGGAGCAGGTAGGATTAGTGGGCTATGAGGATTTACCGGTGGCGCAGCTTTCCGCTGGGCAGCAACGCCGGGTAGCTCTGGCGCGTTTGTGGCTCAGCGACAGCCCATTGTGGATCCTGGATGAGCCGCTGACGGCCATCGACAAGCAGGGCGTGGCTGAATTAATTAGCCTTTTTGAGCAACATGCGCAGCAAGGTGGCATGGTATTGTTGACCACCCATCAGGATTTGGCCGGCGTAACGCAGGCGGTAGGTAAAATCAGCCTGACGGAAAACCGCATGGAGACTCTTTGATGTTTTTGACCGTATTGCGCCGTGAGCTGAAGATTGCCTTTCGCAAAGGGTCGGAAATCGTTAATCCGCTGTGGTTCTTCCTGATCGTTATCACGCTGTTTCCGTTAGGGATTGGGCCGGATCCGCAGTTACTGGCGCGTATTTCGCCGGGGATTATTTGGGTCGCTGCGCTGCTGGCGGCGTTGTTGTCGCTGGAGCGTTTGTTTCGCGATGACTTTCTTGATGGCTCGCTGGAGCAACTGCTGTTGCTGCCGACGCCGCTGCCAATGACGGTGTTAGGCAAAGTGTGTGCTCACTGGGTGGTAACAGGGCTACCCCTGTTAATTCTGTCGCCGCTGGTGGCGTTGCTGCTGTCGTTGGACATCAATACCTGGCTGGCGGTGGCATTTACATTGCTGCTGGGCACACCGACGCTGAGTCTGATTGGCGCTATCGGCGTGGCGCTGACCGTCGGGCTGCGCAAGGGCGGCGTGCTGCTGAGCCTGCTGGTGTTGCCGCTGTATATCCCGGTGTTGATATTTTCCACCGCGGCCATCGATGCCGCCTCTATGGGGATGCCAATCGAGGGGTATCTGGCGATTCTGGGTGCCATGCTGGCGGGCAGTATCACGCTGGCACCGTTCGCTACCGCAGCAGCGCTGCGAGTAAGCGTACACTAGCTAACATATTGAAATGCGGGTTAACGCCATCAAGAGCCTGTTCCACCGCACCAGTAATTTTCGTCGCTTTGGTCAACAGGGCGGCCACCGTATAAATTTACCGTGAGCAATGACGACAATGTGGAAATGGTTACATCAGTTTGCCCAGCCTGAACGGCTGTATCGTGTCTGCGGCCGCTTTATCCCCTGGCTGGGGCTGGCCGGAACGGCCTGTCTGCTGCTGGGCTGGGTATGGGGTTTTGGCTTTGCGCCCAAGGATTATCAGCAGGGCGACAGCTTCCGCATCATGTATATCCATGTCCCGGCCGCCATGTGGTCGATGGGGATCTATGGCTCCATGGCGGTAGCGGCATTTATCGGCCTGGTGTGGCAGATGAAAATGTCCGATACGGTGGTGGCGGCGATGGCACCGGTCGGCGCGGTATTTACCTTTATTGCCCTGGTTACCGGTTCTGCCTGGGGCAAGCCGATGTGGGGCACTTGGTGGGTGTGGGACGCACGCCTGACCTCCGAGTTGGTGTTGCTGTTCTTGTATATCGGCATTATCGCGTTGTACAACGCCTTTGAGGATCGCCGCCTGGCGGGCCGCGCCGCTGGTATTCTGGTATTGGTGGGGGTGGTGAACATCCCGATTATTCATTTCTCGGTCGAATGGTGGAACACGTTGCACCAGGGGTCGACCAATATGCAACAGAGCATCGCGCCAAGCATGCGCACCCCGCTGCGCTGGGCGATCCTCGGTTACCTGCTGTTCTTTATTACTCTTACTTTGATGCGTCTGCGCAATTTGATTTTGTCTCAGGAAAGTCAGCGTCCATGGGTTGCCGGGCTGGTCAATAAGGAGCGCCAACCATGAATGCTGCATTTACTTCCTGGCAGGCGTTTTTCGCCATGGGGGGCTACGCCTTCTACGTCTGGCTGGCAGTGGCCGTTACTCTGCTCTCACTATTGGGGCTGGTGGCGCACACTTTCTGGCAGCGTCGGCAATTGCTCGATGAGATCTGCCGCCGTCAGGCGCGCGAACGGCGCATTCGTCAATCGCTGCAGTCGAAACAAAAATCCGCCAACCCGCGGGAGAAATCATTGTGAATCCACGTCGTAAAAGTCGCCTGTATCTGGCGATCCTAGTGCTGATCGGCGTTGCGCTTACCGCTACCCTGATGCTGTATGCGCTGCGCTCCAACATCGATCTGTTTTATACCCCGGGCGAAATTCTGCAGGGCAAGGGCGAAAATCATGAAAAGCCGGAAGTGGGCCAACGCCTGCGAATCGGCGGCATGGTGATGCCGGGTTCGGTAAAACGCGATCAGAAAACGCTGCAGGTCAGCTTTAAGGTTTACGATGCGCGCGGTGCGATCGACGTCACCTACACCGGTATTTTGCCGGACTTGTTCCGTGAGGGGCAGGGTGTGGTGGCGCAGGGCGTATTGGGCGAAGGTAATGTGGTCAATGCGCGTGAAGTGCTGGCGAAACACGATGAAAAATACACCCCGCCGGAGGTGGCCGACGCGATGAAAGAAAACCATAAGGGGCCGGCTTCGGCCTATACCCCCCCGCAGAACGAGGGCGCTAAATCATGATGCCGGAAACGGGAAGTTTTCTGCTGTGTCTGGCGCTGGCGATTTCGCTGCTGCTGAGTATTTATCCGCAGTGGGGCGCTGCACGTCAGGACCGCCGCATGATGGCGGTGGCGCGTCCACTGACCTATGGCATGTTTGCCGCTATCGCACTGGCCTTCATCTGTCTGGTGTATGCCTTCGTGGTCAATGATTTTACCGTGGCTTATGTGGCTGCCAACTCCAACACGCAACTGCCGGTGTATTACCGCATCGCCGCCACCTGGGGCGCCCATGAAGGGTCACTGCTGCTGTGGGTGTTGCTGCTCAGCTGTTGGTCATTGGCGGTGGCGTTGTGCAGCCGTGCGATGCCGCAAGACGCGGTGGCGCGCGTGCTGTCGGTGATGGGCATGATTACCGCAGGTTTCCTGCTGTTTATTATCATGACCTCCAACCCGTTCACCCGCACCTTGCCGAACTTTCCGATCGACGGTAGCGATCTCAACCCGCTGCTGCAGGATATCGGCCTGATTTTCCACCCACCACTGCTGTATATGGGCTATGTCGGTTTCTCGGTGGCCTTTGCTTTTGCCATCGCTTCACTGATGGCCGGCCGGCTGGATACCGCCTGGGCACGCTGGTCGCGCCCCTGGACCACGGCGGCCTGGGTGTTTCTCACCATGGGCATCGTGCTGGGTTCAGCCTGGGCTTATTACGAACTGGGCTGGGGCGGCTGGTGGTTCTGGGATCCGGTTGAGAACGCTTCATTTATGCCGTGGCTGGCCGGTACGGCGCTGATGCACTCGCTGGCGGTGACCGAAAAACGCGGGACTTTCAAGGCCTGGACAGTGCTGCTGGCGATTACCGCCTTTTCGCTGTGCTTGCTGGGCACCTTCCTGGTGCGTTCCGGCGTGCTGGTGTCGGTACACTCCTTTGCCTCCGACCCGGCGCGTGGCATGTTTATCCTCGCCTATCTGGTGATTGTGATCGGCGGTTCTTTGCTGCTGTACGCGGTTAAAGGCGGCCAGGTGCGCAGCCGGGTGCAGCATGAAACCTTCTCGCGTGAAACCTTCCTGTTAGGCAACAACGTACTGTTGATTGCCGCGATGCTGGTGGTGTTGCTGGGCACGCTGTTGCCGCTGGTGCATAAACAGCTTGGCCTGGGCAGTATTTCTATCGGCGAGCCGTTCTTCAATACCATGTTTACCTGGCTGATGGCCCCGATGGCGTTGCTAATGGGCATCGGCCCGTTGGTGCGCTGGCGTCGTGATGAACCGGCCAAGCTGTGGCGTCGTCTGAGCGTGGCGCTGGTGATTACGCTGGTGCTGTCAGTGCTGCTGCCGTGGCTGCTGCAAGACAGCATCGCCGGTATGACGGTGGTGGGGCTGATCATGGCGGTTTGGGTGATTATCCTGACGCTGATGGAACTGCACGAACGTGCTACCCATCGCCACGGTTTTTGTCGTGGCCTGAGCCATCTTTCCCGCAGTCACTGGGGCATGGTGCTGGGTCATCTTGGCGTCGCGGTGACGGTCATCGGTATTGCCTTTAGCCAAAACTACAGCGTGGAACGCGACGTCCGCATGAAGGCTGGCGACAGCGTGGATATCTATAACTATCACTTTGTGTTCCGTGATGTGCACGATATCCGTGGGCCAAACTATACCGGTGGCGTCGGTATCATCGATGTCACGCGCAACGGCAAGCCGGAAGCGACGCTGCGCGCGGAGAAACGCTACTACAGCGTGGCGCGCAGCATGATGACCGAAGCGGCCATCGACGGCGGTTTCAGCCGTGACCTGTATGCGGCACTGGGCGAAGAGCTGGACGACGGCTCTTGGGCCGTGCGGTTGTACTATAAACCCTTCGTACGCTGGATCTGGTTCGGTGGCGTGTTTATGGCGATCGGCGGCATCCTGTGTATTCTCGACCCGCGCTACCGGATGAGCAAAAAACTCAAGCGTGAAGGCAAGCTGGAGGAGCAGGCATGAACCGTAAGCTACTGTTTATCCCGTTAATCCTGTTCCTGCTACTGGTGGCGGCGTTCATGGTGCAATTGACGCGCAACGCCGGTGGCGAAGACCCGACCATGTTGGAATCGGCGTTGATCGGCAAGCCGGTGCCGGCTTTCAAGCTGGAATCCCTCGACCAGCCTGGCAAGACTTACGATCAGGCAGTGCTGCGCAATGGCAAACCCATGCTGCTGAACGTCTGGGCCACCTGGTGCCCGACCTGCCGTGCCGAGCATCAATACCTCAATACGTTGGCCGCGCGCGGTATCCGCGTAGTGGGGTTGAACTATAAAGATGATCGCAGCAAGGCGGTGACCTGGTTGAATTCACTGGGTAACCCTTATGCGCTCAGCCTGTATGACGGCGACGGCATGCTGGGGTTGGATTTGGGCGTGTACGGCGCGCCGGAAACTTTCCTGATCGACGGACAAGGCATTATTCGCTATCGCCACGCCGGAGATATGAACGAGCGCGTTTGGCAGCAGGAAGTGCTGCCGCTGTACAAAAAATATGGGGGTGAGGCATGAGGCTGTTGACCCTGATATTTGCCGCGTTACTGAGCTGGAGCGCGGCTGCGGCTATTGATACCTATCAGTTCAAATCGGTGGAGCAGGAACAGCAATACCGTGAACTGACCGAGCAGCTACGCTGCCCGAAATGCCAGAACAACAGTATTGCCGATTCTAACGCCATCATCGCGGCGGACATGCGTACCAAGGTGTATGAGCTGATGATGCAGGGGCAGAGTAAGCCGCAGATCATCGATTATATGGTGGCGCGCTACGGTAATTTCGTCACCTATGAGCCGCCAGTGACCCCGGCGACGCTGATCCTATGGGTCGGCCCGTTGCTGTTTGTGCTGATCGGCGGGGCGGTAGTGATACTGCGCACTCGCCGTCGCCGCGCCGGTGCTGCTAACGCTAACGATGAATTCTCCGAGCAGGAGCAACAGCGTTTGGCAGCGCTGCTGAAAGAGACTGACAGGAAGAAACTCTAATGGCTTTTTGGCTGATTATTATTGTCTTGCTGGTTGGCGCTGCGGCGTTACTGGTGGTGCCGGCGATGCGCCAAAGCGACAAAAGCACTGCCGCTAGCCGCGATACGCTGAATAAAGCGTTTTATCAGGATCGTCTGCATGAGCTGGAGCAGGACGAACAGCAGGGGGTGGTTGCTGAACGCCCTGAACTGGTGAAAGAGTTGCAGCAAAACCTGCTCAATGATATCCCCGGCCAGCAGGATACGCAGGAGAAACCCATTAACCGCTGGGCCTTGGTACCCGGCGTAGCCTTGCTGGTGGTGGTCACCCTGGGGTTCTATCTGAAAACCGGTGGGCTGGCGCAGGTATTGGAGTGGCAACAGGTCGAGGCGCAAATGCCGGATCTGCGCGCGCGCGTCGCTAATGAGCGCGCCCAACCGTTGAGCATGGAAGAGATTGCTCGCCTCGGGCTGGGGCTGCGTACCGCGTTGCAGCAGGACGATCGCAATATCAACGACTGGATGATGTTGGGGCGCGTCGGTATGGCGCTGAATAACGCCACCACCGCCACTCAGGCATTTGCTCATGCTTATCAACTTGATCCGAATAGTCTGGAAGTCCGTCTCGGCTACGCAGAAGTCTTGACGAGATCCAACGATCCGGAGGATAACAAGCAGGCCACTCAGATGCTGCGTAAGATGATCGCCGAAGATCACACCAATATGCGCGTGCTGAGCCTGCTGGCGTTTAATTCCTTCGAACAGGGTGATTTCAAGCAGGCGATTGGTGCCTGGCAGGTCATGCTGAAACTGTTGCCGGCCAATGATCAACGCGCCGAAGTGATAAAGCGCAGTATTGAACAAGCAAAAACCCAGGTGAACGGAGAAACTGTTAAACTTGGTGTTAACGTGACGTTATCGCCGCAGGCGAGTAACGCTTTGCCGCAGCAGGGTACGCTGGTAATTTCAGTGACCGATGGCACCAATCCAGTGCCGGTGGCGGTAAAACAACTGCCCTTAAGCCGTTTCCCGCAGTCGTTTTCTCTGGATGATAGCAACGCCATGATGCCTGAACGCCTGCTTTCGGCTCAGCATCAGGTCAAGGTGCGGGTGCGGATTTCTCAGGACGGTCTGGCCACGCCACAGGCGGGTGATTGGTTCGGTGAGAGTGCGCTGCAGAATTTCAGCGGTAAAGAGCAGATTGACGTTCAGATAAACAAACAGGTCCCTTAAATAAAAAGACCGAACGTGTTTTTATGGAGAAAAATATGAACTTTCGCCTGACTGGGCTGGCTTTCACAACGGTGTTATTGGTGGGCTGTGCCAGCGCACCACAAGATGAACCACAAGGGCGATCCGATCCTCTGGAAGGATTTAACCGGACGATGTTCAACTTTAACTATAACGTCCTGGATCCGTACGTACTGCGCCCGGTGGCCGTGGCCTGGCGCAACTACCTGCCCATGCCGGCGCGTAATGGACTAAGCAACTTTACGTCTAACCTGGAAGAGCCGGCCAGCATGGTCAACTCCTTCCTGAAAGGCGACCCCTATAAGGGGATGATTCACTTTAACCGTTTCTTCCTCAACACCCTTCTGGGTATGGGCGGTCTGATCGACGTGGCCGGGATGGCTAATCCGAAACTGGCTCGCGAAGAGCCTAACCGTTTCGGCAGCACGCTGGGGCATTATGGCGTCGGCTACGGTCCTTATGTGATGTTGCCGGGCTACGGCAGTTTCACCCTGCGTGAAGAGGGCGGTGATTGGGCGGATACGGTTTATCCGGTGCTGAGCTACCTGACCTTCTGGATGTCGGCGGGTAAATGGGTGGTTGAAGGGATTGAAACCCGTGCCGAGCTGTTGGATTCCGACGGCCTGCTGCGCAACTCTTCCGATCCGTACCTGATGGTGCGCGAAGCCTACTTCCAGCGTAACGACTTCCTGGCGAACGGCGGCTCGCTGAAGCCGGAAGTTAACCCGAACGCTCAGGCGATCCAGGGCGATCTGGACGAGATCGACTCCCAGTAATCTCGCTTGGCGAAGAAAAAGAACCCGCTTTGATGGCGGGTTTTTTTATGCTTTGAGATTAACGGCAAAAAAAGCGCCCTAAGAAGGGCGCTCCAGACGGATGACAAACCTCATTCCTGCCCAGAGCGAGTAGAGGCTGATAAAGAAAAATCAGGAAAATCAATTTATTGATTTTCGGCTGTTCACCACAAAGCAGGAAAAACCACGCTTTTTCCTGCTTTGTCAGCAACCTAAAGCGCCCTAAGAAGGGCGCTCCTGGCTTCGTTATCGAAAAGATTAGAAGCGGTAGTTGAAGTTGGCACCGTACAGCCAGGCCTTGCCCACCGATTCGAAGGTGTATGGACCTTCTTTAATGGTGACTTTCTGACCGTGCATGTAGGAGATACCGACGTCAACCGAAGCGTCTTTGTTGAACGCGTAGCTGGTACCTGCGCTCAACCAGAAGCGGTCCTGATCCGGGATAGAGATAGAACGGTTCTGGGCCGGCACCGGGCTGTCATCGAAGGCGATACCGGTACGGAAGGTCCAGTTATCGTCGTAGAAGTAGGTAGTACCCAGTGCGATGCGGTAAGCGTCTTTAAAGCCTTCATGCTTCTCGAACAGCGTCTGGCCGTTGTTGCCGGTAGCTTTCAGCTCCTGGAACTGGCTCCAGCTGGTGTAAGCCAGGCTGTAGTGGATAGCCCACTGAGGTGCAACCTTGTTGTAACCTGAGATTTCCCACATTTCCGGCAGGTTCAGGGTCAGAGAGCCAGGAATGGTATTGCCATCGGTCCCCCATGGCAGACTGGTTCTTCCCTGCAGCGGGTTAAGGCGGGATGGAATGCTGCTTTTGTAGTCGCCGTCGAAGTCGACTTTCACTTCTGAACGATAAGTTAAGCCATAGCGGTTGTTTTCGTCGACTTCATACAGCAGGCCGGCGTTCCAGCCAAAGCCCCATTCATCGCCCTTCAGGTGAGAGATTTGAGTATCAGCTGGCATTCCGAGGGCTGCACCACTTTCACCGGCATAACGCTCAAGCTTGGCTTTGGCGTAAACCGCGTCAAAGCCCAGGCCGAAGCTGAATTGTTTGTTCAGACGGTAAGCACCGCTCAGGTTCAGGTTGACGGTGGTCAGGTCAGTTTTGCCACCGTAAGCCCCAGCGGTATAACCGTCGTTGAATTCGGTCGCCAGGCCGTAGTTGCTGGTGACCGAGCCACCCACGGCAAACTGATCGTTAATAGGTTGAACATAATGCAGGTTTGGCACCCAGGCGGTAGGGGCGATATTTTTAGAATCCAGGCTAGCACCGGAAGGTGACTTGCCGGAGATGTCTACATCCGGATCGATAAACACCGCACCTAGGGAGAGTTCCGGACGGGTGTACATCATCAGCAGGGCCGGGTTGCGGCTGGCGGAAGCTGCAGTATCCGCCATGGCGCCCTCGCCAGAATACGAACGTCCTAAACCAGCTGATGAAAACTCATTCAGCTGGAATCCTGCGGCAGACACGTTTGAAGAAATAATTGCCACTGCAGCTGCGAGAGCTGATTTAGTAAATAGGTTTTTCTGGCTCATGACCAAAACCTCATTATGTGTTTATTATTTAAACTATGTTACTTAGAGTAACAAGGAGCGCGGGATTGTAGGGTCCGTTATCATTCAGACAAATCAGACCAGTGGCTGAATTATAGGTCCGACCTGTGAGAATGTTGCAACATTGTTTTTGAAATATTTCCAAATTGATATCAAAAGAGAGATCTGGCTAACAAAAAACCAGCAGTGCATAACAAAATTCTTACCATTTCTTAGCAGGCGACGATTTTCATTTGTGATTTCCATCACTTAAAACACCTATAAAAAGTAAGTGCTAGTGATCGGTTTCATCGCAGAGTAAAATGAGCGCAGAATCTTGTGTCTTTGCGCCAGTAGTTAAATGGCAATTTGGACTCGCGTAACGGCGGTCCCTGAGGAGAATGAATCATGTCAAACGCACTTAATAAATGTAGCGCCCAGGAAACTGCCGCTTGTTGCTGTGTTGATGTCGGTACCGTCATGGACAATACCGATTGCACCGCCTCCTACAACCAGGTGTTTGCTAATCAGCAAGATGCAGAGAAAATGCTGGCGGTGTTGACCGAAAAAGCCCGCGGCGTGGAATCTGACCCTTGCGACATCAGCAGTAGCATTAAACCGGTTGACGGTGGTGTGGAACTGGTGGCTGATTTCACCTTTGCCTGCCAGGCAGAAACCTTTATTTTCCAGCTTGGCCTGCGTTAATTGCTGCTTTAAAACGGTGCGGGGTTCACCCGCGCCACTCGCTTCCTCCTCAACCCTCCTCTAGAAAGTTGCTCCTGCTCTCAGTTTTCACTTCTGCCGGTTTGCCAAATGTAAACATTTGGTTAACAATGACCCCATCAGGTCAGACCTCTTCTTGACCGTTGCGCTGGCGTTATTCTCTTCAGGAGCGTTTATGAGTAAGGCACTGCCATTGGTGACCCGTCACGGTGACCGTATTGCGATTGTAAATGGACTGCGCACCCCCTTTGCCAAACAGGCGACCGCTTATCACGGTATTCCAGCGGTGGATTTGGGTAAAACGGCGGTGAGTGAATTATTGGCCCGCAGCGGTATCGATCCTGCATTGATTGAACAACTGGTGTTCGGCCAGGTGGTGCAAATGCCTGAAGCACCGAATATCGCGCGTGAAATCGTGCTCGGCACCGGCATGAGTGTGCATACCGATGCCTACAGCGTGTCGCGTGCCTGTGCGACCAGCTTCCAGGCGATTGCCAACGTGGCGGAAAGCATCATGGCCGGCAGCATCAGTATCGGCATTGCCGGTGGCGCTGACTCTTCCTCCGTACTGCCTATTGGCGTCAGCAAGGCACTGGCGCGTACATTAGTGGACGTTAACAAGGCCCGCACTCTGTCGCAGCGCCTTAAGCTGTTCAGCCGACTGAAGTTCCGTGACCTGATGCCGGTTCCTCCGGCGGTGGCGGAATACTCTACGGGGCTGCGAATGGGCGATACCGCCGAACAAATGGCGAAAAGCCACGGCATCACCCGGGAAGAGCAGGATGCGCTGGCGCACCGCTCGCATCAGTTAGCGGCCAGAGCCTGGGAACAGGGACTGCTGCACGATGAGGTGATGACCGCCTACGTGCCGCCGTATCGCAGCCAAATTAGCGAAGACAACAACGTTCGCAAAGATTCCAGCCTGGCTTCCTACGCGAAGCTGAAACCGGCATTTGATCGCAAGCATGGCAGCGTTACTGCAGCCAACAGCACCCCCCTGACCGACGGTGCGGCGGCGGTGCTGATGATGAGCGAGTCGCGGGCGAAAGAGTTGGGCCTACAACCGCTAGGTTATCTGCGCAGCTTTGCCTTCTCTGCCATCGACGTGTGGGAAGATATGTTGCTTGGGCCGTCCTACGCTACACCGCTGGCATTGGATCGCGCCGGTATCGGCCTGGCAGACTTGGCGCTTATCGACATGCATGAAGCTTTCGCCGCGCAAACCCTGGCCAACCTGAAGATGTTTGCCAGCGACGAATTTGCTCAGAAAAAGCTGGGCCGCAGCCGGGCGATTGGCGAAGTGGACATGGAAAAATTCAACGTATTGGGCGGCTCGATCGCCTACGGCCACCCGTTTGCCGCTACCGGCGCGCGTATGATCACCCAAACGCTGCACGAGCTGAAACGCCGTGGTGGCGGGTTGGGATTGACCACCGCCTGCGCGGCCGGGGGGTTAGGAGCCGCAATGATCGTAGAGGTGGAATAATGAGCTTTGAAAACGCATTGCACGAACAACGAGCCAAACCTTCAGCCTTTCAACTGACGATACGTCCGGACAACATTGGTGTGATCACCATTGATGTCCCCGGCGAGAAGGTGAATACGTTAAAGGCCGAATTTGTCGAACAGGTCAACGACGTCCTGATCCGCGCGCAGCAGCATCCAGCGCTGGAAGGCCTGGTGATCATTTCCGGCAAGCCGGACTCATTCATTGCCGGTGCGGATATCACAATGATTGCCGCCTGTAGCACTGCCAAAGAAGCCGAAACGTTGGCGAAAAAAGGCCAAAGTACCCTGGCGCAGATTGCTGCGTTTCAGGTTCCGGTCGTCGCGGCCATTCACGGCGCCTGTCTGGGCGGCGGGTTGGAGCTGGCTTTGGCCTGCCACGGCCGCGTCTGTTCACTGGATGACAAAACCGCACTGGGCCTGCCGGAAGTTCAGTTGGGCTTACTGCCGGGCTCCGGCGGTACTCAGCGCTTGCCGCGGTTAATTGGTGCCAGCAAGGCGCTGGACATGATCCTGACTGGCAAACACATTCGGGCGCGTCAGGCGCTGCGTTTGGGGCTGGTGGACGATGCGGTGCCACAGTCGATCCTGCTGCAGATCGCCATCGAACGAGTCAAACAGGGCTGGCAGAGCCGACGTGAATTGCCATGGCAGGAGCGTTTGCTCAACGGCCCACTGGGTAAAAGCCTGCTGTTCAGCATTGTACGCAAGAAAACGCTGGCAAAAACGCATGGCAACTATCCAGCGGCGGAACGCATTATTCAGGTGGTTCGTACCGGTCTGGATCACGGTAGCGCCAGCGGTTATGAAGCCGAGGCCAAGGCCTTCGGCGAGCTGGCGATGACGCCACAGTCGGCGGCGTTACGCAGCCTATTTTTTGCCTCTACCGCGTTGAAGAAAGAACGTGGTGGCAATGCGCAACCTCATGCATTGCAGCGTATCGGTATTCTGGGGGGTGGCTTGATGGGCGGCGGGATTGCCTGCGTGACCGCTACGCGCGGCGGCTTGCCGGTGCGAATTAAAGACGTCAACGAAACGGGCATTAACCACGCGTTAAAATACAGTTGGGACGTGCTCAGCAAACGGGTTCGCAGTAAACGCATGCGCCCGGCTGAGCGACAAAAACAGATGATGCTGATCTCCGGCTCGACCGATTACACCGGTTTTGATCAGGTGGACGTGGTGATTGAGGCGGTGTTTGAAGATTTGTCGCTCAAGCAGCAGATGGTGGCCGAGATCGAGCAATATGCGGCCCCGCACACTATTTTTGCCTCCAATACTTCTTCGCTGCCGATTGGCCAAATTGCCGCTTTGGCGCAGCGGCCGGAGCAGGTGATTGGCCTGCATTATTTCAGCCCGGTCGATAAAATGCCGCTGGTAGAGGTGATCCCGCACGCTACCACCAGCGAAGAAACCATTGCCACCACCGTGGCATTGGCACAAAAGCAGGGCAAGACGGCGATTGTGGTTGCCGATCGCGCCGGTTTCTATGTTAACCGCATTCTGGCACCTTATATAAATGAGGCGACTCGTTGCCTGCTGGAAGGTGAACCGATCGAAGCGCTGGACAAGGCGCTGGTCGATTTCGGCTTCCCGGTTGGGCCGATTACCCTGCTGGATGAAGTGGGCATCGATGTCGGCACCAAGATTATCCCGGTATTGGTGGAACAGTTGGGCCCGCGCTTTGCCGCTCCAGCCGCCTTTGATGCGGTGTTGAAAGACGGGCGTAAAGGGCGCAAAAACGGCCGTGGTTTCTATCTCTATCCCAGTGAAGGCCAGCAACGTCAACGGAGCAACAAGCGCGCCGATACCTCGGTCTATCTTTTGCTGGGCATTACACCGAAGTCGCATTTACAACCGGCCGTCATCGCTCAGCGTTGCGTAATGATGATGCTCAATGAAGCCGCACGTTGTCTGGATGAAGGCGTGATCCGCAGCGCGCGCGACGGCGATATCGGCGCGGTGTTCGGCATTGGCTTCCCACCGTTCCTTGGCGGGCCATTCCGCTATATGGATCAGTTGGGGGCCGAGAAGGTGGTTAAAACGCTGGAGTATCTGCAGCGGCAGCACGGTGAATATTTTGCGCCTTGCGAACGCCTGCTGCGCATGGCTCAGCAGGGTGAACGTTTCTATCCGCAGGGGACCTGAGCGGCGCGGCGACGTGATTTGTACTAGAGTAGGATCAAGGTTGCATGTGATCACTATCACTCCTTGCAATACCGATAATCCCTGACCCTATACAGGGAGATAGGGACGAGGTAACGTAGCCTGATGGCGGTGAAAGGCTGATCGCCATCTATAAAATTCATGATGAGAAGGTTAAAATTTAACCTGTTGAATTGGTTGTTATGTGAGCATTGAATTCGTATCGGAACGCTATTGATGTAAAAAACAGCGTTTTCTTTACGTGAACTTTCAGGCAAAATGCCCGGCCGCCATAAAGAGACGGCGCGTTATCGTTTCAAAGCTTTTGCTTTGGGGTTGTAAAACTCGGCGATACAGCACGCTCGGCGTTTCTGTATAGCGTTATTTTGTCAACAACAGCGGTGCAATATGCAAGTTTTGATTATGCGTCACGGAGAGGCGGCACTCGATGCGGCCAGCGATTCGGTAAGACCTCTTACTGTTTGTGGCCGTGATGAGTCACGTCAGATGGCGGCCTGGTTAAATACCAAGTCTGTGGATATTGAACGAGTGCTGGTCAGCCCTTATCTGCGGGCCGAGCAGACGCTGGCCACGGTGCGTGAAGCCTTGACCTTGCCGGCGAGCGAAGAAGTGCTGCCTGAGCTGATGCCGGGCGGGGATGCCAGCCTGGTGGGCAGTTATTTGCAGGCGCTGGCGCAGCAGGGGATCAGCTCGGTGCTGATCGTCTCTCACTTACCGCTGGTGGGTTACCTGGTGGCTGAGCTTTGCCCGGGTGAATGTCCGCCGATGTTTGCCACCTCGGCAATTGCCAACGTTGATTTGGCGGCTGACGGTAGCTGCGGTAAGTTTGAATGGCAGGTCAGTCCGTCGCAGGTGATGGCAAAAGTGTAGGGGCGGCAGGCCGGTTCCAAACAAAAGGGCGATGTTCAAGATCGCCCTTTTGTCATTTCTGCGGTTTACTCGGCCAGTTCGACCAGCAGCAAGATGGCTGCAGTACCGCCCCATTCCTTGGGGGCCTGATGGAACACCAGCACGTCGGGATGCTGCGCCAGCCACAGTGGAGTTTGCTGTTTCAGGATATGCTTGCCGTGGCCGTGCATTACACAGGCACAGTGCACGTGTTCGCGTCGGCAAGCGGCGATCAATGCACCGAGTTCCTGCTTGGCCTGCATTTGGGTCAGGCCGTGCAAATCGAGAAACAGCTCTGGTGAATAGTCACCGCGACGCAGTTTTTTCAGCTCAAAAGCACTGTAACCGGGGCGCACATAGCGCGTCGGGCCTTCCTCTTCCAACTGCGGTTGGTATTCATCCGAGAAATAATAACTGGCGTCTACTTGTTCCTGCAGCAGGCGCTGCGGGGCAATCTGTTTGGTTTTTGGCTTGGGTTTACGGTGGACAATGGTGTCCTGACGCAGCTTTTTTGCGTCTACTACCGACTCTCTGAAGAGCTGTAATTCATCTTTGCTCAGAGGGAGCTTGTTCTTCATTTTTCATTCACCGGAAATCATTTATCGCGGTAGTTTACCGTGTCGCGGGTATCTGTCGACGCAAAAATCGCGCCAAAATGAAAAGCGCAAGGGGTTAGCGTGATTTGTCGCGGGCTTCATGGCAAACTATGCGGCTAAATCATGAATTACAGTGCCTGCCGGAGGGCAAATTGGACAAAATTTTCGTCGAGGAAGCAGTGAACGAACTGCACACCATTCAGGATATGCTGCGTTGGACGGTAAGCCGTTTTAACGCCGCTGATATCTACTATGGTCACGGAACCGATAATCCGTGGGACGAAGCGGTGCAATTGGTGCTGCCAAGCCTGTTCCTGCCGTTGGATATTCCTGAGGACATGCACACCGCACGTTTGACCTCCAGCGAGCGCCACCGCATCGTTGAACGCGTGATCCGCCGCGTCAACGAGCGCATCCCGGTCGCCTACCTGACCAACAAAGCCTGGTTCTGCGACCTGGAGTTTTATGTCGATGAGCGTGTGCTGGTACCGCGTTCCCCGATTGGCGAACTGATCAACGATCGCTTCAGCGCATTGATCCCTCATTCGCCGAGCCATATTCTCGACATGTGTACCGGCAGCGGCTGTATCGCCATTGCCTGCGGCTACGCTTTCCCGGAGGCGGAAGTGGACGCGGTAGACATCTCCGCCGACGTGCTGGCGGTGACCGAGCGCAATATTCAGGCGCTGGGTGTTGAACAACAGGTGACTCCGATCCGTTCCGATCTGTTCCGCGATCTTCCGGCGATCCAGTACGATCTGATTGTCACCAATCCACCGTATGTCGATGCAGAAGACATGTCCGATCTGCCGGAAGAGTTCCGCTTTGAACCTGAACTGGGTCTGGCGGCGGGTAGCGACGGCCTGAAGCTGGTGCGTCGCATTCTGGCCTGCGCGCCGGATTACCTGAGCGACGATGGCGTGCTGATTTGTGAAGTGGGTAACAGCATGGTACATCTGATGGAACAGTATCCGGATATTCCGTTCAGCTGGCTGGAGTTCGAAAACGGCGGTGACGGGGTGTTCATGCTGACCAAACAGCAACTGGTAGATTGCAAAGAGCATTTCAGCCTCTACCGCAGCTAAGCATTCTCCGGGCCTGTCCTCGCGGGCCCAGCAAAGATAATAATTAAGGGTAAGGATCCGCGATGGCAGGAAACAGTATTGGACAGATTTTCCGCGTCACCACATTTGGTGAATCTCACGGTGTGGCGCTGGGCTGTATCGTAGACGGTGTGCCGCCGGGCATTCCGCTTACCGAAGCTGATTTGCAGCACGATCTTGACCGCCGTCGTCCGGGCACCTCTCGTTATACCACCCAACGCCGTGAGCCGGATCAGGTTCGTATTCTTTCCGGCGTGTTTGAAGGCGTGACCACCGGTACCAGTATCGGGCTGATAATCGAAAACACCGACCAGCGCTCGCAGGACTACGGTGCCATTAAAGACGTGTTCCGTCCGGGACATGCAGACTATACCTACGAACAAAAATACGGCGTGCGCGACTACCGTGGCGGCGGCCGTTCTTCGGCGCGTGAAACGGCCATGCGTGTTGCAGCAGGGGCGATTGCCAAGAAATACCTGCAGCAGAAATTTGGCGTACAGGTGCGTGGTTACCTGGCGCAGATCGGCGACGTGGTCTGTGAGCTGAAAGACTGGGAGCAGGTCGAACAGAACCCGTTCTTCTGTCCTGACCCAGACAAGCTTGAAGCCCTGGATGAACTGATGCGCGCCTTGAAGAAAGAGGGCGACTCTATTGGCGCCAAGGTCAGCGTAGTGGCAGAAAACGTGCCGGTTGGCCTTGGTGAACCGGTGTTTGACCGCCTTGACGCGGATTTGGCGCATGCGCTGATGAGCATCAATGCGGTAAAAGGTGTGGAAATTGGCGACGGCTTTAGCGTTGTGACCAAGCGCGGCAGCGAAAACCGCGACGAAATCACACCGGAGGGTTTCCAGAGCAACCATGCGGGCGGCATCCTCGGCGGTATCAGCAGCGGGCAGGCGGTGATAGCCCATCTGGCGCTGAAACCGACCTCCAGCATTATGGTGCCGGGCAGAACCATCAACCGCCAGGGTGAAGCCGTGGAGATGGTCACCCGTGGTCGCCATGATCCTTGCGTCGGTATCCGTGCGGTACCGATCGCCGAAGCGATGATGGCGATTGTGCTGATGGATCACCTGTTGCGCCAACGTGCGCAAAATGGTGATGTGGTTTCTAACGTTCCACGCTGGTAATCACCATGAAAAACTGGATGTTGGGCATCCTTGCCCTGATGGCCTCGGGCTCCGCCATGGCGTTGACGCCGTGGCAGAAAATCGGGAGCCCGGTGGCCGGTGCGCCGCAGGCGGTGGGCGGTTTTGCCAATGGTTGTATTATCGGTGCTCAGCCGTTGCCGCTGAACTCGCCGGATTATCAGGTGATGCGCCCCGATCAACGCCGCTACTTCGGCCACCCGGATCTGCTGGCGTTTATCCAGCGTCTGAGCAGCAAGGCGAGCCAAAAAAACCTCGGTACGGTACTGATTGGCGATATGGCGATGCCGGCCGGCGGGCGCTTCAGCAGCGGTCATGCCAGCCATCAGTCCGGACTGGATGTCGACATTTGGTTACAGTTGCCGCGTCAGCGCTGGAGTGCTCAGCAATTGCTGAAGCCGCAACCGATCGATTTGGTTTCCAGCGATGGCAAGCAGGTGGTTGCGCGCCAGTGGCAACCGCAGATTGAAACTTTAATCAAAGCAGCGGCGCAGGATCAGGAAGTGACGCGTATCTTCGTCAACCCGGCGATCAAGCAGCGCCTGTGCCTGGATGCCGGTGCCGATCGGGACTGGTTGCACAAGGTGCGGCCGTGGTTCGGGCATCGTGCGCACATGCATGTGCGCCTGCGTTGTCCGGCCGGTAGCCTGGAGTGTAAAGAACAGGATACCCCACCGCCAGGTGACGGCTGCGGTGCTGAATTGGCAAGTTGGTTCATCCCGCATCAGCCGAGTGCCAAGCCGGGTAAACCGGTGCCGCCGCCATTACCACCTACCTGTCAGGCTTTGCTGAATAATCATTTCGCTGCGGAATAATATACCCAAACTAATTGGAGTTGCATCACAACAAAGCCACGACTTTGTTGAACAGCGCTTGCGCTGGCCCCAACGGGGCGAGGCTTTGCCGAGTAACGCGGTAAGGGAATGAATCCCGATGAGCTTACATGAGTAAGTGATTCGGGTGAGTGAGTGCAACTAACACAGATGCAGCTTCAAGTAAGAGGGGTATAAATGGATTGGTTTGTCGTTGGCCCCGAGATGCTCGGGGTTTTGTTTGTGGTGGCATTGTTGGCGGGCTTTATTGACTCTATCGCTGGTGGGGGGGGGTTGTTGACCGTGCCGGCGCTGCTGGCGGTGGGAGTGTCTCCTGCACAGGCGCTGGCGACCAATAAACTGCAGTCGGTGGGCGGTTCCTTATCCGCCAGTCTGTACTTCATCCGCCGACGAGCCGTTGATCTCAACGATCAAAAACTGACCATACTGTTGGCGCTGATCGGTTCTGTCGCCGGGGCGATCCTGGTGCAGCACATGCGTGCCGATCTGCTGCGGCAAATGTTGCCGTTACTGGTGATCGGCATCGGCCTGTACTTCCTGCTGACCCCGCGTCTGGGGGAAAGTGACCGGCAGCGCCGTTTGAGCGCCTTGCCGTTCGGGCTGGTGGCCGGGGGCTGCGTGGGTTTTTATGACGGCTTCTTTGGCCCTGGCGCCGGTTCCTTCTACGCGCTGGCCTATGTGACGCTGTGTGGCTTTAACCTGGCCAAATCCACCGCTCATGCCAAGGTGCTGAACTTCACTTCCAACTTTGGCAGCCTGGTGTTGTTTATCATCGGCGGTAAGGTGGTGTGGAGTATCGGTCTGGTGATGCTGGTAGGGCAGGTGCTGGGGGCGCGGCTCGGGGCGCATATGGTGATGACCCGTGGGCAAAAGCTGATCCGCCCAATGATCGTCATCGTTTCGCTGGTGATGAGCTGCAAGCTGTTGTACGACAATCACGGTACGGAAATTCAGCAGTGGCTGGCATTGCATATTTAGCATGCCAAGCGAGCGCTAAAGTGAAATAATTGCCGCTTTATTTTTGTGGTTACTGGATTTGTTTATGTCAGACACACAGGCTACCCATCAATATGAACAGCTGATTGATATCTTTAATCAGTGCTTCAGTGATGATTACAACACCCGGCTGGTTAAAGGCGACGATGAGCCGATTTATTTGCCGGCCGACGACCAACTGCCGTACCACCGCATTGTCTTTGCCCATGGCTATTATGCCAGCGGCATGCATGAGATTTCTCACTGGTGCATTGCCGGTGAGCAGCGCCGTAAACTGGTCGACTTCGGTTACTGGTACTGCCCGGACGGGCGCGACGCACAGACGCAAAGCGAATTCGAAGCGGTAGAAGTTAAACCGCAGTCGCTGGAGTGGATGTTCTGTGTGGCGGCCGGTTTCCCGTTCAATGTCAGCTGCGACAACCTGAACGGTGACTGCGAACCGGATCGCATTGCCTTCCAGCGTAAGGTGCGCGAACGGGTATTGTTGCTGTTGGAACAGGGAATACCCACAAGACCTGCGCGCTTTATTCAGGCGTTACAATCGTTTTACAATACGCCACCGCTGACGGCGGAGCTTTTCCCCTATCCGGAAGATCTCAACTGACTATAGTTTAACTGAAAATAGATACCCAATAGCTTTCAAGCTGTAGCTAGGCGGCAAGCAAACAAATCCCCAGGAGCTTACTCAGGTAAGTGACTGGGGTGCGTGAGCGCAGCCAACAACGCTAGAGTTTGAAAGATGAAGGGTATGAGAGGAAATTTGATGATCGCAGAATTTGAAGCGCGCATTTTGGCGCTGATTGATGACATGGTAGAGCACGCCAGCGATGATGAACTGTTTGCCGGTGGCTACCTGCGCGGTCATCTGACGCTGGCGGTTGCCGAAGTAGAAGAACTGGGTGAGCACAGCGCCGAAGCGCTGAAAGCGCAAGTGGAAAGCAGCCTGCATAAAGCCATTGCCGCGGGTGAACTGTCGCCGCCGGACCAGGTATTGGTGTATGGCATGTGGGAAAATCTGTACCAAACCGCACTGCCGACCGCCTGACCCGCGTTACAAGGCGCTGATAACAGCGCCTTGTAAAACTGCCATTAAACCGCACGCCCCTTCAGCAGTTTTCTTACCCACATCCGGTTCGGATTCAATGCCGCCAACATTTCTGCGTCGCCCGGCAAGGGTTCGCCGAACAGCTGCGCCGCCAAAATTTCCGCCGCCAGCGGTGCCGAGCACAACCCACGTGAACCCAACGCGCCAATCACAAACAGATTTGGATAGCCTGGCGCATTGGCAATAGCCTCGCCGCGTTGATGCTGGCGTTGCAGATGCTGATACTGCGTCACAGTCGTCTGATAGTCTGGCACCGCGCCAATCATCGGCAGGTGATCGCGGGTGGCGCTACGCACGCCGCAACGGGCCTGCTGACCGCTGACATCAACCTGCGCAGGCCAGGCCTGGTCCGGCAGGCAGCGCAGCAGGCGAGCACGGTTGTCCTGCTGTTCTTCCTCGCGGTATTCGGTGTTGGTTTCGCCGCGCTGGTAGCTGGCACCGATACAGTGCTGTTGGTTGTTAGCATTGACCGGCGTCAGGTAGCCGTCGTAACACAGCACTTGTTTCAATTTGCTCAATGCCGGGGTGGTGGGAATGTGGGATACCTGACCGCGTACCGCATAAACCGGCAGCGTTTCACTGGGCGCCAGTTCACCAAGCCGGTGACCGCTGGCCAGGATCACCGTCGCATGCTGTCGGGTTTCATCCTGGCCGAAATTGAGCTGCCAGCCGCTGTCGGTGGCGGTCAGGGCCTTGACGTCAGACTCATAGTGACAGCTCAATCCTTGACGTTGCGCCAGAGCAATGGCATTGCGTGTCAGTTCGGCAGGGCACAGCCAGCCACCCTGTGGGTAGTTAATGCCGCCAAAACCACTGTCGATACCACACAGGGCGCTGAGCGTGGTGCGATCGGCCGCCATGGCCAGTGACTGCGGCCATTCCACCGCCAGCATGTTGGCAATCTTCCCGGCACTTTTTTCATCATAGGCCAATTGGCTGACGCCACACCACTGGTGGTCAAACGCCACGCCCTGTTTTACCAGCGTGTCGTACTGGCGGCGGGCAAAAAGGAAAGCGGCGCTGAAGAAATTCTCCAGGGCATCGCCGCGGCCGTTCAGCAATGGATAAAGCGCTCCCTGACGGTTTCCCGATGCCCCTTCGGCCGGCTGTGGATCGGCACAGTACAGCGTGACCTTCGCACCACGGCGCAGCAAGGCGAGGGCAGTCAAGGCGCTGGCAACGCCGCCGCCAATGATAGCGATATCGTCGGTATTGTCTGCTGCCGGGCGCAGTAACCAGGGCGTGGGGTGGGCAACCGCTGGCGCATCGGTAGGCAACTCGCCAATCAGCATTTCACGTTTCTGGCCGAAACCTTTGCTTTTTATTACTTCAAATCCGGCCTGTTGCAGCCCGCGCCGCACAAAACCTGCGGCAGTGAAGGTGGCCAGGCTCCCCCCCGGCCGGGCAAAGCGTGCCATGGCGGCAAACAGCTGTTCGGTCCACATATCCGGATTTTTCGATGGGGCGAAACCGTCGAGGAACCAGGCGTCGATTTGACGGTGCATGCTGGCGTCGAAGTGCGGCAGTAACTCGTTCACGTCACCGAACCACAGATCCAGCGTAATGCGGCCTTCCGCCAGCAACAGGCGATGGCAGCCCGGCAGCGGCAACGGCCATTGGGCGCGTAACTCGTCGGCATAGGGCGCCAGCTCCGGCCAACGGGCATGTGCTGCCGCCAGATCGGCCTGCAGCAGCGGGAATTTTTCAAAGCTGATAAAGTGCAGCCGCTGCAGCGTGGCATCCGGCGTTGTGGCATGAAAAGCGGTAAAGGCCTGCCACAGCGTTAAAAAATTAAGCCCGGTGCCGAAGCCGGTTTCCGCCACGATAAACAGCGGACGAGGGTGTTCGGCAAAACGTGGCGGCAGCCGGTTGCCCTTGAGAAACACGTAGCGGGTTTCTTCCAGCCCATCCTGATTGGAAAAGTAGACGTCATCAAACTGTTTCGAAACAGGTGTACCCTGTTCATTCCAGGATAACGCTGCGGTTTGGATCGGGGCGTGGCTCACGGTTGGTTGCTCGTAACTCAAGGGGTGACGGGATTCTAACGGCGCTGGCGCTATGGCGCAAACTGGATAAGAATAAAGCTGAAAAACGCTGATCGGACTTGTTCGGCGTACATCTGTACGCTAAAGTGCGAGGCAAAATCCCGAATGTAAAAATGTGGAAGAGGTACTGAATGAAACGTGCAGTGATTACTGGCCTGGGAATCGTCTCCAGCATTGGTAACAACCAGCAGGAGGTCCTGGCGAGCCTGCAGGAAGGACGTTCTGGGATCACTTTCTCCCAGGAGCTGAAAGATTCCGGCATGCGTAGTCACGTATGGGGCGATGTTAAACTGGACACTACCGGTCTGATCGACCGTAAAGTGATGCGCTTTATGAGCGATGCGTCCGTTTATGCCTATCTTTCCATGGAGGAAGCCATCAAGGACTCAGGTCTGGCTGCCGATCAGGTTTCCAACGATCGCACCGGTCTGGTAGTTGGCTCAGGTGGCGGCTCACCGCGCAACCAGGTTGCCGGATCCGACGGCATGCGTGCCAAAGGCCTGCGCGGCGTTGGCCCGTACATGGTGACCAAGGCCATGGCTTCAGGCGTTTCCGCTTGCCTGGCAACTCCGTTCAAAATTCGTGGCGTTAACTATTCCATCAGCTCTGCCTGCGCAACCTCTGCACACTGCATTGGTCACGCGGTTGAACTGATCCAACTGGGCAAGCAGGACGTGGTCTTTGCCGGCGGCGGCGAAGAGCTGTGCTGGGAAATGGCCTGTGAGTTCGATGCTATGGGCGCTCTGTCCACCAGTTATAACGATACCCCGGAAAAAGCTTCTCGTACTTACGACTCTGCGCGTGACGGTTTCGTCATCGCCGGCGGCGGCGGTATGGTGGTGGTTGAAGAGCTGGAACACGCTTTGGCGCGTGGTGCGCACATCTATGCTGAAATCATCGGCTACGGTGCGACCTCCGACGGTGCCGACATGGTGGCTCCATCAGGTGAAGGCGCGGTGCGCTGCATGAAGATGGCGCTGCAAGGCGTTGATACCCCAATCGACTACATGAACGTTCACGGCACCTCCACGCCGGTCGGCGACGTGAAAGAGCTGGGTGCCATTCGCGAAGTGTTTGGCGACAACACCCCGGCAATCTCCTCCACCAAGGCCATGACCGGTCACTCACTGGGTGCCGCCGGCGTGCAGGAAGCGATCTACAGCCTGCTGATGGTTGAGCACGGCTTTATTGCGCCGAGCATCAACATCGATAACCTGGATGAGAAAGCCGCAGGCATGAACATCGTGACTCAGCCGACTCAACGCGAGTTGACCACCGTGATGTCCAACAGCTTCGGTTTCGGCGGCACCAACGCCACGCTGGTAATGCGCAAGCTGCAGAAGTAATTCCGGCCTCAAGGTTGTGGATCAAGCCCGCGTTTTAGCGGGCTTTTTAATGCCTGTCGATCCTGCAGGGGGCCGCTCGGAGTTATCTCAAATTACATCTTCTGACGGATCATTAACGCTTCGTTCAGCCTTTTGCGCATACAATGGCTCAAGAGCGCGAATATCACTCGGTGTGGTATTTCAGAGTGATAGAACATTGAGGCAATAGTATGAAAAAGTTAATTGCAGTTGGGCTGCTGTCGGTATTTCTGGCTGGGTGCGCGACCAATTCCCCTTGTGTCCCGGTCTATGATGATCAGGGGCGTTTGGTGCACACTAACACCTGTATGAAAGGTACCACTCAGGATAACTGGGAAACCGCAGGCGCTATCGCCGGTGGTGCCGCGGCGGTTGCCGGTCTGACGCTGGGTATTATTGCGTTGACCAAATAACCTTCCGTCGGAGAGTCTCCCCGTATCAAGCCCAGCCTCCGCGCTGGGTTTTTCTTTGGCTGAGCCACCGCCGGTTGATTGATATCAAAGTATTTTTATTTCCAGCCCGTTGGCAAACACGGCTTTGTCAGCGGGTGTAAATTCCATTCCTGCGCAAGCACTTGGCCGATATACTCCGGTTATCCCACACTCTGGAATCACCTGATGTCGGCTTTGGCGTCCATATCTTTATCCATGCACCGTTTGCGTTTCGCTAAAAAGCGGGCCTGTGCATGGCTATTGGTCGTCAGTTGGCTGTTGTTGAATACCCAATTGGCGTTGGCCAGCCATAATTGCAACCTGCAGTTCAGCGGTGAAACGCCCATGGCCCAGCATATGATGCATATGCAAAACAGCCAGCCTTCGTCAGACCAGATGCAAACCCAAGGGCCGCTGTGCGAGAAGCATTGTGTCCCTGAGTCCGCCCAACAGGATCACAGCAACCTGACGTTGGCTGCGCTGCCCACCAGCAGCGAATTGGCCGTTATTACGCCTTTCCCGTCTCGTTCAGCCCCCTCCAATACCTGGCAAACGCCCCCGATAACAGGGCCGCCGGCAGAGATCGTTTTCTGCCGGTTCCGTGAATAGCTCTGACAACCGCTTTGCCGTCCCCGACGGTTTTCCGTGTTTGTTAACTATTTAATGGAGTACCCGTTATGCGTAATTTATTTGCCGTTGTACTGATCACCCTGTTTTTCTCCTCTGTCGTCAGCGCCGCCGATATGGCGATGCAACATTCTACCGTAAAACCTGCCGTCGAAATCCATAGCCAGGGCGTCATCAAGGCCTGGGATGAGCGCAAGGTGTCCATCGCACACCAGGCGATTCCTGCGCTCAACTGGCCGCCCATGACCATGAGTTTCCAACTTCCTTCATCGCCATCGCTCACCGCATTGCCGGTGGGTACCGAGGTTGATTTCAGCTTCCTGCCGGTCGATGGCGGTTATCAGCTGATCGCCATCGCCGCCGCTCGGCCATAACGGAGGCGTTATGACTATTACCTTTTCTCACCCTTGGCGGGTGGGCTTGCTGCTGCTTGCCTGTTGGGCACCGGCCACTCTGGCAGCGGAACTGACGCTGCAACAATCGCTGACGGCAGCTGAACGCTATTCGGCAGAACTTTCGGCCAATCGACATCAGGTGAATGCCCTGGAGAACATGGCGGATTCGGCAATGCAGTTGCCCGATCCCAAGCTGAAGTTCGGTATTGAAAACGTGCCGGTGCAGGGGGGAAACGCCCGGCGCTTCACCCGCGAAGGCATGACGATGGGGCGGGTCGGCATCATGCAGGATTACGTCAGCAGTACCAAACGCCAGCGCAAGGCGGATACCCTGCGCGCTGAAGCCAGCCAGACGGATGCCGGCAGCGCTACCATTCGAGCCCGTTTGCAGCAGCAAACCGCTCAGGCGTGGCTGGAACTGGCACTGAGCCGGCAAACCTTGCGTGATGCCACTGCACTGGTTACGGAGAGTGAGCGTCAAATTGCCACTCAGCATGCAGGTGTGGCCGGTGGCGCTACTCCCGCCAGCGGCGTGCTGGACGCCAGACTGACGCTGCTGGCCATGCAGGACCGCATCAGTGAGGCTCAGCGTGACGTTGCGGTAGCGCAGGCACGCTTGACGCAACTGACTGGCCAGGCAACTACGGATACTGCCGGGGCGATGCCACGCTTTGAACGTTTACCGGCCGACAGCGACGTTTTGCGACAGGCGATCAAACAACATCCCGAGGTGCTGCAGGCCAGCCGTGAGGCGGACGTCGCCAAGGCGCGTTCGGCGCAATCAGAGGTGGCAGCGATACCGGACGTCGGCGTCGAGGTGTATTACGGCAAACGGGCCGACGAGTACGAGGATTTGGCCGGGGTGATGTTTACCGTCGATTTGCCGCTATTCCGTTCGCAGCGGCAGGATAAAGACTATGCCGCAGACGTGTCCCGCAACATGGAGGCTAATGATCGGCTGACGTTGTTGATACGTGATCATCAGGCACAGCTCGATACGCTGTTGGCGCAATATCAGGCAGCTCAGGCGCAGTGGCAGCGACAGCAGCAACAGGCGATCCCCCTGCAACAACAGCGGGTCACTTTGCTGTTAGCGCAGTACCGCAGCGGTAAAAGCGATTTGTCGGCGGTACTGGAAGCTCGGCGGGCGCTGCTCGACAGTCGCCTCAGCGCCGGCAAGGCCGCCAGAGAACTGGCGCAGATTTGGGCCGCCATTCGCTATCTCACCCCTCAGGAATCGATGCAATGAAAATACAATTCAAACTGGCGCTGTTAGCGGCGTTAATCGGCGGTGGGCTGGTGGGATACTGGTTTGGCGCAGCGGGAGAAGTGCCTGCACCGGCCGTCAAGAGTGAGCGGCAGGTGCTTTATTGGTACGACCCTATGATGCCGGGGCAGCGTTTTGACCAACCGGGTAAATCGCCCTTTATGGATATGCAACTGGTGCCGCGCTATGCCGATGAGGCTGAGCCGGAGGGGGGCGTGACCATTAGCGCCCGGCAACAGCAGAACCTGGGCGTTCGCACCGAAGCTGCACAATTGCGCCAACTGGAGCCACAACTGAACGCTTTCGGCAGCGTCGCTACCGATGAACGTGGGGTTCAGATTGTCGCCGCCCGCGCCAATGGTCTGGTGGAGAAACTCTATGTTCGTGCCAGCCAGCAGCAGGTGAAAAAAGGCCAGGCGCTGGCGCAGCTGTGGATCCCCGACTGGAGTGCGGCACAGCAGGAATATCTGGCGATACGCAAACTGGGCGATAGCGCACTGACCGCTGCTGCACGTCAGCGGTTGCAGTTGCTGTTCATGCCCGAAGCGGTGATCCGGCAGGTGGAACGTTCAGGTAAACCCGAACCGCGGGTGCAGATAGTGGCACCGGAAAATGGTTTCGTGAATAAGCTGAGCGTGCTCGAAGGCGCTCAGGTGACGGCCGCGCAGGGGCTGTTTGAACTAGCCAGCCTCGATCCGGTGTGGATTGTTGCCGACTATCCACAGGCGCAGGCTGGGTTACTCAAGGTGGGCGACAAGGTGCAGGCCGCCTCTGCCAGTTGGCCGGGGGAAAGGTTTGAAGGTGAGGTGAGCGAGCTGCTGGCCAATGTTGATCCGCTGACCCGTACCTTCAAAGCGCGCATTCTGTTAAAAAATCCTCAGCAAAAGCTGCGACCAGGCATGTACCTGCAATTGACGCTATCGCAGAACGCAGTCGGCAAACCGGTGCTGGCAATCCCCCAAGAGGCGCTGATAGATAACGGCGATCGTAACCGTGTATTGGTTGCCGAGGGTAACGGCCATTTCACACCGGTGGGAGTAGTGGCCGGGCGTGTGCAGGATGGCTGGGTGGAGATCAAACGCGGGCTGAGCGCCGGGCAACAGGTGGTGACCTCCGGTCAGTTCCTGATCGACTCCGAGGCCAGTATGCGCAGTGCCTTGCCGCAGATGGCGGCACAAACCGAAGTTAAACAGTACCAGGCCGAAGGGATGATTGAGGCACTCAATGGCGAAACCATGACGTTGTCCCACGGACCGGTGCCAGAATTACAGTGGCCGGCGATGACCATGGATTTTGCTCTGCCGCCGGGAGGATTACCTGCAGGCATCAAGTCTGGCGACCGGGTGAAAATTCACTTTAGCGTCGACGATAGCGGTTCACATATCAGCCAGGTTCTGCCGATCAATGCCGGGCACGGAGGCCACTTATGATTGCATTCGTGATCCGCTGGTCGCTGCGCAACCGGCTGCTGGTGTTATTGGCCTCGGTGTTGTTGGCCGGTTGGGGTGTATGGGCTCTGCAGAAAGCACCGCTGGATGCGCTGCCGGACTTGTCTGACGTTCAGGTCATCGTCCGAGCCACTTACCCCGGTAAGGCACCGCAGGTAGTTGAAGATCAGGTCACCTATCCGCTGACCACCACCCTGTTGACGGTACCGGGTGCCAAAACGGTGCGTGGTTTTTCCATGTTTGGTGATGCCTACGTCTACGTGTTGTTTGAGGACGGCACCGATCTTTACTGGGCGCGTTCACGGGTGCTGGAATCGCTGAGTCAGGTGCAATCCTCATTACCTGAGCAGGTGAAGGTGGCGCTGGGGCCGGATGCCACCGGCGTGGGTTGGGTTTACGAATATGCCCTGGTGGATAAAACCGGCAAGCACAGTCTGGCCGACCTGCGCGCGCTACAAGACTGGACGTTGAAGTTTGAGCTTAAAACCGTCCCCAACGTGGCGGAAGTGGCCAGCGTCGGCGGTATGGTGCGCCAGTATCAGGTGGTGTTGGATCCACCCAGCCTACGTGCGTTGAATATCACCCATCAACAGGTGGTGACGGCCATTCAGGACGCCAACCAGGAAGGCGGCGGGGCGCTGCTGGAAATGGGCGAAGCGGAGTACATGGTGCGTACCTCGGGCTACCTGAAAAAACTGAGTGATTTTGCCAACGTGGTGATCACCGTGCGCGATGGCGTGCCGATCCTGCTGTCGCAGGTGGCGACGTTGCGTGAAGGGCCTGAGATCCGCCGGGGCGTGGCAGAGCTGAACGGTGAGGGGGAAGTGGCGGGCGGCATTGTGGTGATGCGCTACGGTAAAAATGCACTGGAAACCATCAATGCGCTGAAGGTGAAATTACAGGAGGTTCAGCGGACGCTGCCGCCGGGAGTGGAAATCGTTACGGTTTATGACCGTTCTCAGCTGATTGAGCATGCCATCGAAACCCTGTCTCACAAGCTGCTGGAAGAGTTTATCGTGGTAGCGCTGGTCTGCACTCTGTTCCTGTTCCATTTCCGTTCGGCGCTGGTAGCGATGATCACGCTGCCGCTGGGGATTCTCGGTGCCTTTGTGGTGATGCATTATCAGGGGGTGAACGCCAATATCATGTCGCTGGGCGGGATCGCCATTGCGATAGGCGCGATGGTGGATGCGGCGATCGTGATGATCGAGAACATGCATAAGGTGCTGGAGCAGTGGCGACAGCGTCATCCAGGGCAACAGCCGACGTCAAAGGATTACTGGCGCATTTCGGAGCAGGCGGCGGTGGAAGTAGGGCCGGCGCTGTTTTGCAGTTTGCTGATTATCACGTTGTCCTTCATTCCGGTGTTCACCCTGCAGGCGCAGGAAGGGCGGATGTTCTCCCCACTGGCCTACACCAAAACCTACGCCATGGCGGTGGCAGCCGGACTGGGCATTACGTTGGTACCGGTATTGATGGGGTACTTCATCCGTGGCCGCATTCCCGACGAGCATGCCAACCCGATCAATCGCTGGCTGATCCGTTGGTATCAGCCGGTACTGGCGGCGGTGTTGGCGCGTCCGAAAACCACGCTCGGGGTTTCGTTACTGTTGCTGTTGTTGACCCTGTATCCGCTAAGTCGGTTGGGCAGCGAATTTATGCCTCAGCTCGACGAAGGTGACCTGTTGTATATGCCATCGTCATTGCCGGGCATGTCGGCGCGCGAGGCCGGCAGACTGCTGCAATTGACCGATCGGTTGATCAAGACCGTGCCGGAGGTGGCGACGGTATTCGGCAAGGCGGGGCGGGCGGAAACCGCCACCGATCCTGCGCCGCTGACCATGCTGGAAACCACCATTCGTTTCAAACCGCGTGACCAATGGCGGCCAGGTATGACCATGGACAAACTGGTGGTGGAGCTCGATAGCGTGGTCAAGGTGCCGGGCATCGCCAACGTATGGGTTCCACCGATCCGTAACCGGCTGGATATGTTGGCCACCGGCATAAAAAGCCCGGTCGGCATCAAGGTCAACGGCAATAACATGGCTGATATCGAACGGATTTCCGGGCAGGTTGAGCAGGTGGTAAAGCGGGTGCCGGGCGTCACCTCGGCACTGGCAGAGCGCATTACCGGCGGCCGTTACGTGGATATTGATATCGACCGTCAGCGGGCGGCACGCTATGGCGTCTCGGTGAAGGAGCTGCAATCGATGGTGGCGACGCTGGTGGGCGGTGAAAACATTGGTGAAACCATAGAGGGGCGGGCGCGTTATCCGATCAATGTGCGCTACCCGCGTGAGATTCGTGATTCAGTGCAACAACTGCAGGCATTACCGGTACTCACGGCCAATGGGAGTCAGGTGCCGTTGTCGATGTTGGCGGATATTCGGGTGACCGAAGGGCCGCCAATGCTGAAAAGTGAAAACGCACGGCTCTCCAATTGGATTTATGTCGATCTGCGTGGGCGCGATCTTAAATCGGCGGTAGAGGAAATGCAGCAGGCGGTAGCGCAGCAGGTCAGGTTACCGGCCGGTGTCTCTTTGAGCTGGTCTGGACAATTTGAATATCTGGAACGCGCCAGTGCCCAGTTGAAAATTGTGTTGCCGGTGACGCTGGCGATCATTTTCGTGCTGCTGTTTGTCACCTTCAGCAACGTGCGCGATGCGCTGTTGATCATGGCGACGCTGCCCTTTGCGTTGATCGGCGGCGTGTGGCTGTTGTATCTGCTGAACTACAACCTTTCGGTGGCCGGGGCCGTGGGCTTTATTGCCCTGTCGGGCGTGGCGGCGGAGTTTGGTGTGATCATGGTGCTGTATTTGAACCATGCGCTGGAAAAACACCGTCAGCCTGGGCAACCGCTAACCCAACAACAACTGATGGCGGCCATCAGCGAGGGTGCGGTATTGCGCGTGCGGCCAAAAGTGATGACCGTCGCCACCATTATGGCCGGGTTATTACCGATCATGTGGGGCGATGGTGCCGGCTCTGAGGTGATGCGGCGCATTGCGGCACCGATGATTGGCGGCATGGTCAGTGCACCGCTGCTGTCGATGCTGGTGGTCCCGGTGGTGTATTTGTTGTTGCACCGTAAGGGGTGATGGAGCGGGGGCGCGGTTATTCTGCGCCCCCGGATCACTGAGCCAGAAATTACTTCACCAGGAAGGCTTTAAACTGCGGCGTCATCACTGCGCTGAATCCCTCGTCGGTCTTGCTGATCAGATAGACCGCCAGCCCTTTCTCTTGCGCCAGTTTCAGTGCTTTTTCCGTCCCCAGCACCATCAGCCCGGTATCCCAGCCGTCGGCCTCCAGCGCGGTCGGGGCGATCACCGTGGCGGACACCAGACGGTGGGTAATAGGCCGGCCGGTGGTGGGATCGATTACGTGCGAATAGCGCTGGCCATCCTGTTCGAAATAGTTGCGGTAGCTACCGGCGGTGCTGATACCATAACCCTGTAAATCCACCAAAGCCTGTACCGCATTTTCTCGGTCAGTAGGCTTTTGGATCGCCACCCGCCAGGGTTTGCCCTGGCTGTTAATGCCACGGGAAGAAACCGCGCCACCAACCGAGACCAGGTAGTTGGTGATGCCGTTGCGCGCCATCAACTTTACCAACTGGTCAACGCCATAGCCTTCACCCAGCGTTGAGAGATCGACATACACCTCTGGCAGGTCTTTTTGCAGCCATTCACCGTGGATGTCACCGAGCAGTGTGAGATGCTGCAGGCCGACATTTTTTTGCGCGGCTTCTATTTGCTGCTGGCTCGGAACCTTGACCCCTCGTTTATCCGGACCGAAGCCCCATAAATTGACCAGTGGGCCGACGGTAATATTCATCGCGCCCTGAGTATCGCGGCCGATGCGTTGGGCCATCAGGATAATGTCCGCCATGCCGCTCGGGATCGGCTGTGGCTCAGTGCTACGGCTCTGATTAAAGCGCGACAGCACCGAATCATTGCGGTAGGTGGAGATATCGTCGTTGGCCCGTTCCAGCACTGTGTCGATCTGCTGCTGCAACTGTTGTTGATTGATGGCCACATCACCGCTGACCTTAACGCTGTAGAAGGTGCCCATGGTTTTGCCCTCGATGTCGATCTGCGGGCGGGTATTCTGGTCATTGCAGGCGCTCAGCAAGTTAAGCGTTATGCTCAGTAACAGCCCTTTGGCGAAAACGTTAGCCATAAAAAAAATCCTTCAAAACGGGGAAAGGCGCTACAAATAAAGCAAAGTGCGGCGAATGAAAAGCAGTTAAAGGGAAAAGAGCATTTTACTGGCGTTGCCGCTGCGCTTGGGCTAACTTCTGGCTCCTGATCCCCAGATTGTTTTTTTGAAGCGCTCAACATGAGTTCAAATATCGTTGCCCGGTTGTTCCAGCCGTTTCTGAAAGATCGTTTTTTACATATTCTGCTGTTGGCCGGCGTGCTGATGGCTGCTGTTAATCCGCAACAACTGCCTGCACTCAACGGTTTTATCGACTGGCGAACCATTATTACCCTGCTGGGACTGATGCTGCTGACCAAGGGGGTTGAGGTCAGCGGCTATTTTGACTTTATTGGCCGCAAGATAGTCAATACGCTGCACAGTGAACGGCGGCTGGCGCTGTTTCTGGTGTTTGCTGCCGCGCTGTTGTCGTCATTCCTGACCAACGACGTGGCGCTGTTTATCGTTATTCCGCTGACTATCACGCTAAAAAAACTGTCTTCGTTGCCAATTAGTCGGTTAATTATCTTCCAGGCGCTGGCGGTCAATGTAGGCTCGCTGCTGACGCCGATTGGTAACCCGCAGAACATTTTGCTGTGGAGCAAATCCTCGCTGTCGTTTCTGGCTTTTATTGCCCAGATGGTGCCCTTTGGCGCAGCAATGCTGGCCAGCCTGCTACTGTTAACCTGGTTCAGTTTCCCGGCGCGGGAGATCGTTAAAGCTCCACATACCGAAGGCTATCCTTACCAGCGACGCCTGTTGCTGAGTTGCGTGGCACTGTACGTTATTTTTCTGCTGTGTCTGGATATCGACCTGCCACTGTATGGCCTGTTGGCTGTGTTCGCCGGATTTTTACTGTTGGCTCGCCGGGTGTTGTTGCAGATTGACTGGAGCCTGATTTTTGTCTTTATCGCCATGTTTATTGACGTCGGGTTATTCACCCGCCTCGAGGCGGTCCAGCCCTGGTTCGCTGACATCGCCAGGTTGGGCGAGGGCGGTATTTATGCCCTGGGGATCGGCCTGTCGCAGGCGATCAGCAACGTGCCGGCGACCATTTTACTGCTTAACTATGTGCCTTCCAGCCAACTGCTGGCCTATGCGGTCAACGCCGGTGGCTTTGGCTTGGCGATAGGCTCATTAGCGAACCTGATTGCACTGCGGATGGCAGGCGAGCGAAAAATCTGGCTGAAATTCCATTATTACTCGCTGCCACTGCTGGCATGGAGTGGTTTGCTCGGCTGGTTGCTGGCTTAAGAGCGATATTTCTACTTGAAATATCGCTCTCCTTTGGAGCCTCTGTTAGCCGCGAGCGGCCAGCAAACAGATGCTGCGGGTGACCTGATAGGACTTTACAAAGGCGCTGATCGGCAGAAATTCAAAGCGCGAATGGAAATTGTGCGCACCGGTGAAGTAGTTGGGGGTCACCAGCCCGCGGCTGGATAATGCCGCACCGTCGGTACCCCCGCGCATCGGGATTACCTTTGGCGGAATACCGTGGGCGGCGAGTGCGCCGAAAATCAGTTCGATGGCGCGTTGGTCTTCACCGATCGAGTTGCTGATATTGCTGTAGATATCTGTGACGCTGCAGCTTACCCTGGCACGTGGGTAGTTTGCCGCCACTTGCCGGACCACTTCCTGAATGCGTTCTTTACGCGCATTGAAACTCGCCAGATCAAAATCACGGACTGACACTTTTAACGTGGCGAGGTTGGCATTGGCCGTCAGGTCGTTGAACCAGAAGTAGCCTTCACGCCCCTCGGTATGCTCCGGTGTATCCCGGCTGTCGAACTGATTGATGATGTCGTTGGCAATGCGAATCGGGTTGATCAATACATTCTTGGCCGACATCGGGTGCGCGGTAACCCCTTCAATGCGGATTTCCGCTGCCGCGGCGTTGAAGTTTTCATACACCACTTCGCCCAGTTCACAGCAGTCGATGGTATAGGCGAAGTCTACGTCAAAGCGTGCCAGATCCAGTGCCTTTGCACCGCGCAGGCCAATTTCTTCATCTGGCACAAAGGCCACCAGGATATCGCCGTGACGGTCGGTGGCACTCAGGTTAGCCAGCAGGGTCATCACTACCGTCACCGCCGCCTTGTTATCGGCGCCGAGTACGCTGGTACCGTCGCTGAAAATAATCTCTTCATTTGGGTAGGCCAGGATCTCCGGGTGCTCGGCAGTGCGCAGCCAGATATCATGCTCTGCGTTCAGGCACAGATCCTGGCCGCTAAAATGCAGGCGCTGCGGGTGAATATCTGCAGACAGGCCGACGTCAACGGTATCGATATGGGTAATAAAACCGATACGCGGCGCGCCGGGCTGGTTGCCGGGTTTACGTGCGGTAACGGTGGCGTGCTCATCAATTTGCACATCAGTCATCCCCAATTCGCGCAGTTCGGCTGCCAGCAGTTTGGCCATCTCATGCTGGCCTGGCGTGCTGGGCAGGGTTGTGGCGGCGGCATCGCTCTGGCTGGTTACCGCCAGATAGCGGAAGAAACGTTCGGTGAGCTGTTCGGCTATGGCGCTGGTCATGCGGGTTCCTCTCGGTAAGCAGTCTATCGGTTTTAATGGTAAATCAGTCGGTTGTCCAATGGTGCAATGCTTTCACCGTCGGAATGCGAGACGCCGCGCAGAATAAAAAAATAGCGGCGCAACTAGGAAATAGTCGCGGGTAACTGCGGCAAAATCATTGTTAGCTCTGGGGGGCGGATGCCCCAACAAAAATCTGAACGCTAAAGGAGAATTCATGCGCTCATGTCATGCTTTGCTTATTTCTTTGTTATCTCTGGGAATATCTCAGGCTGCCTGGTCCTCCACCGACGCTGGCCATGCCAACAGCAACGCCAATAGTCGCGAAGTGGTCAGCGCGCTTGGCGGTCTGAAGAACAAAACTTATAACCTGGAGCAGGCACCGAAGATCCGCGTCGCCAGCTTTAATATTGCCGCCGGTAAAGTCAGTGATATGACCGCCATCGCCAAGGCGATCAAGGCGATGAACGCTGACGTGGTGGCGCTACAGGAAGTGGACAAGCTGACCGGCCGCAGCGGCAAGCTGGATCAGGCTGCAGAACTGGCCAAACTGACCGGTATGCACGTAGTTTTTGGCCGCGCGATTGATTATGACGGCGGTGAATATGGCTTGGCGTTCCTGTCAAAATATCCGCTGCATGACAGCAAGATTTACCCGCTGCCTTCCGGTCAGCGTGAACAACGCATTGCCTTCAGCGCCCAGACCAACGTGCCTGAGTTCCCGGCGACGATTACGCTGATCAACACTCATTTGGATACTAAAGAAGATCCGGCCATGCGTTTGGAGCAGGTGCGCGAGTTGAACGATCGCACCATCGAAATGCGCGGTATCAAGCTGCTGTTTGGCGACATGAACGACGTTCCGGGCAGCGTTACCTGGACCGAACTGAGCCGCTACTGGAACGACATCACGCCTGCCGCGCAAGATGGCCGCAGTTGGCCGGCGGAAAATGCCGAAATCAAGGTCGACTACATCTTTAGCGGCAATGCCCAGCGCTGGCACCTGGACAGCATGACGGTGCCGAACGCCAGCGGCGACTGGAACGGCATTCACTGGCCGGCGGTCAGCGATCACCTGCCGGTAGTTGCCGAACTGCGACTGACCGAGCAGTAATTTAATCTACGGCCCGGCGATTGACTGTCGCCGGGCGCACTGGTTAATATCTGCCGATACAGCCCGGATCCGGGTCTGCGTAGGCGTTCACGTAATCCAACGCACTCGTTCTTGTTGCTTTGCAACGAGAAAAGAGAGTGTTGGAGTCATCTGGCTCTCTCTTTGTTTTTCTCCTTTTAGAGTGAGCATTTATGTCATCTGTAGTTTCACACGCGGATCCTTCCGCTAATAAAGCGTTGCTTTCGTTGACCGGCGCAATCTTCCTGACCTATCTGAGCGTGGCCTTGCCGCTAGCGGTGATCACCCTGTATGTGCATTTTGAACTGGGCATGAGCAACCTGATGGTTGGCGTAGTGTGTGCATTAACCGGGATAGTTTTTACCCTATTGTTTGCGCGCAGCAATGCTAAACAGGAATGACTCGGCTTAGCCGTTCGACAGCGGCGCAGATTTCCCCCGGCGTCAGGGCGGAAAAACCCAATAGCCAGCCATCGCGCCGCACGGTTGGCGTTAGATATTGGGCTGCCAGCCCTGGCGTCACGACCCCCAGGTTCTGTGCCTGACGGGTGAGGGCCTCTTCCTGACCGGCTGGCAGCCAGACGCTGAGTTGTAATCCGCCATCTGCCGGTTGTGGGGTGGCAAAATGCCCCAGTTTTTCCTGTATCTCCTCCAATAAGCGGTCACGACGATTGCGGTACAACTGACGCATATAGCGGATATGAGCGGCAAAATGCCCTTGCTGGATAAACTCGGCGGTCACTGCCTGCATCAGTTGGGCGCTGTGACCGTCATAAACCGTGCGTGCGGTGGTAAAGGGTTCCACCAACGCGGGAGGCACCACCAAATAGGCCAGCCTCAGTGAAGGAAACAACACCTTGGAAAAGGTGCCCAGATAGAGCACGTTGCCGTGCCGGTCCAGCCCTTGCATCGCCGGCATGGGCTGGCCGTCATAGTGAAACTCGCTGTCGTAGTCATCTTCAATAATCCATGCCTGCTGCCGTTGAGCCAAAGCCAGCAATTCGAGCCTGCGTGCCAGACTGAGCGCTATTCCGGTGGGATATTGGTGTGATGGCGTCAGGTAAATCAGTCGCGGCGCGGGCAGTTGTTCATCCGGCCGCATCCCAACTTCGTCAACATTGACCGCTACCAGCTCGGCACCGGCGCTGCTAAAGGCGTTTCTGGCTCCGCGATAACCGGGTTCTTCCATCCAAACCTTGTCGTCGCTATCCAACAGCAGGGTGGCAATCAACTGCAGGGCCTGCTGCGAACTGGTCAGCACCAGCACTTGCTGCGCATCGCAATTAACGCCGCGCGTTTGGCTGACATAGCCGGCAATAGCTTCGCGTAGCGGCAGATAACCTTGTGGATCGCCATAGCGCATCAGGGCTTCTCCCCGCAGGCGTAATTGCTGGGCGGTGAGCTGTTTCCACAGCTTTAGCGGGAAGGCGCGTAAATCTGGTGAGCCGGCGGCAAAGGGCAGGGGTTGTTGTGGATCGCGACATCCTCCGGTTTGAACTATTTGTCGGCCGCGTAGTGACAGACGTGGCTGTCCGGTAATTTTGCCGGCAGTCGGTGATTTAACCATGCGTATCGCCACTAGGCGTGGTACAGATTGATGACAAACACCAGAAAAACGTGGTTTTCGGGTGTTTGGGGTAAATCAGAAGATATAATCCTTTGTTTTTATTCGCTCTCAGATCAGAACTTTTAACCGCAGTGGACTTTGTCAGCAGTCTCGGTACTGTCTTGTTTTGTTCATCATCACATTTTCACTTTTTAGCCAGATGATAACCAGACTTCAATTGTAGCTTAAATAATAATCAATGACTGCTTGGCTCATCAGGCCGTAAGCAGCTAGGCTTTTTTGTGTTCGGGGGGAATGGAACGAAAACGAACGATATAATAATAACTATATAATTTTAAACTATTTTTCTTGGTTTAAGGATCTGTCGGACACACCCACAGCTTAGAGCTGTGCGGTGTGTCTCTTGTTCTTTGCCTCAACTTAGGCTGTCAAATCGTATCGTTAAGAAACCTTTGCTTTCACTTATTGACAATCTGTATGTATATGGCAAAATCCACATAAAGATAACGATAATCATTATCAACAATGGACGTTGTTCAGATATGAAGCAAAAACTAGCTCCTTTTACAATGTTAGCATTGTGCTTTGTCACAAAGCTTGCTTATGCAGAAAATATACCTAATCTTGTCGTTGGTGCAGGAGGTATCTACAAAGTTGAAGACTTCCTACCAGAGGAAAATAAGTGGACAATAAGTTCTGGCATTTCAATTTATGAAAATACTAAAACTAACATATCACCGCAGTATTCACTAAACATCACCTCATTAGGTTCTTTCTTTATAGACAACTCCGTCTCTATAATTACCACTAATACAAAGCAACTTTCCGGATATACTTCTTTTCAATATGGCGTTAGCAATAATTTATCACTTCGTGGAACAGTTATTGGAAAATATACGAAAAAAGACACTACCGACGAGCAATTTAAGCTTAACACTGAAAACAAACATAGTGTTGACAACTATAACTTTGGGGTTTCATATCGGATAGAAAATTTTTATCCACTTACAGTGGTGAGCGCTGGTACGGGGTTTAAGGCTGGTAGCCTTAATAATTACACATTATCATCCTCTTTTAGTTGGATTTTGGATCCCGTTGTGCTTACTTTATATCCTTCATATATCGATGGTATATCTAATAGGAAAGATGATGTTAAATACCGCTATTTCTCAACTACAGGAATTATAAGTGTTGCTTTAAATAATGATATAGACATTAAGTTTGGTGCCTCTAAAGATATTTACAGCATGAAAAAAAAGAACCCTCACTCTCCATCCTGGGATACAGCTAGTTCATTAATAACCGGCATTACCTTCAATCGCTGGAAGGATTTTACTGCTGATTTTAGCATCGATCATGAACTAGGTGGCATGGATTCAAACACATTTTCTATCGACTTTTCATGGAGGGTATAATTATGGAAATAAGAATGAAAAATTTTAAATATTTAATTCTTTCATTATATCTACTAAACTTTAATTCCACAGCTTCAACTGCACAAAAGATCGATGATCTTGAATATAAACCTTATCAAGTTATGACTGATGCGGAGTTGAATAGTACGAAAGGAAAAGCCATTCCGGTTGTACTTGTACCTATCTTATGGGCAGCAGCTCAAGGAGCCACTGTAAACTTAAGCGCTTATCTAGCGCAAACAATTGGAGCTGGAAATGAAGTGAAATTCAATGAAGCACTAGCTGCAGCGGCTGTTGGCGCAGGCATTGGCGCTGTGGGCGGCGCCCCATTAATGGCTGATAAATTTTTACTCACTGAAGCAGGTGGATTGTTATTTGGTGGCTTGGCTGGTGAATATCTAGGGAAAAATAAAAATAAGGTTGGGCCTGCTCTAGATTCTGTTCCGTCTCAAGCGGATTTAAACAAAATTTTGAATGATCCTAACTGGGGTGATAGTCATTTTAAAAAAATGCCTGGTCTTAGTGGAGGCCGCTACAAAGAAGCAATGCAGAAAGCTGTGGACGATCCTGCTTCATGGAATAAGTTAATGAAACAAAGATGTACGGCTTGTCATTAAAGGGGGCTATCATGAACTTTATTTATATCGTTTTTATTTATGTCATGTGGTTTTTTTTATTTAAAATTTTGAGTGGTAAATATAAGTGGTTAAACGCAATATATTCAATTATACCTGCATTTTTAACTGTTTGCTTAGTTAGATGGTTAATTGGTTAGTTGTTAAATTGTTTAAAGGATGCATATGAATGAAAAAAGCTTCGTGTTTATATTGGGTTTTTCTCTAGTATTAGGATTGTATAGTGAGGCTTTTGCCATTGAAAGGCCTCGAGATAAAGTGAAGGAGTACTTTTCTGAAGCAAAGACAAAGAATATAGAAAGACAACTTTTTGACAATTCATGCGGAATTGCATCATTGGCTTTTGTTCTGAATAATTACTATGACAAAAGCACTTCGGAGAAAAATTTATTTTTCTTTATTGGTTTAAAGCCTGAATATTCGTTGGGGGATTTGAAGAAAACCGCTAACACATTTAATATTTTAACGGTTGGATTAAAAATCAAACTGAATGAGTTAAAAAGATTAAAATCACCAGCCATCTTGAAAACCAGTACAAACGGAGGGCATTTCATTGTGTATACAGGTTATAAAGATGGGTGGTTTCAAGTTGTGGATCCTGCTAAAGGGAGGATGAACTATTTTGAAAGCGAACTAGAGAAAATATTTAAAATAGAAGGAGGAGAGCATGGTACTGCGTTGGTTTTTATCTCCAACATAAAAAATAATTTTGATGATAAAATTCTTTACACCAACTCTACGAATAGACTCTTTTTGGAAAAATGATTCGTTTATATTAATAATCTGGATGGATACTCTTTATGCATTTTTATCAATCTATTCATCAATGGTTCTATATGCTTTGCAGGAAAAATACAGCGCTCTAAAACTGACAGTGAGATGCGTCGAGATCACTTATCGGCAGTGGGGTAACTAAATGTGCTTATATACTAAAATTAAAGGTGCGTATATCGATAAAAGTAAGGGCGCTGACTGCGCCCTAAATAGCAAGGTCAAATATCCCCATGCATTATCTTCATTGCGTTAATTATAACTGACATTTTTTTGTCTCCGATGGCCTTCAGGAACTTCTCTTTAAATTCATTATAGAGCTCTGATACATATATTAACCTGAGTGAATCTATGTCTATCGTTCCGTTATTATCAGTGGAGTGCGGTGGCCAGATGGTTACTTTATCAGAGTCATTATACGATCTGGAAAAATCGTCTAATTCGTCCCGGTTTATTAAGCGAATGATCGCAAGTAGGTGCTTTAATGAGTATGGCTTGATAAAGTGCTTTCCTTCGATAACAAAGAAAACGGAAGCAGGGTCATCATATCTTAGTTCGCTGCCATGGCAAACTATAGAAAAATCTAAATCATCGACGCAAAAATCCACCCTATGCGAAGGGATGTTTTGAGAAAGTTCTTTTACCCTCCATTTCTCTTTGTTTTTTGAATGATTCCACGTGTAACAAGAGGGAATAATTTTTGCAATCTTGCTTTGGTAAATATTAAATCTATAGTTTCTTTTGGGTACTATGCAAAGTTAAATGCTCCACTTTCCAATGGGCGGGTTAAATATTCGGCGTAGGTGCCGTCGATGCATTTATTAATAACTGATTTTATACTGCTGATAGTTTCATCTAGGGTGTGTCCCGTAACTATTTTTTGTACAATCTGACGCATGGTTTAACCACAAAAGATCCTTTAATTTGGCTCGTTACGATTTCCCCGATGAAGCATGGGCGCTGATTTCTCCCATGCTGCCGCCTGAAAGAGGCTCTTCCAGAGGTGGGCGTCCTTACTTTGCGCACCGGCATGTCATGAATGGCATATTTTGGGTGCTTTGCTCTGGCGCACCGTGGCGGGATTTACCTGAGCGTTATGGCCAATGGAAAACGATTTACAACCGCTTTAACCGATGGTCTAAAGAGGGAGTAATGAACAGTATTTTCAATAAATTACTCCAGATTCTGGATGAGAGAGCGCTGATTGACTGGGATGTTATCGCGCTGGATGGCAGTAATGTTCGCGCCCTGAAAGCAGCCGCCGGTGCGAAAAAAAACACCCCGATGAACACGAGGACCATGGGCTGGGTCGCTCTCGCGGCGGCTTTGGCACCAAAATCCATCTGGCGACAGATGGCACAGGATTACCGCTGAGTTTTTGCCTGAGCGGTGGACAAGCCCACGAAAACCAGTATGCGGAAACGTTGCTTAACCGGGTTGGGATTATCCGAAAAAGCGGGCACCTGAAATCACGTCCGAAAGCCGTACTGGCGGATAAGGGTTACTCCAGTAGACGTATTCGCATTTATTTGAAAATAAAAGGGATAAAAGCGGTTATTCCGTTTAAATCGAATGATAAAGCCCGCCAGGACGGACGTCGGCCCCTCAATACGCGTCTGTACAAAAAACGCAATGTCGTGGAGCGTTGCTTTGCGATACTGAAAGAAAATCGTCGTATCGCTACACGCTCGGAAAAAACAGGCAGAAACTACCTAAGTATGCTAAAGCTGGGAGCGATCAGGCTATTTTTGAAGCGGTTGCTAAGTTAAGGGACACAGCCTAGTGATATGTTAAAATTTATTTAACTTTCAGCTTTGTTTTTTCTCACATCGTCAATTTGATAAAATTAATTATTTTCAATGAATTAGGTTTTTTGAAACAAAAACAACCTAAAAATTTGCTATTTTTGCAATGTTCAAATACATTAAATAAAGTGATTTTTAAATGTAACTAGTGTTAATGTTTAACGATTAATGATCATCAATCGATAACCTATTGATATAATTTTTATCTATCTTCAATCTTATGATTGATTAATTACCATGAAATTTCATTATTTATGACTCCGTCATTCCATATTAAGTTTAGATGGCATGTGAAAATTGCACATCTAATCCTGGCGTAGAAATACGCATCCTTGATAAAAAGTAATTGGAGGTATTTAGTGGAAACAAACAACATTTATACGTCTCAACTTACCAGCAAGGAACTAGAAGCCTCATTTTCAACATTAAGAGATAAGTTGAAAATGTTGAAAGAAACGCTTTCAGATGAAGAAGGCGAGGTGTTCTCAAAGATTATCAAATCAGCGGGAACTCATCTTTCATCACTTCAACAGTCAAATCAGGCGGAAGATAAGTTTAGCTATATAAAACCTATCTCGGCCGCAGCCAGTGTCAAGGTCAGAGAGGATATTATCGCACTCTCTGATGAGCTGGAAGTCCATTAGTTTAAATGTTTTTAAATTATGAAATATATAGCGGTACTGTTTTTACATTCCGCTATATATTTTTTGAGGCTTTAATATGATAAAAACATCTGAACCAGGAAATATAAATAATAGGCTTAATGCTTTTAAAAATACGTTATCCGAGCAGGAAAGAGAACATTACAAATTACTCCTCTCCCTTGCTTGCGGTGAGTTATTAGGTAAAAATAATAAACAGGATGTTGAAAATTCCGCTTTGAAAGCGACGTTGCAGTCTTTGGCTGAGCTACAGCCACATCACGATCGGGTTACCGTTAATGGCATAGCCTGGAAAGGACGGCCGGATTTTTTGTCCGAAGAGCTATTTGCTGCATTAAATGAAGAGTCTAAAGATCTTTATCATTTATCACAGAGATTTGATGACCACTTAGTATCAAGCGGTGGAATAATTGCACGGCAAGTTGGTTTTTCAGAACAGCTAATTGATCAAGTTAAAAAGTATGCAGGTAACATCATTCCTACAGGAAAGACGAATTATCTTTATTACAATGAGAAAGGCATGGGCATTGATCCACATATAGATAATGCTGAATTTCCAATGAATGTGATAATGATGTTAGATCATAAATTCGAGTCATCACCATCCGCGTTGATACTTTATCCTACTGATCAAGAACCCGTTCGTATTTATCTGCAACCGGGGGAGATGATTATATTGTTTGCTGATAGCATTCTACATTCAAGAGAACGAATGAAAGTAAACGAAGAGGTCAGAATAGTCGCATTTGGATTTCAACCCGTATAACTTAAACTGAATGGTGAGGGAAATATGAGTGAGCATGTTGAAAGTATCGTGGAAAAACTAAAAGCCTTCAACTCTACCCTATCAGAAGCCGAACAGGCGAATTATAAATTGTTACTGGGATTGGCGGCAGGAGGCTTATCTCCAGAATTTAATTTACCCATCGAGAAAGATGAAACTGATGCGTTTAATACCGTAACTGATTGTTTGGCTAAATTACAGCCTTACAGCAATAGAATCTCCCCAAATGGGATTGCTTTTCGTGGTCGTCCCGATTTCATGACAGATGAACTGTTGCATTCTCTGCAACATGAAGCCAGGAGTATAAGGAAGGATGCGGTTGATAATAAAGACCACTTTCTGGGATGTGGTGCACCGATTGCTGATGAGTTTTCTAAGTCAACAAAGCTGACAGAATTTGTTCGCTTGCATGCCGGAGAGGTTTTACCCACAGGGATTGCCAGTTTTATCTATTACGACAAAGCCGGTCAGGGAATAAACCCGCATATTGATACTGACATTTTTTCGCTCAATGTTTTGTTAATGCTTGAACATACCGACCCAGATGAGACGGGGTCTTGCCTGGTAGTATTTCCTTCTCATTCTGAACCGGAGCGAATAAATCTTAAGCCAGGAGAATTGGTTATCATGTTTGCCGGTAGTATAACCCATGGGCGAGAGCATATAAAAGAAAATGAAAGGGTTACAATATTGACATTTGGTTTTCATCCTTTGGGAATTTAAATTAAGTCACTACCAATATAAATAAATTAATGGTGGGTCACAACATGAGAAAAGTCACGCTGGGTATTCATCTTGGTCATCATTCTTCGTGTGCTGTGGTTATCGATGGAAAGTTAATGGCTGCCATGCAGCAAGAGAGGGTCACTCGCAGGAAATATGACGGTCGACCCTTTTTCAGCAACGATTTGCCGATTACTCAATGTCTGAAACTTGCTGGGGTTGAGTTGAACGATGTTACTGATATTATTTCATCATTGCAGTCCGTTGCTCCGGGGGGCGTAGGCTTAAGGCATCCTTTGGTACAGCCAGGCTTTAACTTGTTTGATCCTTGGGACAAACGACATAGGGTTATTTCTCACCATCTTGCTCATGCAATGTCTGCATTTGGTTGTTCTGGTTATCCAGATGCCAGTGTTTTGGTCGTTGATTTGGCTGGTTCTTCAACGGAGTCAGGGCAGGATTTTGTGATGTCATTTTCTGATTATTACAATAATGCCACTGATAATAAAGTCAGGGAGGGGTTAGTGTTAAAGACAGAGTGCCTATCAATTTACACTGTCAACAAAAATGGCTATTCATTATTGGATAGAGAATTTTGTACTCCTCATCCTACCCCAGATGTGTTCATTCAAAATGCAGCAAGTTTATATGATAATGTCGCAAGGAGCGTCTTTGGTAGTGAGAATGCTCATGGCCAGTTAATGGCATTAGCTTCATTAGAGAGTCATACGGGAAATGAAGGCGTTAATGTTAATGAATTGATAGCTGACATTGATGGCCATATAGAGTTTCGTAATGGTTGGCAGGAAAGATTCACTATCAATAGTGACCCAATTAAAAATATTCCTTTGGCAAAATTGACACAAAATGCTTTGCAAAATACGTTATTCGCCTACGCAAGAAAAACCAGGAAGCTTGGCCATTCTGACAATTTTTGTGCGGCTGGGGGTGTTTTTCTAAATATACTATCTAACTCTGAGGTTTTTGATAGTGGTATATTTGATAGTTGCTACTTTCCGAGTTCTCCGCATGATGCGGGAATTTCTATAGGTTGCGCTTTTTTTGGTCAAAGAATATGGGAAAACCCTACTCTGGAATATCAAGAGAATTATAGTACGGATCGGTTAGGTACAGATATTCTTGAACCTGATATCAATGCTGCGTTGGTGCATCATTCACTGTTTATCACGGATAATGGCAAGCAGACACCAAAGATTATTGCCAAGTTATTGCAAGAGGGAAAAATAATTGCTCGTTGTGCAGGACGAGCTGAATTTGGCCCAAGAGCATTAGGTGGGCGTAGTTTACTTGCTTCACCGTTGTTGGAAGAGTCTAAAGTTAGATTGAATAAAATTAAAAAAAGACAAGACTGGCGACCTGTTGCTCCGATTATACAAGAGGATAAAATTAATGATTACTTCAATGGTCCGACGATCAGCCCTTATATGAACTATGTTCATTATATAAAGGACAATCACGTTTCTTCGTTGAAGGCACTGGCTCATCCGGATCGTTCCACGCGTGCGCAAACACTGTTAAAAAGCACGGATCCCATGCTTTATGATGTAATGTCATTTTTTAATGATGAAACTGGCTACCCAATATTAGTCAACACCTCCCTCAATGGCGGCGGCGAGCCCATTATTGACAGTGCTGAGGATGCCATCATTTTCTTTAGGCATAATGATGAAGTCGATTTATTACTTCTGGGAGAACGCCTTATATCCAGAAATGAAACCAATTGGTTGCGAATTTTTAAGGCAGGACATGCAATTAAATTGAGTGATGGCACATTGACCAATGTTGTTTTTTCTAAGGGACAGAGATATGTTTTCTTTATCAAAGGCCGACTGTCTGCGAGTGTGAGTTTGGATATCTTTGATTCAATAAATAATAATGGTGGATTATTGTCTTATGACTTACTCGAAAATAACGGTAATTCTGTCATTGACTCTCTTTTTACAGCCATGATGTTAGGGTTAATGGAGTTCGAATCGTGAGCTTTAAACTAATTGAACCTATAACATCAGATTTATATATGCTGGAACCTCTAGAAAAATGGCATGCGCATGGAATGTATGCGGGGTTGTGTATTGATGATGATTATAAGTTTATACCTTCCGACCCCCCGAAAACGCTGGGTGAACTGGAGTCTCGCTATGAGCGAGTATCTCAACGCTATTCGGCGGACAAAAAAGAAATATGGTTAAACTGGGTCATTATAGATCGTAAATCTGGTCAGTATCTGGGGTATGTCCAGTCAACAGTTATGATTGATAAAGGCTGGGCATATATTGCTTACCATGTATTTAGTCAATATCAGAAAAAAGGTGTGGCAAAACAGTGTGTGTCTATGCTGATGGATTTCTTATTCAATAATTATAAACTGTCACATGTAGATGCATTGATAGACTCGCGCAATGTTGCTTCCATTGGTTTAGTGGAGTCTCTGGACTTTAAGAAGATTAATGAATTGAAAAATGCAGAATTTTTCAAAGGTTCTACAAGTGACGAGTTTCATTATAGAGTATTTGACAGGGAATGGGCTTCGAAGAACTAAGACTTTAACGTTAATGAATATAGCTATGGGAGTATTATGAAAGAGAAAATATCACTATGGCAAAATGGAATGTTCACTAAGTTATGGTTTTCTCAAATACTAACTCAAGTAGGTGCTGAGGTTTCGCTGTTCGCCTTGCCCATCTTTGCGATAGTGCAATTGCATATGACGCCAATACAAATGGGGTATTTAGTGTTTTCAGAGCAGTTAGCCCCGATCGTATTAGGGATTTTTTCTGGTATTTTAATTGACCGTCATAACCCATTAAAAATCATGATAGCCAGTGAGGTTTTTCGCGCGCTAATATTATTTTTTATTTTTATTTCATTTTACTTTTCTCATGCGAATTTTTATACTTTGGCTATCTCTTCATTCTTGTTGGGTACGGGTAAGTTATTTTTCGATGTTTCGTATCGCAAGCTGATTCCTGCTTTGTTTCATCCATCTGAAATAATTCAGTGTAATGCAAAGTTTGCGAGTGCGAATTCACTTTCTGAATTGCTGGGGCCGGTTATTGCAGGTTGTGTGATAAAGTTTTTTTCTGCAGCCGATGCTTTGTTTTTTAACATCATTTTATTCATTTTTTCATCGTTTTTTTTGTTACCGTTGAAAAAGATAAAAATAAATCTGGCAGTAGATAATAATAAACAGAATGGCAGTATTAGTTCGGTTTATGCAGGTTACCAATTTGTATTTAAAACGCCGTTATTAAGAATAATCACTCTAAGCGGCGCTATATGGAATTTTTGCTATGCATTAATTTATACAATATTTATATTTTATGCTGTGAATCAATTAAAGATATCACCTTTAATGCTTAGTTTTGTTTTTATTCCTGGCGCTTTGGGTGTCCTGGTAGGGGCATCAATAATACCGTTAATGATAAAAAAATTTGGCTATGGTAAATCATTATTATTGGGTGTTGGTTTGACTGTTGCCTGGGGGGCAATCCTCAGTTTGCTACAGCCGGTGGAAAGTGCTGTTTTTGCTATAGGCATTGCATTCTTTTTCTTTGGATTAGGACAAACTATTTTTAATGTCATTAATGTTTCTATTAATCAAATAATTATCCCCCCGCACCTGATTGGTAAAGTCATTGCTTCTTTAAAGGTTTTATTCTGTATTACGATCCCTTTGGGGGCTTTGGCCAGTGGCTACCTGGCCGAGGCTCGCTCCCCACGCGAGGCTATCTTTATCGCCACATTGGGCCTGATGTTTTCAGCCTTTATTCTTGCACTGCCGCAGGTGCGTCAATTCAAGCTTGAAGCCTCCGAACACTATACCCAGTCTGGCCTTGGATAAGGGTTATCCGCTGGCCAGAAAATCGGTTGCCGGGAAGTCAAAAATTAAAACACCAGCGCCAATACCAGGGCCAGCACCAGAATAAACAGGATAAACGCCACGGCCGATTTGCTCAGCGCTTTTTGCAGCGGTTGGGGCAGGGCGGCAATCAGTGGGTTGAGCAAGGGCTGCGGTTCGGCGTGGCTGCCGGGCAGCGGCTGTGTCGGACCGGTCTTTTCCAGACGGCGCGCAAACAGCTGGTTGATCAGGTCGCTGATCTGCGGATGGGTCAGCGGTGCGCTGGCATTGCAGTGAAAACGTGACTGACAGTAGTCAGTCAACTGTTGCTGCTCCTGCGGATCCGCAGGGTGTTTAAGTGCGGCCAACAGGTTGTTGAGCGTCGGTGCGGTTTGTGGACTCAGCGCTACCTTCACCTGCAAAAACTGATTCAGCAGTTGGAAATGGCGAGCCGGTAGCGGATCGTTGGTTTTTACTCCGCTGAGATCAAACAGTGTCTGCCAAATTTTGACCGGTGATTCGCCGGTGGCGGCGCTCAGCTTGGTCACCTGCAGTTGCAGGCTCTGATGTTCGGCAGGCAGCAGCGGGCGATCGCTGGTGGTGGTTTGTTGCGGGAGCGGGATAGTCAGGCTGCCGGTCTGCAACAGGTTCAGCACCTGCTGCAACTGTGGGTGGCTCAATTTACTCAGCACTGTATGGCCAAACTGCTGGCGAATAAAGTCGCTGACGGCCTGACGGTTATTGCCCTGCGGCAGCAGATCGGTGAGTTGTTGCAACAATTGGCGGCTGGCATGGCTCTGCTGTACCTGCGCCAGACGGTTTTGCAACAGTTGCTCGGCCGGTTGGAAATGGCGTGCCAGTAGCTCACTGTTGTTGTCTGTTTGCAGATCATGACGCAGCGTGACCCAAATCTCTGCGGATTTGGCTGGGCTGAGCGCCATGATCTTGACGACCAGCTTCTCCAGCGTCGTGCGTTGTGCCGGGGAGAGCGGGCTACCGTCAGTGGTTGTGGTTTTGTCCGGGCTAGGGGTACGATCGCTGGCGATCGGGGTGCCCGGTCCACTCAAAGGTTGCATATCACCTGTCCTTCGCTGTGTATCCCCTGCTTACTTGGCGTTGTCGCTGTGTTGGCTGCGCAATCTCACCAGAATCACTTACCTGAGTAAGCTCATCGGGACTCGCTTGCTTGCCGCCTTGCCGCAACACCCATTACTTTGGGGAGAGAATAATCGTCGTACCCGGCGAAAAGCGCAGGATTGTACTCATGATACCTGTAAACGGCCGCGACCAATACCGTCCTCAGACATTTCTTTACAGGCAAAATATTGCTAAAAGCGTCTGCGCCGCTAAGATAAGCGCAGACTTGGAATTGAGGACGGCATGGTTAAACAGCAGCGGATTGCAAAATGGTTTTTATGCCTGGCTTGCCTGGTGGTGCTGACCTGCATGACTCAGCGCATGGCGAGCCTGCATGCGTTGCAGCAAGTGATGGGGTTGCCCGTTGCCAGCGCAGCGCCCTCTGCCACCGATGACGCCGCCGAACTGCAACCCACACCCTGTGAACTGAGTGCCAAATCCTTGTTGGCCTCGCCACCGGTAATGTTCGAAACCCTGTTGTTCGGTCTTGGCATGTTGCTGGTGCTGTTGGCCCCCACGGCGGCCACGCGTCTGCGAATTCCTCCTCCCAGAGTTATTTCCCCCACCACCCTCAGGGTGCATCTGCGATTATGCGTGTTCCGTGAATGAGTTCATCACCTGTCTGTTTTGGTTGATTGATTCATTTATGGAGAGAAAACATGTTAAATATCATCAGGTCGGCATTAGCCTGCCTGTTACTGCTGTGGCTACCTGTTTTGCAGGCGGCGGACAGCGGCTGGCTACAAAGTCCGGCTAACGATCACGCCAAGGTGCGGCTGCGCGCCGACACCTCGCACAGCGGGGAAACCCGTTTGCTGCTGGGCATAGAGCTGCAAAAAGGCTGGAAAACCTACTGGCGTTCGCCGGGGGAAGGCGGTATTGCGCCGACCATTGCCTGGCAGGGTAATCCACCGCCGGCAACCTGGTACTGGCCGACGCCGCAGCGTTTTGACGTTGCCGGCATTTCCACCCAGGGTTATCACGACCGGGTCGAGCTGCCGCTGGTGATGAAAGGCGAAGTACCACGTCAGTTGGTGGGCACGCTGACGCTGTCTACCTGCAGTAACGTCTGCATTTTGACCGACTATCCGTTCAGGCTGGATCTGGACGCGCCGTCCGACGCACAGTTTACCCAGGACTTTGCCCAGGCAATGGGGCAGGTACCTATTGCCGATGGATTGGTGGAGAGCATTAAAGCCGGTTATCAGAACGGGGAACTGCAGATCAGCGCCGAGCGAGCCGCCGGTTGGCAGCAGCCTGAGCTGTTCTTCGATACGCTGGAGGATGCTGACCTCGGCAAGCCGAAGGTCAGCAGTGACGGAACCCGGATGTTCGCGCGGGTGCCGGTTAGTGATGGCTGGGGTGATAGCGCACCGGATTTGCGTGGCAAAACCCTGACGTTGGTGATCGGTGACGTCGGCGTGGCGCAACAGGTGACGTTACCTATTGAAGGGCCGCTGGTTTCACCGGTTGCGGCAAGCTTCTCACTGTGGCAGGCGGTGCTGATGGCGCTGGCCGGTGGCTTGATCCTCAACCTGATGCCGTGCGTGCTGCCGGTGTTAGGCATCAAACTGGGCTCGATTTTGCAGGTCGAAAAGCGTGACCGCCACAGTATTCGGCTGCAGTTCCTGGCCTCGTCGTTCGGCATTGTGGCGTCGTTTATGGCACTGGCGTTGCTGATGACGCTGCTGCGACTGAGTAACCAGGCGCTTGGCTGGGGCATTCAGTTCCAAAACCCGTGGTTTATCGGTTTTATGGTGCTGGTGACGCTGCTATTCAGCGCTAATCTGTTCGGCCTGTTCCATCTGCAGCTTTCCTCTTCGCTGAACACCAAACTGGCGACCCATAACGGTCGTGGCTTGAGTGGCCATTTCTGGCAGGGCGCTTTCGCTACCTTGCTGGCGACGCCATGTTCCGCACCTTTCCTGGGGACCGCGGTGGCCTTTGCTCTGGCAGCGCCGTTGCCGGTGCTGTGGGGCATGTTTGTCGCGCTGGGCGTCGGGATGAGTCTGCCCTGGCTGTTGATTGCTGCCTGGCCGGCGCTGGCACTGCGTTTACCTCGTCCGGGGCGCTGGATGAACAGCCTGCGGCTGGTGATGGGCCTGCTGATGCTGGCTTCTTCGTTGTGGCTGCTAAGCCTGATGACCAACCATATCGGTGGCGTCGCGACGCTGGTGGTGGGGGGGATCGCGCTGCTGGCCCTGTTGCTGGCGGCCGGTTGGCAACATGGGATTCGCCTGGCGGCCAAGCTGGCGGCAGGTACCCTGCTGCTGGTTGGGGTGGTGCTATTGGCCGGTTCGCTGACCGCCGGGCTGTGGCGTCAGCCGCTGCATGACAATGTGGCCTGGCAACCGCTGAGCGAGGAGGCGATCATCCAGGCACTGGCCCAGAACAAACGGGTGTTTGTCGACGTCACCGCCGACTGGTGTGTGACCTGTAAAGCTAACAAATTCAACGTACTGTTGCGCGATGACGTGCAAAAAGCACTTAGCGCCGAGGACGTTGTCGCCCTGCGGGGAGACTGGAGTCGCCCATCGGCCGAAATTAGCGCCTTCCTGCAACAACGCGGCAGCGTCGCTGTGCCTTTTAACCAAATTTATGGCCCCGGCAGCCGCGACGGCGTGGTGTTGTCCACGTTGTTGACCCGAGATGCCGTGTTGCAAACCCTGTCCGCCGCCAAAGGAAATTCACAATGAAAAAATTAATGATCTTACTGATGTTGACCGTTACCCCTGTCTGGGCCGCAGCCCCCTTTACCCCGGAGCAGGAAGTCCGCATTAAAGAGCTGATCCGCGAAACGCTGGTGTCGAACCCGGATATTCTGGCGCAGGCGGTTGATGCCTGGCAGCAGCAAACCACCGGCCAGCAAATCAGCCAGGCGATCAAGCAAAACGCCAAAGCCCTGTATGAGGACCCGGCCAGCCCACGTCTCGGGGCGGCCAACGCCAAACTGACGCTGGTGACCTTTACCGATTACAACTGTCCGTACTGCAAGCGTTTTGATCCAATGCTGGAGAAGATCGTCAAACAGTATCCGGACGTCGCGTTGGTCGTGAAATTATTGCCGTTCAAAGGCGAAAGCTCGGTCAGTTCGGCACGGGTGGCATTGACTACCTGGCAGCAGCATCCGGACCAGTTTTGGGCGTTGCACCAGCGGCTGATGGCGAAAAAAGGTTTCCACGACACCGCCAGCATTACTGCCGCACAGCAGAAAACCGGGGTGAAAGAAGTGGCACCCAGTGAGCTGAGCATGACCACGTTGCGCACCAACATGGAGCTGGCAGAAAAATTGGGCGTGCAGGGGACGCCGGCGACGCTGATCGGCGATCAGATGTTGCCGGGGGCAGTGTCTTACGAGGAGCTAGAAACCATGGTGAAACAGCAATTGGCGAAGGTCAAAAATGGCTAGGTTGCGGCGTTGGGCGCGGGAACTGTTGATCCTGCTGCTGATCGTCCTGGTCGCGGCGTTCGGTATGGACTGGCTGCGTGCACCACAGGCTCCGCCAGCCTTCGATTCACAGGCCCTGACGACGCTGAACGGTGAGCAGGTGTCACTGGCGCAGCTCAGCCAGGATAAACCGTTGCTGGTCTATTTCTGGGCCAGTTGGTGCGGCGTTTGCCGCTTCACCACCCCTTATGTCGCCAGAGTGGTCGGCGAGGGGGGCAATGTGTTGACCGTAGCGCTGCGCTCCGGTGACGATGCTCAGGTGGCGAAGTGGTTGGCAGGCAAGAGGGTGGCCTTGCCGGTGGTTAACGATCCGCGTGGCGAACTGTCGGCGCAGTGGCAAATCGGCGTTACCCCGACGCTGGTGATCATCTCCAAAGGCCAGGTGGTGCAGAGCACCACCGGCTGGACCAGCTATTGGGGCATGAAGCTGCGGCTGTGGTGGGCCGGGCTGTAATCACCGGTTTCTTCGGCCGCTATCACCTGACTAATCGCCCGGCACAGCCGGGCGATACCTTCTTCAATCAGCGGTGGCGTGTTGGCGGCGAAATTCAATCGCAGGCCATGCGCGCCACGCTGTTTCTCGGCGTAAAAACACTCTCTGCGTGCAAAAGTCACGCCTTCTCGCCAAGCTACCGGCATCAGTGCTTCGGTACTGACGGCGGCGGGCAGCGTCAGCCAGATAAACAGTCCGCCCTCCCGCGTTTCAAATCGGCAACCTGGCGGCAGTTGTTGCTGTAATGCGGCGACCATCATATCCTGATGCTGGCGATAGATCCGCCCGGCACGCTGTAGTTGCTTGTCATAGCGACCTATGGTGACCTTATGGTGCCAAATTTGGAGACGACAATGACCAATAACCCAAGACTAAAACGAGCGTTAATTGCTTAATTCGGCAGTGTTTTGCGACCAAAAATACTGCCACAGACTTTAGGCTGTGGCTCTTGCAATAGATAAAAGAGAAACTGCCATGACTGTAAAACACTGGTCAAAAACAGAGTTGCTGCACCAAACGGTGACCAATCCCAATATTATCGTCAAGGGAACCCATAGCTATTACAGCGACTGTTGGGATCACGGCTTTGAACGCTCGGTGGTGCGTTATTTACACGGCGATGCGATCAGCCAACAGTGGCCTGCGCTGGGTTTGATAGACCAATTGCTGATCGGTGATTACGTCTGTATCGGTGCCGAGGCGGTGATTCTGATGGGGGGCAATCATACTCATCGAATCGACTGGCTGTGCCTGTATCCGTTTATGGCAAGCATCGAGGCAGCTTATCAACCGAAAGGCGATACCCGTCTCGGGGACGGTTGCTGGATAGGAATGCGGGCGATGCTGATGCCGGGCGTGACTATTGGGGAAGGGGCGATAGTGGCTGCAGGCAGCATTGTGACGGCGGATGTTGAACCTTACACTATCGTGGGCGGCAATCCGGCGCGGCCAATCAAGCGGCGGTTTAGCCCGCAGACCATCGGCCGGTTACTGGCTTTGCGCATTTATGATTTGTCGGCGGAGGATTTTACCCGCGTGCAGCCTTTGCTGGCCGATGATGATCTTGTGGCCCTTGAACGGGCGATAGCTGAAATCAAACGTTAAATGAACAGGGCGGGGATTTACCCCGCCCTTTTATTTACTCGGCCTTGGCCGCTTCCGCTGTTTGGCGACGTTTGCGCATTATGCGCAATACCAGCGGCAGCACCAGGACGGACACCGCCAACACCAGCAAGGTTTGCGCGATGCTGCTGCTCCACAGAATGCCAAACTCTCCGTTGCTGATTGACAGCGCACGGCGCAGGTTCTGCTCCAGCATTTCTCCCAACACGAAGCCCAAAATCAGCGGCGACATCGGGAAGTGCATTTTCCTCAGGATATAGCCAAACACCCCCAGTCCGACCATCAACAGCAGGTCAAAGGTGGTGCTATGCACCGCATAAACACCGACCGCAGACACCGCGGCAATCGCCGGTACCAGGAACCACAGTGGAATGGTCAGCATGCGGGTGAACAGACCAACCAGCGGCAGGTTCATGATCAACAAAATGACGTTGGCAATCAGTAGTGCGGCGATCAGCCCCCAGACAATATCCGGCTGTTCGGTGAACATTGCCGGGCCTGGCGTGATGTTGTACAGCGTCAGTGCGCCCATCATCACCGCCGTGGTACCGGAACCCGGCACGCCTAGCGTCAGCATCGGAATGAACGATCCGCAGGCCGAGGCGTTATTGGCCGCCTCAGGAGCCGCCACGCCACGGATATCTCCTTTACCGAAGGTGTCGCTGTTGCCGCTGATTTTCTTTTCGGTCATATAGGTCAGCGCACTGGCGATGGTGGCACCCGCACCCGGCAGAATGCCGACGAAGAAACCGATCACCGAAGAACGCAGCGTTGGGCCAACACATTCGGCAGCCTCTTTGCGATTAAACAGTAAGCGGCCGGTTTTACGCACCAGCTTCTGCCCGGTGCTGGTACTTTCCAGCATCAGTAAAATTTCACTGACCGAGAACAGGCCGATCACCACCACGATAAACTGTACGCCGTCGGAGAGATGAACGCTGTCGAAGGTGAAACGATAAACACCGGTATTGGCATCTACCCCGACCGTCGCCAGCCCCAAACCAATCAGCGCCGCCAGCAGCGACTTCAGCGGGTTCTGGCTCATCATGCTACCCAGGCAGGCGATGGCGAATACCATCAGGGCAAAATATTCCGCCGGGCCGAACGCCAGTGACCAGCGTGCCAGCAGCGGGGCAAACAGGATAATGCCACCGATAGCGATCATCGAACCGATGAAAGAACTTACCGCCGAGATTGATAGCGCCACACCGGCGCGGCCCTGTTGCGCCATCGGATAACCGTCCAGTGCGGTCATGATCGCCGCCGCGTCACCCGGTACGTTGAGCAGTATCGAGGAGATACGACCGCCGTACTCGCAGCCGATATACACCGTCGCCAGCAGGATCAGAGCGGACTCAGCCGGCAGTTTGAGAGCGAATGCCAGAGGCAGCAAAATAGCCACGCCGTTGATCGGCCCCAATCCCGGCAGCAGTCCGACAATGGTGCCAACGAAGCAGCCGATCAGGGCGATAATCAGGTTCTGTGGCACCAACGCCACCTCGAACCCTTGAGTCAAATACATCCAGGTTTCCATCGTCGCCCCCGTTAGCTCAGCCAAACGCCGAGTGGCAGTGTCACATCAAGTAAGCGGTCAAAGGCGTAATACAGCGCCACGCCCATCACCACGCCGGACACCAAGGCCGCTTTCAGGCTGGCCTGGAACAGCAGGCCAATGCTGAAGGTCAGCAGTGCGGTTGCCAGCGGGAAGCCCAGCCATTCGAAGCCCCAGGCGTACAGCACCAGGGTTATTACCAGCACCAGCAGGCGTTGCATCACCTTGTTATGCGGCCATTCAACCACCTGCGGCTTATTCAGCAGCAACAACGCTGCGCACAGCGCCATCAGGCTGAGAATTGCCAGCGGGAAGGGACGGGGTCCCAGCGGCTCGTAGCTGTATTCGCTCTGAATACCCCAGCCGATAAACAGGCCGCTGATGCACAGCAGCAGCCAGAAACCGGCGAAAATGCGATCGCTCATGGTAGCCTCCGGTTACTTGGCCAGACCGAAAACTTTGGCCTGTTCGCGGTACTGATTGACCTGGTTTTTCACGTAGGCATCCAGTTCCTTGCCGGCCAGGTTGAATTCAAACAGACCGCGCAGATCGCGTTGTTTTTTGAACTCGTCGGTTGCCATCATTTTTTGGAAGGTGTCGAGCCACCACTGGTACTCCTCTTCGTTGACCTTCGGGCCAACGTAGAAACCGCGGATAATCGGCCATACCAGATTGAAGCCTTGCTCTTTAGCGGTTGGCACATTGGCTAACTGGCCCGGCAGGCGTTGATCCGAGTACACCGCCAGCACGCGGATTTTGTCGCCCTGCAGGTAAGGCACCATCTCGCTCAGATCGCCGGAAACGGCCTGAATGTGATTGCCGAGCAATGCGGTAACCGGCTCGCCGCCGCCTTCGAATGCCACGTAACGCATCTTGTGAGGATCGACCCCAACTTCACGGGCCAGCAGGGCGGTTTTCATCCAGTCTTGGCTGCCGATCGAGGCACCGGCGCCGAATACCACGCTGTTCGGATCTTTTTGGAAGGCGTCCATCAGGTCTTTCAGGGTTTTGTAAGGCGAATCGGCACGGACGGCAATCATGCCGTAGTCGGTACCGACGGCGGCCAGCCATTTCACGTCGTCCACGTTATAGCGGCCGAATTTCCCTTGAGAAAGGTTCAGTAACGAGCCACCGGAGAAGGCGACGACCGTGCCGAACTCTGCCGGACGTTGGGCAACGATGGCGTTGTAGGCTACTGCGCCAACGCCGCCGGGCATATAGGTAACGCGCATCGGTTTATCGATGGCTTTGGTTTCCTGCAACGAAACCTGAATCAGCTTGCAGGTCAGGTCAAACCCACCGCCGGGCTTAGCAGGGGCGATACATTCGGTGCGTTTCGGTGCTTCTACGGCAAAGGCCAGATTGGCTGCCAGCAGCAGGGCGGTGGCGGTCAGAGTGTGGGTGATTATTTTTTTCATTGCTTTCCCCAAGGTATTTTTCAGTCGGTGCGGATCCCCGCCGATACGGGTTGCTGGATTGTTAAATCAACAACCTTTCATTTACCTTTCAACCGGCGGAAAAGTTTTCGGGATGTGATATGCATCTCCTGGCTGGGATAATAATGTTGTACTCACCGTCCAGGTTGACCGCTGCACTAACACATGCCACGGGGCAATAACAGCCCGTAAACCTTGCTTAAAGTCTACGTAATATCATTTTTGCCTTTTCGACCTTGGGATAAAATGACTAAAAATAAAATCATGACAGGTGTGCGTTTATGTTTTCATTAGGGAAGTTATTCGGTGGCAGGGAAAGTGATAAAATTAAAGCTATCAAGATGTTGCCGTCGGTGTATGCCGGCATTTATGGAGAGGAAGGCGAGTGCCGGTTGAAACGTCTGCGTCCGGAACTCGGTGTTTTTGAGCTGCATTTCGCCGATCCCAAAGGCGATAAATACGTATGCCCTATGACGGCTTGTATTACCGGTATTGATATTGTGTTTGCCGCCAATAATCGCTCGGTATTGGTTTCCCCGCCGTTCACGCCAGCCAAATTGCAGCCGGTGTTGGATATTGCTCTGGCCTACAGCGAAAAATAACGGCGAACCAACGCAATCAACCGCAGTGGCTGGCCGACTGTGGTTTATTGCGTGTTGCAATTGTGCCCCAGCTCCCAAAACTGACCCGGTGTAACTCTTCTTTCCCTGCGTTTTCCATGCCATCCTGCTGTTATAAATATGTTAATTGACCGTCGTCCTGGCCTGATTGTTATTTCACACAGAGCATAGGCATAGGTAAATCAATGGAATGGAAACATGCGTCTGTTATTGGTTGAAGACCATCCCGAGCTATCCCACTGGCTGCAAAAGGCGTTAACCGGCGTCGGTTTTGCTGTTGACGTTGCGCCGGACGGACTGGCAGCCGACCACCTGTTGTTAAACGAGACCTATGCGCTGGTGGTACTGGATGTCGCGCTGCCGCGGCTTAATGGTCTGGAATTGTTGGCCCGACTGCGCAAACGCGGGCAGGATTTGCCGGTACTGTTGCTGACGGCCAGAACCGACGTTACCGATCGCGTCAAGGGGCTGAATCTGGGGGCCGACGACTACCTGACCAAGCCGTTCGAACTCGATGAATTGGAAGCGCGCATTCGGGCGTTGCTGCGCCGTAGCGTTGGCGTCACTCAGCAGGCGTTGCAGTATGGCGCGCTAACCTATCACGATGAAGGTTATTTCCAACTCGACGACAAGCCGCTGCAGTTGACGCCCCGAGAGTTGGCGGTGCTGACCGCTTTGATCCACCGGCGTGGCCGCCCGGTTGCCAAACAGCAACTGTTTGAACAGGTGTTTACCCTGTCCGATGAGGCTAATCCAGAAAGCATCGAGCTGTACGTTCATCGGCTGCGGAAAAAGCTGCAGGGCAGTAATGTGGCGATCATCACTCTGCGTGGTCTGGGCTACAGCCTGGAGCTTTGCAATGAGGTGGTTTAACGCACCGCGATCGCTGTTTTATCAACTGTTATTGTTCTTTGGCCTGCCGTTGTTGGTGCTGGGCGGTATCTCGATTTATACCCACTACTTCAGTGCGATGAATGCCGCTACGCTGGCCTACGATCGCACGTTGCTGGCGTCGGCACGTACCGTGGCGGAAAGACTGGTAGTGCGCAATGGTCGACTGGAAGCGGACGTGCCCTATGTGGTACTCGACAGTTTCGAGCGCAACATGAACGATCAGCTTTATTACGAAGTGATCTCCCCGCAGGGCGACAGTATTTCAGGCTATAACGATTTACCGCCGATGCCGCCCCATATCCTGCGTTCCAGCCTGTATCCGGCGCTGGTCCATTTTTATGATGCGCAATATCGCGGCCGACCGATTCGCGTGGCCGCGCTGTACCAGCCGATTAACGAATCCGGCGTTATGGGCATGGCGACCATTCTGGTCGCGGAGACGCTGGAATCACGGCGCTATCTGGCGCGGCAAATGATGCTTTCCGCTTTGCTCAGCCAGGGAACGGTGGTGGTTTTGACCATGCTCCTGGCCTTCGCGCTACTCAAGCGGGTGCTGAAACCGATGCGTAAGCTTTCCGGTATCATGCTGCGGCGCGATCCGGGCGAACTGACGCCGTTGCCGATGGTGTTGCCCTGGTCGGAAATGCAGCCGCTGTTGCTGGCATTCAACCGTTATATTGAACGACTGCGGCTGATGGTGGCGCGTCAGGAGCGTTTTAGCGCAGACGCTTCGCACCAGCTACGCACGCCGTTAACCGTGCTGAAAACTCAGGTGGGGGTGGCACTGGCCAGTGATCAACCGCAGCAGTGGCGGGAAAGCCTGCTAGCGATGAGCAGCACGCTGGATAACACCGTGGCACTGACCGATCGCCTGCTTTATCTTTCCAGACTTAAAGCCCATGAACACCAGGCTGACCACCAGTTACAGCCGGTGAATCTGGCGCAGGTTCTGCGCGATGCCTGTTTTTCACGGCTGCCGCAGGCGCGCAGTAAGCGCATCGATCTGGGGTATGAGGGGGAATCAGTCTGTTGGGTCGGTGGGGAGGTGTTGCTGCTGACTGAATTGTGCGCCAATCTGCTTGATAATGCGCTGAAATATACTCCGAATCAGGGCACGGTTACGGCCCGGTTAAGCATCGATAAGTTGGCTGGGGAGTGCGTGCTGGAAATTGAAGACAGCGGTCCGGGGATTGCCGAGCAGGACACGGCGCAGGCGCTGCAGCCGTTTCATCGGCTGGATAACGTGGGCAATCAGCCCGGTGCCGGTTTGGGGTTGGCGCTGGTGAGCGACATCACCCGTTATCACGGCACCCGCCCGGAGCTGCTGACCTCGGCCACCCTCGGGGGCCTGTTGGTGCGGGTGCGTTTTCAATTGCTGCCTTAGCTTTCACACTCTGTGGTTTGCTTGGCCTTGCGGCCCAGAGGTGTGCGCAGACGCTGCGACAGGATCACCCCCAACAGGGTGATGCCGCCACCGAGCAAATGGTAGCTGTGCAGATGTTCATGCAGGAACACTACTGCAATGATGGCGGTAAATACCGGAGCCAGATTCATAAAGATCGACGCGGTATTGGCACCCAGGCGCATCACGCCGTGGATCCACAGATATGGCGCGATGATCGAGGCCGGGATACCGGCGAATAGCACCAGCGGAATATTTTGGCGGGTCAAGGCAACGTCCTGCGCCATCAGGAAGTTAGGCAGCAGCAACACCACGCCGAACAGGATCTGCACATACAATGATTGCCAGTTTGGCAGCGCAATCGCCCAGCGCTTGGTCAGCACGCCGTACAGCGCATAGGCGGCGGTGGCGGCAAACATCATCAACTCGCCTTTGCCTATGCCATGTTGCAGCAACTCGGCCGGATTACCAGCGCTCACCAGCCAAATCAAACCGGCCAGCGACAACAGGCTGCCGATCGCAATACCCACCGTCGGTGCCACTCGCAGCAGCACTATGCTGATCAGAATAGTCAGTAACGGGATCAGGGAAACAATAATCCCCATAAACAACGCGCTGACGCTGTGGGCCGCGTAATAAGCCAGACTCTGGTACAACACCATACCCAGCATGCCGAGGATCATTAATTTCCACCAGTTGGCGCGTATCGCCGCCCAGTGGCGGATCACGCCGGGCAACACGAAAGGCGTCAGTGTGATCAGCGCCAGTAACCAGCGATAGAAGGAGATGGCGGCCGGATCAATGGCGGTAGCGGAGAGCTTGCTGACCACGGCATTAATGGACCAAATCAACACCGCCAGCAGGGGGAATAGCATATTCATGATAATTATTCTCATTAACAACGGACATGCTGGCTAGTTTACCCGTGTCCGGTTTATTATATATAGTGATATCCAGACAATATTTGCCCTAAACAAGACAAGTCACGGGACGAAACCATGCCAGAAATTCGTCATTACCCCGAATCACTGATCCCGGCACCATGTCCGGTGCAGTTCCGCTGCGAGGAATTCAACGCCCGTACGGAGTTCCAGCCGCACCGGCACAGTTGGGGGCAACTGATGTGGGTCAAGGCCGGTGTTATGGTGCTGCGCATCGGCGGTCAACGTTTTCTGGCACCGCCGGAATTTGTGCTGTGGGCGCCGGCGGAAATTGAACACTCTTGTTATAACCAGCGCTTGGCGCAGTGCCGCATGGTCGATATTGCGTTGCCGCTGTGCGCCGGGATGCCGGTCGATCCCTGTCTGGTCAGCGTGACGCCCATTTTCCGCGCCATTGCCGAAGATTTTTACGCACGCAAACAATATATCCCACAGAGTAAACAGGACTTGCGCCTGTGCCGGGCGCTGATCGACCAACTGCATCTGTCGCCGGTTCAACAAACCTACCTGCCGTCATCCGAAGACAAATTCCTGGCACCGGTGCTGGAGGCGCTGGAACACTGTCCTTCGGACAATACGTCGCTCGCCAACTGGGCTGCCCGGGTGTATACCACCGAACGTACGCTGTCGCGCCGTTGCCAGCAGGATCTGGGCATGTCATTTAGCGAATGGCGCCAGCGTTTGCGTTTCCTACATGCCGTGTCCCTGCTGGAACAGGGCAAAACCGTGCAGGAGGTGGCGCTGGAGGTAGGGTACAGCTCGGCCTCGGCGTTTATTGTCATGTTCCAGCAAATCGCCGGTACCACCCCCGAGCGCTTTCGCCGGGCCTGATTCAGTGGCACACTATTTCCCAGATAACTCTTCATACTTGACGCCGCCTCTGTGTTGGCTGCGAGCACTCACCCCAGTCTAAGCTCCTGGGGACTCCTGCTCTTACCGCCTTGATGCAGCGCCAATTATTTTGGGTATAAATAGCCGTAAACCGTCGGAGCAATAAGTGAAAATCCTGGTTGATGAAAATATGCCGTACGCGACTGATTTGTTCAGTCGTTTGGGGAATGTGCAGGCGGTACCTGGCCGCCCGATCCCGAGTGATTCGCTGGCCGATGCCGATGTGCTGATGGTGCGTTCGGTGACTAAAGTGAACGAGGCCTTGCTGGCCGGTACCCGCATTGGTTTTGTCGGCACCGCGACCGCCGGTACCGACCACGTAGACGACGTTTGGCTGCAACAGCAGGGCATCGGTTTTTCTGCGGCACCGGGCTGCAACGCCATTGCGGTAGTGGAATATGTGTTCTCCGCGCTGATGCTGCTGGCCGAACGCGATGGTTTCCAACTGCGGGATAAAACCGTCGGTATTATCGGCGTCGGCAACGTAGGTTCACGCCTGGATGCCCGCCTGAAAGCCTTGGGCGTCCGTACCTTGCTATGCGATCCGCCGCGCGCTGAACGCGGTGATGCTGGTGAGTTTTGGCCGTTGGAAAAGCTGGTGGCAGAAGCCGACGTGCTCACTTTCCATACGCCATTGAATAAATCCGGCCCTTATAACTCGCTGCATCTGGTGGACGCAGAATTGCTTTCGGCGTTGCCGGACAATCGCATTCTGATCAACGCCTGTCGCGGTGCAGTGGTGGACAATGCTGCGCTGTTGCAGGCATTGGAGAAAGGCAAAAAACTGAGTACCGTGCTGGACGTGTGGGAGCCGGAACCGGAGCTTTCGCTGCCGTTGCTGGCACGGGTGGATATTGGCACCGCGCATATTGCCGGTTACACGCTGGAAGGCAAGGCACGTGGCACCACTCAGGTGTTTGAAGCCTTCAGCCGCCACTTGGGCCAGCCGCAACAGATCGAGCTGGCCTCGCTGTTGCCGGTGCCTGAATTCAGCCAGGTCCAACTCAATGGGCCGCTGGACGAAGGCAAATTAAAACGATTGATGCACTTGGTGTATGATGTGCGCCGCGATGATGCGCCGCTGCGCAAAGTGGCCGGGCAACCGGGCGAATTTGATCGTCTGCGCAAGTATTACCAGGAACGCCGCGAATGGTCTTCATTACGCGTCCAGTGCGATGACAGCGCCAGTGCGGAGCTGCTGCACAAGCTGGGTTTCCTGACGGCATAAGGCTTTCTTAAGCCACAACGACTAATTTTGTTATCAGGGCGGTGCAGTAGCCGCCCATCTGCATTTGAATAAATACTCTGGAGAAACCCAATGTCTGACGGCTGGAATATCGCTCTGCTTGGTGCCACTGGCGCGGTAGGTGAAGCGTTGCTGGAATTATTACAGGAACGCCAGTTCCCGGTGGGCGAACTCTATCCATTGGCAAGTGAACGCAGCGCCGGTGCCACGGTGCGCTTCAACGGCAAATCGGTACTGGTGCAAAACGCGGAAGAATTTGACTGGTCACAGGCGCAGTTGGCTTTCTTCGTCGCCGGTACCGAAGCCTCGGCTCGTTACGCGGAAGAAGCCGGCAACATGGGCTGCCTGGTGATTGACACCAGCGGCCTGTTTGCGCTGGAGCCGGACGTGCCGTTGGTGGTCCCTGGGGTGAACCCACAGGTGCTGGCGGATTACCGTAACCGCAATATCGTTGCCGTGGCCGATAGCATGGTCAGCCAACTGCTGACCGCAATCAAACCGCTGACCGAACAGGCCGGGCTTTCCCGTCTGCACGTCACCACCCTGATGTCGGTATCGGCACGCGGCAAAGTGGCGGTTGACGATTTGGCTGGCCAAAGTGCGCGCCTGCTGAACGGCATTCCGGCTGAAGCGGGCGTTTTCGCCAAGCAGTTGGCGTTCAACCTGTTGCCGTTGCTGGTCGACGAACAGGGCAGCGTGCGTGAAGAGCGTTTGATTGTCGATCAGGTACGTAAAGTGCTGCAGGACGAAGGGCTGCCGATTTCCGTGAGCTGTGTCCAGTCGCCGGTGTTCTACGGCCATGCGCAGGTAGTTCACCTGGAAGCGTTGCGCCCGATGTCTGCGGAAGAAGCGCGCAGCGAGCTGGAACAGGTGGATGATATCCAACTGAGTGAAGAAGACGACTACCCGACCCAGGTGACGGAAGCGTCTGGCAGCGATGCGTTGAGCGTCGGCTGTTTGCGTAATGACTATGGCATTCCGGAAATCCTGCAGTTCTGGTCGGTGGCCGACAATGTGCGTTTCGGTGGCGCGCTGATGGCGATCGAAACTGCAGAACGTCTGGTGCAGGAGCAGATGTACTGATGTCTGAAGTTGCCTTACCCACCCAGCCGACGTTGAAAATCGCGCTGGGGATTGAATATGACGGCAGCCAGTATTACGGCTGGCAGCGTCAGCAGGAGGTTGCCAGCGTGCAGGCCTGTCTGGAAAAGGCGTTGAGCAAGGTAGCGGATGCACCGATCAGCGTGTTGTGCGCCGGACGTACCGACGCCGGGGTGCATGCTACCGGTCAGGTTGTGCATTTCGAAACTACCGCGCAACGCAAGGACGCGGCCTGGACGATGGGCGTTAACACCCACCTGCCGCCGGATATCGCCGTGCGTTGGGTGACTGGCGTGCATGAAGATTTTCATGCGCGTTTCAGCGCGACTGCGCGTCGTTACCGCTACATTATTTATAACCATCGCTACCGCCCGGCGGTATTACAGCAGGGGATGACCCATTTTTATCACCCGCTGGATGCCGAACGGATGGAAAGGGCGGCGCAGGCGCTGCTGGGCGAGAACGACTTTACTTCGTTCCGCGCCGTGCAATGCCAGTCGCGTACGCCGTGGCGTAACGTAAAACACGTTAAAGTTACGCGCTACGGTGAGTATATTGTGGTAGATATCAAGGCGAATGCCTTTGTACATCATATGGTTCGCAATATTGTCGGTAGCCTGATGGAAATTGGCTGCGGCAATCAGGATGAGAACTGGATGGCCGAGTTACTGGCACTGAAGGATCGTAATCTGGCTGCGGCGACGGCGCGGGCCGACGGGTTATACCTGGTTAGCGTCGATTACCCTGAGCACTTTGCCCTACCCCGGCCGGCAATGGGGCCACTGTTTTTACCCGACGATTAAACGCCGGCGCGCCTGACGCGTTGTTCCCTTGTGTACCTACCGGGTGGGTGAGACACCCGGTAAAAGAGAGAACCTATGGACATCATCAAGTTTGTAATTGATTTTATTCTGCATATTGACGTGCATCTGGCAGAACTGGTGGCGCAATACGGTATGTGGGTGTACGCCATTTTGTTCCTGATCCTGTTTTGCGAAACCGGGCTGGTGGTGACACCTTTCCTGCCGGGCGATTCTCTGTTGTTTGTGGCCGGTGCTCTGGCGGCATTGCCGACCAACGATCTGAATGTACATGCCATGGTCGCGTTGATGATAGGCGCGGCAATACTCGGCGATGCGGTGAACTACACCATTGGCCGGCTGTTCGGGGAAAAGTTGTTCAGTAACCCGAATTCGAAAATTTTCCGCCGCAGCTACCTGGATAAGACCCACCAGTTTTATGAAAAACACGGCGGGAAAACGATTATTCTGGCGCGATTTGTGCCAATCGTGCGTACTTTTGCGCCGTTCGTTGCAGGTATGGGGCATATGTCCTATCGCCATTTTGCCGCCTACAACGTGATTGGTGCACTGGTTTGGGTGCTGCTCTTCACTTATGCTGGCTACCTCTTCGGCGATCTGCCGGTCGTGCAGGAAAACCTGAAACTGTTGATCGTGGGTATCATCATTGTTTCAATTCTGCCGGGTGTCATTGAAATTTGGCGCCATAAGCGTGCGGCTGCCCGCCAGCAAAAACAGTAAAAACATCGCTTAACCTGTCGGTTCGACCAGTTTTTTGTCCACAGAGTCGGGCCGATATGGTTTAATGAGCGACATTTATGGTCTGTTCCTGTTAACAACCTTGAAACCTGTGCCTTGCTCGCGCGCATGCCGCGTTTTGTCCAGGCATTTTTTCATTGGTGTTCTCGGGGGGATTGTTAAAGCATGAACAGCGGACTGGCGTCTGCCAGGTTCAAACAGAAAGGTCATCGATGAGCTGGATTGAACGAATTCTTAACAAGAGCAATATCACCCAAACCCGTAAGGCGAGTATTCCTGAAGGGGTGTGGACTAAATGCGATAGCTGCGGTCAGGTTCTCTACCGCGCCGAGCTGGAGCGTAATCTGGAAGTGTGCCCGAAATGCGACCACCACATGCGCATGACTGCGCGTATGCGTCTGCATACCCTACTGGATGAAGGCAGTGAAGTGGAGCTGGGCAGCGAACTGGAACCGAAAGACGTTCTGAAGTTCAAGGATTCCAAAAAGTATAAAGACCGCCTGGTAGCCGCACAGAAAGCGACCGGTGAAAAAGACGCGCTGGTAGTGATGAAAGGCACGCTGTACGGCATGCCGATTGTCGCCGCTTCGTTCGAATTTGCCTTTATCGGCGGTTCCATGTCGTCCGTGGTCGGTGCGCGCTTTGTGCGTGCGGTTGAGCAGGCGCTGGAAGACAACTGTCCGCTGGTGTGTTTCTCAGCCAGTGGCGGTGCCCGTATGCAGGAAGCGCTGATGTCGCTGATGCAGATGGCGAAAACCAGTGCCGCACTGGCGAAACTGCAGGAGCGTGGTCTGCCGTACATTTCGGTACTGACCGACCCGACCATGGGTGGCGTTTCCGCCAGTCTGGCGATGCTGGGTGATATCAATATCGCCGAGCCGAAAGCGCTGATCGGCTTTGCTGGCCCACGCGTTATCGAGCAGACGGTGCGTGAAAAGCTGCCGCCGGGCTTCCAGCGCAGTGAGTTCCTGATTGAAAAAGGCGCAATCGACATGATCGTACGCCGTCCGGAAATGCGTCAGACCCTGGCGAGTATCCTTTCCAAGCTGACCAACCAGCCGCAGCCGCATTTCGATGAAGCCGCGCCGGTGTCCGAGCAGGAAAATCAGACCGACGCCTGAGAGCAATAAGTTCCCCGCGCCGGTATCCATCGGCGCGGGGTTCAGCCGCCATTTTGTGGCTAAATGACGGCTGAAAACGGAGAGCATCGCCTTTACCGCGGTGAGGGTGGTGCCCTGATGGATTAATGAACCCAAGTTCAGTGACGGGACTCATGCAAAACCACCAAATTCCCCAAGCCACGTCGCCATTGAGCTCGTGGCTTTTCTATCTGGAACGTCTGCACAGCCAGGCGATCGAACTCGGCCTGGAACGTGTACAGCGTGTTGCGGCGCATCTTGATTTACTCACTCCTGCACCGACGGTATTTACCGTAGCCGGTACCAATGGCAAAGGCACCACCTGTCGCACCCTGGAAACCATCCTGATGGCGGCCGGTTTGCGCGTTGGCGTCTACAGCTCTCCACATCTGGTACGTTACACCGAGCGGGTACGCATTCAGGGCGATGAACTGAGCGAGGCAGAACACTGCCGCTCGTTCGCCGCCATTGAAGCGGGCCGGGGTGAAACTTCACTGACTTACTTCGAATTCGGCACCCTGTCGGCGCTGCAACTGTTCAAACAGGCTAAGCTTGACGTGGTGATCCTGGAAGTCGGGCTCGGCGGCCGCCTGGATGCGACCAATATCGTCGATCCGAGCGTGGCGGTAGTGACCAGCATCGCGTTGGATCATACCGACTGGCTGGGCAACGATCGCGAAAGCATTGGCCGTGAAAAGGCCGGGATCTTCCGTAGCGGCAGACCGGCGGTGGTGGGTGAACCGGATATGCCGGCCACCATTGGGCAGGTAGCGGAAACCCTGGGTGCCCAACTGTATCGCCGTGGCGATGCCTGGACCTTCAGCGAACAGGGCGAACGCTGGCAGTGGCAAGGCGGCGGCACCTTACTGACCGATTTGCCGATGCCCAACGTGCCGTTAGCCAATGCGGCGACGGCACTGGCGGCACTGCATTTTTCTGCGTTGGAAATTGATGAGCGGGCCATCTTCACCGGCTTGCAGCAGGCGACATTGCCTGGACGTTTCCAGATTGTGCGACGCGATCCGATGTTAATCCTCGACGTGGCGCATAATCCCCACGCGGCAGGTTACCTGGCCGGGCGTCTGGCGACCTTACCGTGCAATGGCGGCAAGGTGCGTGCGGTGGTGGGAATGTTGTCGGATAAAGACATCGCCGGCACCCTGGCCTGTCTGAGTGAGCAGGTCGATGAGTGGTATTGCGCGCCGCTGGACGGGCCGCGCGGGGCCAGCGGCGAACTTTTGGCGCAATATTTGACGGAACCGCGGCAGTTTGCCGATGTCGAAACTGCCTGGCGTCAGGCTATGCAGGACGCAGATATTCAGGATATTGTGATCGTCTGTGGATCGTTCCACACCGTTGCACAGGTTATGGCGGCGTTAGACGAGCGGGGAGTGTGAGTGGCAAGTAAATTTCAAAACCGATTGGTCGGTACCGTGATTTTGGTCGCGCTGGGGGTGATTATCCTGCCAGGACTGCTGGACGGTAAAAAGAAACATTATGAGGACGAGTTCGCCGCCATCCCATTGGTGCCGAAGGCCGGTGATGTGGAAGAAAACGACGTGGTGCCACCGGTAAGCCAACCGCTACCGGCGCAGCCGCCGGAAGGGGCGGGGGCACTGGTTGAGCAGCAGGCGGCCAATGAGGCAGCAACGCAGCAGGCAGCTCGCCAACCGACGCAGCAGCCGACATTGGTTACGCCGCCGGTCGAAACCCGTCCACAACCGACGCCGCAGCCGCAGGTGAAGCCTAAACCGGTAGAAACCAAACCGGTGGAAGCGAAGCCAAAACAGGTACCGCAACCGAAACCGGTGGTGAGGCCTGAGCCAACGCCAGTACCCAAGCCTGAGCCTGCACCCGTGCAGAAACCGGCGGAAGAGAAAGCGCCGGCAGGGCAGGCTTATGTGGTGCAGCTTGGTGCGCTGAAAAACGCCGCCAAGGTGAACGAGGTGGTGGCATCGCTCAGGCTGTCCGGCTACCGTGCCTTTACCGTGCCATCAACGCCGGTACAGGGCCAGATCACCCGGATCTACGTCGGCCCGGATGCCTCAAAACAGAAGCTGCAGTCTTCGCTGTCCGCGTTGAATTCGATCAGTGGTTTGAGCGGTCAGGTGAAGCCGTACGGCGTACGTTAAGATTATAGGGCGCAGTATGCTGTGCCTCATAATCGGTACATGCCGATATAATCATTAAAAATAATGTGCCTTTCGTAGTTGAAATGGCCTATGTAGGCGCGGCGATTGGGAATTTTGTTATCGCCGTTTTTTATTTGTAGCGGGGCAGGAAAACCCCTACGCAAACGTTTACGTTTTCTGTTAGAATTCGCCGCGAATTGGATATACCCAAGAGAATTCAAGTTGCATCAAGGCGGCAACTGAACGAATCGCCAGGAGCTTGGTTCACCAAGTGACGGGTGTGAGTAAAGGCAGCCAACGCCGATGCGGCTTGAAGGATGAAGGGTAGGCAGGGGCGATTCATCATTGGAATAGTTCATGGTCTGGATTGATTACGTCATTATAGCGGTGATTGGGTTTTCGGCTCTGGTGAGCCTGATCCGAGGGTTTGTTCGCGAAGCATTGTCACTTGTGACATGGGGATGTGCGTTTTTTGTTGCCAGCCATTTCTACTCTTACCTTGCAGTCTACTTCACTCGTTTTGAAGATGAACTGGTGCGAAACGGCATCGCGATTGCCATCTTGTTTATCGCGACCCTGATCGTAGGCGCTATTGTTAACTATGTGATTAGCTCACTGGTAGAGAAAACCGGGTTATCGGGCACTGACCGGGTGCTGGGCGTCTGTTTTGGCGCACTGCGCGGCGTGTTGATCGTTTCGGCGATACTGTTTTTCCTGGATACCTTTACCGGTTTCTCACAAAGTACCGACTGGAAACAGTCGCAGCTGATCCCCCAGTTCAGTTACATCATCAGGTGGTTCTTTGACTACCTGCAGAGCACGTCGAGTTTCTTGCCGACCCATTTACCGGGGCGGTAGCGCTGATGAGGAAAAGACAACATGTGCGGTATTGTCGGTATCGCCGGTTTTATGCCGGTAAACCAGTCGATTTATGATGCGTTGATGGTGCTTCAGCACCGTGGCCAGGATGCCGCAGGCATCGTCACCATAGATGCCCACAATGGGTTCCGTCTGCGTAAGGCAAACGGTCTGGTGAAGGATGTGTTTGAGGCACGCCATATGCAGCGCTTGCAGGGCAACATGGGTATTGGCCATGTGCGCTACCCAACGGCTGGCAGCTCCAGTGCCTCAGAGGCTCAACCCTTCTATGTAAACTCGCCGTTCGGCCTGACGCTGGCCCACAACGGCAACCTGACCAACGCCCATGAGCTGCGCCAAAAGCTGTTTGAAAGCGGCCGCCGCCATATCAACACCACCTCCGATTCCGAGATCCTGCTGAACGTACTGGCCAGTGAGCTGGACCGTTTCCAACATTATCCGCTGGAATCCGACAACATTTTCACCGCCGTTGCCGCCATGCATCAGCAACTACGTGGTGCTTACGCCTGCGTGGCGATGATCATCGGCCATGGTCTGCTGGCATTCCGTGACCCTAACGGTATCCGCCCGCTGGTGATCGGCAAGCGTCAGCTTGAAGATGGCCGCAATGAATATATGGTGGCTTCCGAGAGTGTCGCACTCGATACGCTGGGCTTCGAGTTCTTGCGTGATGTGGCACCGGGCGAAGCGGTGTATATCACTGAGAAGGGTCAACTGTTCACTCGCCAGTGTGCAGAGAACCCGAAAACCAACCCGTGTCTGTTCGAATACGTCTATTTCGCTCGTCCGGACTCCTTTATGGACAAGATTTCGGTCTACAGCGCACGCGTGCGTATGGGGCAGAAGTTGGGTGAGAAGATTGCCCGCGAATGGGAAGATTTGGACATCGACGTGGTGATCCCAATCCCGGAAACGTCCTGTGATATCGCCTTGGAAATCGCGCGTATCCTGGATAAGCCATATCGTCAGGGTTTTGTGAAAAACCGCTATGTCGGCCGTACCTTTATTATGCCGGGCCAGCAGGCGCGCCGTAAGTCGGTGCGCCGTAAGCTGAACGCCAACCGTGCCGAATTCCGCGACAAGAATGTGCTGTTGGTGGATGATTCCATCGTACGCGGCACCACTTCGGAACAGATCGTGGAGATGGCGCGTGACGCCGGGGCGAAACGAGTTTATCTGGCTTCCGCAGCGCCGGAAATCCGCTTCCCTAACGTTTACGGCATCGACATGCCGAGTGCCAACGAACTGATTGCCCACGGCCGTGAAGTGGATGAAATTCGCCAGATCATCGGTGCCGACGGCCTGATCTTCCAGGACCTGGACGATCTGATTGAAGCGGTACGCGAAGAGAACCCGGACATTACCCAGTTCGAATGCTCGGTATTCAACGGTATCTACGTCACCAAAGACGTCGACCAGAGCTACCTCGAGTATCTGGAATCGCTGCGCAATGACGACGCCAAAGAAATACGTGGTCAGACCGAAGCGGAAAATCTGGAAATGCACAACGAAGGTTAAGTTTCCCCCTTGACCAAAACAGTGCACCGCGGCGTTTGCTGCGGTGCATTATCCCTCCCTGACTTGCTTATGTAGCCCCATTGCGGCAAAGTCTGCCTGATCCTATTTTTTCCTCGGCAGGGGCCAGTTTATGAAACGACTCATCATCGGTATTTCCGGCGCCAGTGGCGCAATCTATGGCGTGCGCCTGTTGCAGGTATTGCGTGACGTCGCAGAGGTGGAAACCCATTTGGTGATGAGTAATGCGGCGCGGCAGACGCTGTCGCTGGAAACCGATCTCAGCCTGCGTGAAGTGCAGGCGCTGGCTGATGTGGTGCATGACTCGCGCGATATTGGCGCCAGTATTTCTTCCGGCTCGTTCAAAACGGCCGGCATGGTGATTTTGCCTTGTTCAATCAAAACCTTATCTGGCATTGCCAATAGCTACAGCGACGGTCTGCTGACGCGTGCCGCCGACGTGGTGTTAAAAGAACGCCGCCGGCTGGTGCTGTGCGTACGCGAAACCCCGTTACATCTTGGCCATTTGCGTCTGATGACTCAGGCGGCGGAAATGGGCGCGGTGATTATGCCGCCAGTACCGGCGTTTTATCATCGTCCTGCCAGCGTAGAAGACATCATCGATCAAACGGTAAACCGGGTGGTCGATCAGTTTGACATTGAATTACCGCAAGATTTATTTACCCGCTGGCAAGGTGCCAATTAACAAATTTCTCCCCAATTTAGCACATTTGTGCAACACCGCACTGAATTAGGGCGGCGCATGCACCATAATGATCTCACTTCATCACGCTCACTGTTTCAAGGCGCTGGTATTTATCCATTGCCCGTGGCGCGGCCAACACTGGCCGATTTAATTTTGCGGTTATCGTCCCAGGAAACAGTTTTGTGAAGGCCGGAGCCGTTCCCTCCGCCTACAGCAACAAATGTGGCACGATTACTGCAAATTGATTTGGTGGAAAAGTAATGCCCGCAGTGGCATCAAAAAATCAATTTGAGGGTGAATTATGAAAAAGCAGGTTTTGGTTCTTCCTTTAGTCTTGGCTTTAAGCGCGGCAAGCAGCGCATTTGCCGCAGTACCATCAACGCTGAAGATCGGCACCGATCCGACCTATGCACCCTTTGAATCCAAAAATGCCAAGGGCGAGTTGGTCGGTTTTGATATCGATCTGGCCAAAGAGCTGTGCGAACGCATAAATACCAAATGTACCTTTGTGGAAAGCGATTTTGACGCGCTGATCCCGTCCCTGAAAGCGAAGAAAATTGACGCCATCATCTCTTCTTTGTCGATCACCGAAAAACGCCAGCAGGAAATTGCCTTCACTGACAAGCTGTATGCTGCCAACGCCCGTCTGATCGCGCCGAAAGGTTCCAAGCTGCTACCTACCGTAGATGCGCTGAAAGGCAAGAGCGTCGGCGTGCTGCAGGGCACCACCCAGGAGGCCTATGCCAACGCCATGTGGCAGCCTAAGGGCATCACCGTGGTTCCTTATCAGAACCAGGATCTGGTGTACGCCGATCTGGCATCCGGCCGTATCGATGCCGCCTTCCAGGACGAAGTGGCAGGCAGCGATGGCTTCCTGAAACAGCCTCCAGGCAAGGATTATGCTTTTGCCGGTGAATCGGTGAAGGATGACAAATTCTTCGGCGTGGGGACCGGCATGGGCTTGCGCAAAACCGATACCGAGCTGAAGGCGGCGCTGGATAAAGCCTTTGCTGAAATGCGCAAAGACGGCACTTACGACAAGTACGCGAAGAAATACTTCGACTTTGACGTCTACGGCGGTTAATACCGCATACCGTTCCATGTTGTGACTACGGGGCTAGCCCACCGGCCCCGATGGTTCGGGATCCAATGACGACAGGGTGAAGTAAATGCTGCAAGGCTATTCCCAATTGATATTAGAGGGGGCTCTGGTGACGCTGGAGCTTGCCCTCAGTTCCGTACTGCTGGCGCTGGTCATCGGTTTGATCGGTGCCGGCGGCAAGCTTTCCCAAAACCGTCTGCTTTCTACCGTGTTTGGCGCTTATACCACGCTGATCCGTGGCGTGCCCGATCTGGTGCTGATGCTGCTGATTTTCTACGGCTTGCAAATTGCGCTCAACAACCTCACCGAACTGCTTGGTTTCGCGCAAATCGATATTGATCCGCTCAGCGCGGGGATTATCACCCTCGGGTTTATTTATGGTGCCTATTTCACGGAAACCTTTCGCGGTGCCTATATGGCCGTGTCGAAAGGGCAGATCGAAGCGGCAACGGCCTACGGCTTCACCGGTTCACAGATTTTCCGCCGCATTTTGTTCCCAGCGATGATGCGCTTTGCCCTGCCGGGCATTGGCAACAACTGGCAGGTGATCCTGAAGGCCACGGCGCTGGTGTCTATTCTGGGCCTCAATGACGTGGTGAAAGCCACTCAATTGGCCGGTAAGGGCACCTATCAGCCGTTCTTCTTTGCGATCGTGGCCGGTGTGGTTTATCTGATTTTTACTACCGTTTCCAATGGTGTGCTGCTGTGGCTTGAACGGCGTTATTCCCTGGGCGTCCGGAGGGCCGAGCTATGATCGAAATTTTACAACAGTACTGGCAATCGCTGCTGTGGAGCGACGGCTATCGTTTTACCGGGGTCGCCGTCACTCTGTGGTTGCTGATTTCCTCGGTGGTGATGGGGGGGGTGCTGGCGATCCCGATGGCGGTGGCGCGCGTTTCCTCCATCACCTGGGTGCGTTTCCCGGTTTGGCTCTACACCTATATATTCCGTGGCACGCCACTTTATGTGCAGTTGCTGGTGTTTTACTCCGGTATGTACAGCCTGGAAATCGTGCGTGGGACGGACTTCCTCAACGCCTTCTTCCGCAGCGGGCTCAATTGCACTATTTTGGCGCTAACGCTGAACACTTGTGCCTATACCACCGAGATCTTCGCCGGGGCGATACGCTCGGTGTCGCACGGTGAAATCGAAGCGGCCAATGCTTACGGTTTTTCACGTTTCAAAATGTACCGCTGTATCATTTTACCTTCAGCACTGCGCACCGCGCTGCCGGCCTACAGCAATGAAGTGATCCTGATGCTGCACTCGACCGCGCTGGCGTTTACCGCTACCGTGCCGGACCTGCTGAAGATAGCGCGAGATATCAATGCAGAGACCTACCAGCCGTTCTATGCCTTTGGCATTGCAGCGGTGCTGTATCTGATCATTTCTTACGGATTAATCAGCCTGTTCCGCAAGGCGGAAAAGCGCTGGATGGCACACGTTAATCACTGATAATGACGGGAACCTATTATGTCTGAGAATAAATTAGCCGTCACCGAACTGCATAAACGCTATGGCGAACACGAAGTGCTGAAGGGCGTCTCGCTGGCGGCCAACGCAGGGGATGTGATTAGCATCATCGGGTCCTCCGGCTCCGGTAAAAGTACCTTTTTACGCTGCATTAACTTCCTGGAGAAACCAAGTGAAGGCGCCATCAGCCTGAACAATGAAGATATCCGCATGGTGCGCGACAAGGACGGCCAGCTCAAGGTTTTTGATAAGAAACAACTGCAGTTGCTGCGCACTCGCCTGACCATGGTGTTCCAGCATTTTAACCTGTGGAGCCACATGACGGTGCTGGAGAACGTGATGGAGGCACCGGTGCAGGTATTGGGGCTGAGCAAGACCGAGGCGCGCGAGCGCGCGGTGCGTTACCTGGACAAGGTGGGGATTGACGAGCGTGCCCGTGGTAAATACCCGGTGCACCTGTCCGGCGGCCAGCAACAGCGCGTGTCTATCGCACGGGCGTTGGCGATGGAGCCGGAGGTATTACTGTTTGATGAACCGACGTCGGCACTGGATCCGGAACTGGTGGGCGAAGTGCTGCGCATTATGCAGAAGCTGGCGGAAGAAGGTAAAACCATGGTGGTGGTGACGCACGAAATGGAGTTTGCACGTCATGTTTCCAGCCACGTGATCTTCCTGCACAAAGGGCTGATCGAAGAGCAGGGGCCACCGGCTGAGCTGTTCGGCAATCCGAAAAGTCCTCGCCTGCAGCAGTTCCTCTCCGGCTCGTTAAAATAACGGGCCGTTGGGGCCAGATCTTTCTGGCCCCAAGAGGCTCTTCAGCGGGGTGTGCCCCGCTGATTAATCACATCATCTAATGCCTGCTCCAACTCCAAAAAGCGGAAGCTAAAACCGGCTTCTTCCAGCCTTTTCGGTACCGCTCGCTGTCCACTCAGCACCAATACCGCCGCTTCCCCCATCAATAAACGCATGGCAAAGGCCGGCACGCGTAAAAACGCAGGTCGGTCGAGCACGTTGGCGAGTTGAGCGGCAAACTGTTCGTTGTGAACCGGATAGGGGGCTACCATATTAAATGGCCCCTGCAGGGTTTGGTGATCCAGTAAATAGACGATGCCATCAACCATGTCTTCCAGGTGGATCCACGGCAGATATTGGCGGCCGTCACCTATCGGCCCACCCAACCCAAGGCGGAATGGCGGTAACATTTTAGTCAACGCGCCGCCTTTGGCCGCCAGCACCACGCCGGTACGAAGCAGACAGACGCGGGTAGCCTCGCTTTGCGCTTGCAAAGCCAGAGACTCCCAGCGTTGGCATAGCTGATGGGTGAACTCGTCATGCGGGACTTCGTCTTCGGTGACTACCGCTTGGCCCTGATCGCCATAATAGCCGGTTGCGGAACCGGAAATCAGCACGCCGGGCGGGGTGCTGCCGGCGTTAATCAGCTTGGCCAGCTGTTCGGTCAGATCCCAGCGGCTGTGGCACAGGCGTTCTTTCTGTGTTTTGCTCCAGCGCTTGTCGGCGATAGGCTCACCGGCCAGGTTGATTACGGCGTCAAAACCGTCCAGCGAGGGCTTGTCCTGCAGCGTCGACCAATAGCTGACCTGCTCGCCAAAGCGCTCACGTGCGCGTTGCACGTTGCGGCTCAGCACCGTAATTTGATGAGAAAGGCCCAGCAGCCGTTGCGTCAGGCTGCTCCCTATCAATCCTGTGGCGCCGGTGATCAGGATCCGCATGGTCGATTCTCCCTGAAACTGTGGTTTTCAGGCCCGACGATAGCTCATGGTCATCGAAACCGAGTCGGCGTAGCGCAGGGCCAATAGTTTATCTATCTCCACTTCAGCATAGGTTACCCAGGCGTGTTGTTTCACGATATCGAGCACATCCTGAGTTAATTTTTCCAGCAGGGCGAAGCGGTTATCTTCCACGTGACGAATGATGGCCTTGGTGATGGTGCGGTAGTTGAGTGCGTCGTCGATGTTTTCACTGTCGCGAGCCTTATCCGCCGGGTAGTGGATCACCACGTTAATCAGGATGTCCTGACGGTTGTTGATTTCTTCTTCCTTGATACCGATGAATGTACGCAACCGCAGATTTTTTATACGAATAATAGCGTCGGGTTGGCTGAGTGACATCAGAGAATCTCCACTGGTCTGATTATTGGTGCTCAGAATACACGGAAAGTAGGGAAATGATAACGAGCCGGGGAAAACTCCCCGGAGGCCGGGGAGTCGGAAAATTAACCCTGCTCAGCCAGCTTGTAGGCGCGCTCGGTTGCCGGGCGGTTGCTGATGCGTTCGAACCAGTTGCGTACCGCTGGATAGTCCGCCAGATCGATGCGTTGACGCGGGTGTGACACGACCCAGGGATAAGTGGCGATATCGGCAATGCTGTAGTTGTCACCGCCCAGATAAGGGTGTTTTTGCAGCTCGGCTTCCAGCACTGCATACAAACGCTTGGTTTCCAGGTGATAACGCTCGATGGCGTAGGGCACCGGCTGCGGCGCGTAGTGGTTGAAGTGGTGGTTTTGCCCCAGCATCGGCCCAAAACCCGCCACCTGCCAGAACAGCCACTGTAACGTGGTCGCTCGCTCGCGTAGCCCTTTGCTCAGCAGCTTGCCGGTTTTCTCCGCCAGGTACAGCAGAATTTCGCCGGACTCGAACAGGCTGATTGGCGCACCGCCATCCACCGGCTGCTGGTCGACGATGGCCGGAATTTTGTTGTTGGGTGAAATGCTCAGAAAATCCGGCTTGAACTGATCGCCGGCGCTGATATTTACGCGGTGGATACGGTAGGGTAAGCCAACCTCCTCCAGAAACAAGGTAATTTTGTGACCATTGGGAGTAGGCGCGTAATACAGGTCAATCATGTTGCCTCCTGCGGTAAGGTGAGCTGTAAGTCATTACACGTTGTTGCGGTCTTCGCCGCGCACAAAGGTATATCAGAGATCTTTCTAAAGGGTACCAACAATAGCAGCTAAGAATAGCAGGCTATGTGAGATTCGTCCGATGCTATCGCCATAAGATGCATTACAATTTTCTGCAGGCACATCTGTGGGTTGTCGCGCAGCGATGGCGCGCTAAAATAGGGCCTGTTTGCTTATCAGGACAAGGTTATGAAGCTGATATTTGCCTCGGATATACATGGTTCGCTTCCCGCCACCGAAAGCCTGTTGGCGTGTTTTGAACAAAGCGGTGCCGACTGGCTGATTCTGCTGGGTGATTTACTGAATCACGGGCCGCGCAATACACTGCCGGTGGGCTATCAGCCGGCGCAGGTTGCCGAGCGATTGAATCGCTATAGCGACAAGATCATCGCCGTTCGCGGCAACTGCGACAGTGAAGTCGATCAGATGCTACTGTCCTTTCCTATCACCGCGTCCTGGCAGCAGGTGCTATTACAAAAAAGACGATTGTTTTTAACCCACGGTCACCTTTATCATCCCTCGGCACTGCCGCCGTTATCTGCCGGAGATGTGCTGGTCTATGGACACAGCCATTTGCCGCAGGCGGAACGGCAGGGGGATATTTACTGCTTTAATCCAGGCTCGGTCAGCATTCCGAAAGGGGGCTTTCCTGCCAGCTATGGCATACTGGAGGACGACGTTTTAAGTGTGGTCACTTTGCACGGCGGCAAGGCTGTTGCAGAGGTGGCGTTAACGCACTAATTTATACACACAATAAAAATCTTTGAAAAACACTCATTGATTAACCAGTGCGCGGGATGCATCGCGCCAAAATAGAAGGTTTTGAGGATGGCGGAACAGGATCAGGCTGCAGTTACCGAGTGGGTTGATATCGTCAACGAGCAAAACGAAGTGATTGCTCAATCCAGTCGCCAACAGATGCGTGCCCAACGGCTGCGTCATCGTGCTACCTATATTGTGGTACATGATGGAATGGGAAAAATTCTGGTGCAGCGTCGCACCGACATTAAAGACTTTTATCCGGGCTGGCTTGACGCCACTGCGGGTGGGGTGGTGCAGAGCGGGGAGAACGTGCTGGATTCCGCCCGTCGCGAAGCGGAAGAGGAGCTGGGCATTGCCGGCGTGCCTTTCGCCGAACATGGCCTGTTCTACTTCGAAGAAGATCAATGCCGGGTGTGGGGTGCATTGTTCAGCTGCGTATCACACGGCCCGTTTGCGTTGCAGGAAGAAGAAGTGGTTGAGGTGAGCTGGCTGACGCCGGAAGAGATCACCGCACGCTGCGACGAATTCACGCCGGATTCGCTAAAAGCGCTGTCGCTGTGGCTGACGCGCAACAACGAGCAGGCTTATGGCAAACCGCTACGCGATAGCGATGAAAATGCCTGATGTGTTTTCAAAAATAAAAAGCCGGTCAAATGACCGGCTTTTTTTATCTGATTGACCCGTAGGTTATCAGGCTTTCGCTGCTGCTGCATCAGCCTGGGAAGACTGAATGGCGGTCAGCGCCACGGTGTAAACGATATCGTCTACCAGTGCGCCACGCGACAGGTCGTTCACCGGCTTGCGCATGCCTTGCAGCATTGGCCCGATGGACACCAGGTCAGCAGAACGCTGTACCGCTTTGTAGGTGGTGTTACCGGTGTTCAGATCCGGGAAGATGAACACGGTAGCCTGACCAGCAACCGGCGAGTTAGGTGCCTTGGATTTGGCTACGTCAGCCATGATCGCTGCGTCATACTGCAACGGACCGTCGATGATCAGGTCAGGACGTTTTTCCTGCGCCAGACGGGTTGCTTCACGCACTTTCTCAACGTCGCTGCCCGCACCTGAGTTACCAGTGGAGTAGGAGATCATCGCTACGCGTGGTTCGATACCGAAGGCGGCGGCAGAGTCGGCTGACTGAATGGCGATCTCGGACAACTGCTCGGCGGTTGGATCAGGGTTGATTGCACAGTCGCCGTACACCAGAACCTGGTCAGGCAGCAGCATGAAGAACACGGAGGAGACCAGCGAGCTGCCCGGTGCGGTTTTGATCAGCTGCAGCGGTGGACGAATGGTGTTGGCGGTGGTGTGAACCGCGCCAGAAACCAGTCCGTCAACTTCGCCTTTCTCCAGCATCAGGGTGCCGAGAACTACGTTGTCTTCCAGTTGCTCGCGCGCAACCACTTCGGTCATGCCTTTGCTCTTGCGCAGCTCAACCAGACGCGGCACATACTGTTCGCGGACGGCGACCGGATCAACAATCTCGATGCCTTTGCCCAGTTCAACGCCCTGAGCGGCAGCAACGCGCTGGATCTCTTCCGGATTACCCAGCAGCACGCATTCTGCGATACCACGTTCGGCACAGATAGCCGCCGCTTTCACGGTACGTGGTTCGTCGCCTTCAGGTAGCACGATGCGTTTGCCGGCTTTACGTGCCAGTTCGGTCAGCTCGTAGCGGAACGCTGGAGGAGACAGACGGCGTGAACGCTCGGAGGTGGCGGTCAGAGACTCGATCCACTCGGCGTTGATGTGGCTGGCCACGTAGTTCTGCACTTTTTCGATGCGCTGGTGGTCATCCGCCGGCACTTCGAGGTTGAAGCTTTGCAGGCTGAGCGAGGTCTGCCAGGTGTTGGTGTCGACCATAAATACCGGCAGGCCGGTCTGGAAGGCACGTTCACACAGCTTTCTGATAGGTTCGTCGATGGCGTAGCCACCGGTCAGCAGGATGGCACCGATCTCTACGCCATTCATCGCTGCCAGACAGGCAGAAACCAGCACGTCAGGACGGTCTGCCGAAGTTACCAGCAGTGAGCCTGGACGGAAGTGTTCCAGCATGTGCGGGATGCTGCGCGCACAGAAGGTCACGGACTTCACGCGGCGGGTCATGATGTCGCCTTCATTGACCACAGAGGCCTTCAGGTGACGGGCCATGTCGATAGCGCGGGTGGCGATCAGCTCGAAGCTCCACGGCACGCAGCCCAGTACTGGCAACGGGCTGTTGGCAAACAGTTGCGCCGGGTCAATGTTGGTCACGCTGGCCTTGGTGGAATCATCAAAGATTTCGGACAGGTCAGGACGGGTGCGGCCCTGCTCATCAACCGGAGCGTTCAGTTTGTTGATGATCACGCCGGTGATGTTTTTGTTTTTGCTGCCGCCGAAGCTGCTGCGCGCCAGCTCGATACGCTCTTTCAACTGTGCTGGGGAATCGTTGCCCAGCGCCAGCACGAAGACGATTTCTGCATTCAGCGTTTTGGCGATTTCATAGTTCAGCGCGTTGGCGAACTGATGCTTGCGGGTCGGCACCAGGCCTTCGATCAGCACCACTTCTGCGTCTTTGGTGTTCTCGTGGTAGCGAGCCACGATCTCTTCCATCAGCACGTCTTGCTGGTTGGAGCTTAACAGGCTCTCAACGTAGCTCATGCGCAGCGGTTCGGCCGCCGTGATGGTGGAATTGCTGCTGCGGATGATGGTGGTGGTCTGATCGAGCGAATCGCCGCCAGTACGTGGCTGTGCGATAGGTTTGAATACGCTCAGGCTAACGCCTTTTTGCTCCATGGAGCGAATGACACCCAGGCTGACGCTGGTCAGACCGACGCTGGTGCCAGTGGGGATCAACATAATTGTACGTGACACAGAATAGTCCTCTTCACGATTTAACATGAGGCTAAAACAGCACCGTCAGCCTGGGCTGACGGTGTCGGAGAGCGTTACGCGGTCAGACGGGATGCGTCTTGCGCGATGACCAACTCTTCGTTGGTCGGGATAACCAGCGCCAGACGGCTACCGTCTTTGGTGATGGCACCGGATTTACCGAAGCGAGCGGCCATGTTGCGGTCGTGGTCAATCTCGAAGCCCAGCAGGCCCAGCTTTTTCAGGGTCAGCTCACGCACCATACCGGCGTTTTCACCGATGCCGCCGGTGAAGACAACCGCATCCAGACGGCCGTCCATCAGTGCGCTGTAGGCACCGATGTATTTGGCCAGGCGGTGGCAGAAGACATCCATCGCACGCTTGGCGTCGGCTTTGCTTTCGTAGTTGTCTTCAACATAACGGCAGTCGCTGGTGACTTCGGTCAGGCCCAGCAGGCCAGACTCTTTGGTCAGCATTTTGTTGATTTGATCAACGCTCATGCCCAGGGAGTCGTGCAGGTGGAAGATGATGGCCGGATCGATGTCACCGCTGCGGGTGCCCATGACCAGGCCTTCCAGTGGGGTCAGACCCATGGAGGTGTCAACGCATTTGCCGTTGCGCACTGCGGTAACGGAACCGCCGTTGCCCAGATGGCAGGTGATCAGGTTGACTTCTTCAACCGGCTTGTTCAGGGCCTTGGCTGCTTCCTGAGTTACGTAGAAGTGGCTGGTGCCGTGTGCGCCATAGCGACGAACGCTGTGGTCGCGGTACAGGCTGTACGGCAGGGCGTACAGGTAGGATTCTTCCGGCATGGTCTGGTGGAATGCGGTGTCGAACACGGCAACGTTTTTATCCGCCAGTTTAGGGAAGGATTTCAATGCCTCAGCGATACCGATCAGGTGTGCCGGGTTATGCAGTGGTGCAAATGGCACCGAATCTTTGATACCCTGTAGAACTTCGTCGTTGATCACGGCAGAAGCGGTAAACTTCTCGCCGCCGTGCACAATGCGGTGACCGATAGCGGTCAACTGGGCAGAAAGCTCAGGCTTTTGTGCCAGAATAGTATTAACAATGTAGTTCAGTGCTTCGCTGTGCGCAGCGCCGGCACCCAGAGCCGCTTCGTGTTTGGCGCCGTCCATCTTCCATTTGAGGCGAGCCTCAGGCAGGTGGAAACATTCGGCCAGGCCGGAGAGGTGTTCTTCACCGTTGACAGCATCGATGATAGCGAACTTCAGGGAAGAACTGCCGCAGTTCAGGACCAGTACTAGCTTACTCGACATGGAAGTACCTACTTAAATAGTTCGTGTTGTTAAAGGAAAGACCAAAACACGTGGTGAATTAATCGTCAATCAGACAACAAGCGTAGCGCATAATGCTGTTGACATTTATGATTAACATCATGTGAATTGAACAAAGCACATGACAATGAAAAAACCGATGATTTCTCTGCGGTTTAAATAATCTTGATTTTTATAGGGCTAAAAGTTGACAGAATTCTTGTCATCTTCTACCGGCCAAAAGGCCGGCTTAGGATACCGATAGCCTGAGGCAAACACAAAATAAATTTAAAGCTTCAACTTTTTTAGTATTGTGTTGGCTGTGTCCTTATTTTCTTTGTGACGTTGAGGTACGCGATGACGAGCAAACCGTCCGGTTCCGTAAGCTGGTTTCAGGTCTTCCAGCGTGGGCAGCATTATATGAAAACCTGGCCGTCAGACAAACGTCTGGCTCCGGTCTTTCCGGAGAATCGCGTTGCGAGTGCCACCCGTTTTGCCGTCCGCTTTATGCCGCCGTTGGCGGTGTTTACCCTGACCTGGCAGATAGCCATGGGCGGCCAGTTAGGCCCGGCGATCGCCACCGCACTGTTCGCCTGCAGCATGCCGATGCAGGGGTTGTGGTGGTTGGGCCGCCGCTCGGTCACCCCGTTGCCGCCAACGCTGCTGCAATGGTTCCACGAAGTACGTAACAAGCTGACGGAAGCCGGGCAGGCGGTCGCGCCGGTAGAAGGCACGCCGACCTATCAGGCGTTGGCGGATCTGCTGAAACGTGCCTTCAAGCAGTTGGATAAAACCTTCCTGGATGACCTGTAACCTCAAAAATGGCCGCATTGATTGCGGCCTTGTTACCTGTTCCGGCCAATAACCCCGGTCTAAATCAAAGAACCGGCGAGTTGTGATTTCCTGCGATATTGCGCTGTGCGATGCTTCCGCCATAAGCAATTTATCGAGGAAATTATGATGGAAATGACCCATGCCCAACGGCTGATCCTGTCGAACCAATACAAGATGATGACCCTGCTAGATCCGGACAACGCCGAGCGTTATCGCCGTCTGCAAACTATTATCGAACGTGGTTTTGGTCTGCAAATGCGCGAGCTGGATCGCGACTTTGGCGAAATGAGCGAAGACGTGTGCCGCACCATTATCAACGTGATGGAAATGCACCATGCGTTGCAAGTTTCCTGGGATAACCTGAAAGAAAAACAGGGCATTGAGGCACGCCGCCTGGCGTTTCTCGGTTTTGATACCGCGACTGAAGCGCGTCATCTGAGCTATGTGCGTTTCCTGGTGACCACGGAAGGACGCTATACTCATTTCGATTCCGGCAGCCACGGCTTTAATGCCCAAACAAAAATGTGGGAAAAGTACCAGCGGATGCTGGCTATCTGGCTGTCATGCCCACGCCAGTATCATCTGAGCGCCGTAGAGATAGCGCAAATTATCAATGCCTGATTAAAAGAGGTTTCCTGTGGAGTGTAAGGGTTTTCTGTTCGATCTTGATGGGACGTTGGTTGATTCGCTGCCGGCGGTAGAGCGCGCCTGGATTAACTGGGCCAAACGCCGCGGCATTAATCCGCAGGACGTACTGGATTTTATTCACGGTAAACAGGCCATTACCTCGTTGCGTCATTTTATGCCGGATGAAAGTGAGGCGGCCATTCAGCAGGAATTTCTGCTGCTGGAGCAGGTGGAAGCGCAGGACACCGACGGCGTCACGGCATTACCGGGGGCTGCTGCCTTGCTCGATTGCCTCAATCGCCTCGATATCCCATGGGCGATCGTTACCTCAGGGTCGATCCCGGTTGCCAGCGCCCGCCGTAACGCCGGTGGTTTGCCGCAGCCGGAGGTGTTCATTACCGCCGAGCAGGTGAAGCGTGGCAAACCACAGCCGGATGCCTATTTGCTGGGTGCCGAGCGCCTGGGGTTGGCACCACATGATTGTGTGGTGGTGGAGGACGCCGCCGCAGGTATTCTTTCCGGCCTGGCTGCGGGCTGTCAGGTGATTGCGGTCAACGCACCGGCCGATGCCCCCAAGCTGGATCAAGTCGATCTGTTACTGTCGTCGCTTGAACAGATTGCGGTAAGTAAAACCGAGCAGGGCGCGACGATTAGCCTGGTGGCATAACGGCCCTATCTTCACCCTAATTGATTAGACCCCGCATCGGCGGGGTTTTTTTATGCTAATTTTTAAGCCCTTGGATATTTCTGTCGGATGAGACCGTTTTGAACAGCGAATTACTGTGGGTGCTGAGTTTACTGTTGATTGCCATCGTGTTGTTCACCACCAACAAACTGCGTATGGACGTAGTGGCGCTGCTGGTGATCATTGCCTTTGTGCTGAGCGGCACGCTGACCCTGTCGGAGGCCACGGTGGGCTTCAGCGATCCCAACGTGATCCTGATCGCCGCGCTGTTCGTGATTGGTGAAGGGCTGGTGCGTACCGGCGTGGCTTACCAGGTGGGCGACTGGTTGGTGAAGGTGGCCGGCAGCAGCGAAACCAGAATGCTGATGTTGCTGATGGTCACCGTGGCCGGCCTGGGGGCTTTTATGAGCTCGACCGGCGTGGTGGCGATCTTTATTCCGGTGGTGATCAGCGTGGCGGCGCGGATGAAAATCCCCCCCGGCAGGTTGATGATGCCGTTGAGTTTTGCCGGTTTAATTAGCGGCATGATGACGCTGGTGGCGACGCCGCCGAACATGGTGGTGAACAGTGAACTGGTGCGCGAGGGTATTGGCGGCTTTGGCTTCTTTGCCGTGACGCCGGTTGGCCTGGCGGTGCTGGTGCTGGGCGTGGGTTATATGCTGGTGGCCCGGCGCTGGCTGGGCAATGACGACGGTGATAAAACGCGTGAAACCTGGCAGCGCCGTACCTTCCGCGATCTGATCCGCGACTATAAGCTGACCGGCCGTGCCCGTAGACTGGCACTGCGCAGCGGCTCGCCGCTGATAGGGCATTCGCTGGATGAGTTGCATCTGCGTGCCCGTTACGGTGCCAACGTGGTGGGGATTGAACGCTGGAAGCGCTTCCGGCGGGTGATGGTCAGCGCGTCCGGCAGCACCGAACTGCGAGAAGGGGATGTGCTGCTGCTCGATATGTCGGATAGCCAGGTCGATTTGCGCGAGTTCTGCAGCGAGCAGCAGTTGGAGCCGATGGTTCTGCGGGGCGATTATTTCTCTGAGCAGTCGCGCAACGTCGGCATGGCGGAAGTCTCGCTGATCCCCGATTCAACGTTGTTGGGCAAAAGCCTGCGCGGTTCCACTTTCCGTAGCCGTTATGATTTGAACGTGGTCGGTATTCGCCGCAATGGCGAAACCCTGGCAGGCAAGTTGGTGGATGAGCCCCTGGCGTTGGGCGATATTCTGTTGGTGATCGGTGACTGGAAGGCGATCCGCCAGTTGCAGGCCAAAACCCATGATTTTATCGTACTCAATTTGCCGGCCGAAGTTGACGAAGTGGCACCGGCCATCACCCAGGCGCCACACGCCTTGTTCTGCCTGGCGCTGATGGTGGCGATGATGCTGACCGATGAAATCCCCAACCCGATCGCTGCGCTGATTGCCTGTCTGCTGATGGGCAAGTTCCGCTGCATTGACATGGAAAGCGCCTACAAATCGATTCACTGGCCGAGCATTATTTTGATTGTCGGCATGATGCCGTTTGCCCAGGCGTTGCAAAAAACCGGTGGGGTAGATTTGATCGTGCGTGGGTTAATGGACGTCGCTGGTGATGCCGGACCGCGGGTGATGCTGGTGTGCCTGTTTGCGCTGTGCGCCACTATCGGCCTGTTTATCTCCAATACCGCCACTGCCGTACTGATGGCACCAATCGCCATTGCCGCTGCGCGTGAAATGGGCGTTTCACCGTATCCCTTCACTATGATTATTGCCATCGCCGCTTCGGCGGCGTTTATGACGCCAGTTTCTTCGCCTGTGAACACGCTGGTCTTGGGGCCGGGGAATTATAAGTTCGGGGATTTCGTGCGTATCGGCGTGCCGTTCACGCTGTTGGTGATGTTGGTCAGCGTGATTATTGTGCCCTGGCTATATGCGTTTTGATTGAAGGCGCAGCGTGCTGCGCCATGAAAATTATAGGGAAGAGTCCAGGCTGATTTCATCCAGCGACAGGCTGAAACTAGGAATAAACACCTTCATGAAATAATCCATCTCAGGGCTGCTGCGCTGCTGCAGGGTCTTTTCCAGCCGCGCTTTCGCCAGCTTGAATTCGTTATTGCCGGCGGACAGCTCCTCCAGACATTTCAGGTAGGCGCACAGCGCATCGGCCTGTTTCACCACCAATTTTTCGTCTTCGGTATAATAGTGCTCATCGAGGATCGAACGGAAATCGTTGCGCAATTCTTGCGGGATCATATCCAGCAGCTTCTGCTGGGCGATCTTTTCGATCTTTTTGTACTCGTGGGCGATCTGCGGATTGTAGTATTTGATGGGCGTCGGCATGTCGCCGGTAATCACTTCGCTGGCATCATGGTACATCGCCAGCAGGGCGACGCGATCGGCGCTCAGGTTGCCATTGAACTTGCGGTTTTTGATCACCGCCAGCGCATGGGCAACAAATGCCACCTGCAGGCTGTGCTCGGAAACGTTCTCGGTGCGGACATTGCGCATCAGCGGCCAGCGGTTAATCAGTTTCAAGCGTGACAGATGGGCAAAAAAGTGGCTCTGGCTCATGGTGCTCTCTTTTACAACGGCAAGTGAGGACTCCATTGTGAGCAGTGACGGAGGGTTATGCAAATATCCTTCATGCTTCACGCTGCCTCTTTGTTGGCTGCCTTCGCCCACTCCGGTCACATAGCTATCTATGCTCCCGGAGATGTGCTCAGTTGCCGCCTTGATGCAACGCGAAGCATTTCGGCTATTACGAGAGTGTCGTTAATTTTTACTGGCGGTAACCTTCCAGGAAACGGCCCAGCTTGCCTACAGCCATTTCCAGTTCATCCACCCGCGGCAGCGTCACGATGCGCACGTGGTCCGGGTACGGCCAGTTGAAAGCGCTGCCCTGCACCAGCAGCACTTTTTCTTGCAGCAGCAGATCCAGCACCAATTTCTGGTCATCGTGAATATTAAAGCGTTTGGCATCGATGCGCGGGAACATATACAGCGCGCCCTGAGGCTTCACGCAGGAAACGCCCGGGATCTGATTCAACAACTCCCAGGTGCGGTTGCGCTGTTCATACAGACGGCCGCCAGGTTGAATAAATTCGTTGATACTCTGGTAACCGCCCAACGCCGTTTGGATCGCGTGCTGCATCGGCACGTTGGCGCACAGGCGCATCGACGCCAGCATTTCCAGCCCTTCGATGTAGCCCTTGGCGTGCTTCTTCGGCCCGTTCAGTACCATCCACCCCTGGCGGAAACCGGCCACGCGGTAAGTTTTGGACAGCCCGTTGAAGGTGACGGTCAGCAGGTCCGGCGCCAGCGCAGCGATCGAATGGTGTTCGGCTTCGTCATACAGGATCTTGTCGTAGATCTCATCGGAGAAGATGATCAGGTTGTGCTGACGGGCGATCTCAACAATCTGCTCCAGCAGCTCTTTGCTATAGACCGCGCCGGTCGGGTTATTCGGGTTGATGATCACAATGCCACGGGTGCGTGGGGTGATCTTGCTGATGATATCATCCAGGTCCGGGAACCAGCCGGCCTCTTCATCACACAGGTAGTGCACGGCTTTGCCGCCGGACAGTGAAACCGCTGCGGTCCACAGCGGGTAATCCGGCGCCGGCACCAGCATTTCGTCGCCACTGTTGAGCAGCGCCTGCATGGATTGCACGATCAGCTCGGAAACTCCATTGCCGATGTAGATATCCTCAACGGTCACGTCACGTATGTTGCGCGCCTGGTAGTGCTGCATGATCGCTTTACGTGCCGAGAAGAGCCCTTTGGAGTCGGAATAGCCTTGCGCCGTGGGCAGATTGCGGATCACGTCGACCAGGATTTCGTCAGGGGCGTCAAAACCAAACGGGGCAGGGTTACCGATGTTCAGTTTGAGGACTTTATGGCCTTCTTCTTCAAGACGTTTAGCTTCTTTGAGCACCGGGCCGCGAATGTCATAGCAGACGTTGTCCAGTTTGCTGGATTTCTCAATGGGGGACATAGAAAGTTGAGCCTTTTGCTGGGATGGGGGCGTTCCTACCGTGGAACACCGCAACCTGCCCAATGTACTCCTGGCGCTGACGCTTTTGAAGGGTTATGCACGCCTTTGGTGCAAACGAAGGGTGCAGAGGTTGATTCCAGGGGGGATAAACAAGCTTAAAACGTTTTTATGGTTTTTAATTCTTTTATTTTTGCTTTTTTAAGATATTTTAACTGCCATAGTGAGGCGTGAAGCCGTATAAAGGGGCAGATAATCAATGCAGTGCTGATCAAAGGGGCTTTACGGTTAGACTATAACTGTTAAGCCATAGAGGGGATTTAACGGAGATAAAATGTAAAGAAATGATAATGCCAGAGTCATCTGATGGCCGCTTGTCCATCGGCGATCCAAACTAAATCATAATAAAATTCACATTAGCGCTATTTTAGTTTCTTTGTTAAGCCGCGTTTAAGTCTTTATTCCTTAGTTATTGACGGGGTAAATGTTACCGATTGAATTTATTAAAATCATTAAAAAATGTACCGACTGTTACAACAGGAAACTCTTACTCGTTCACGTATAGAAATACCCCCAAGCCAGTCTGGCTGCGGAGGTTGTACAGCACAATTGGAGTGGTAATCCCACTATCTGAATGAGTAAAATATTTCGTTCGGTAAAAATGCAACACTTGCACCACTTATAACGTCAGGCGTTGTATAAGCATTCCCGATAGATCACATTTTAAAAGGCGATAGAGGTAACGAAATAAAAGTAATTTTTTTGCCCTCCACTAATGAGTGGGGTACTGTCATGTCTGGCATCGTCCCTTTTAAACGATGTCTTAGAAACACACCAGGGTAGTTTGTAAATTAGAATTTAAAAAGTGAAGAAAACACTATGACAACTGCAAATCGTCCGATACTCAATCTCGACCTCGATCTGCTAAGAACCTTTGTGGCTGTTGCTGATTTGAATACTTTTGCGGCGGCGGCTGTCGCCGTTTGTCGCACTCAATCAGCCGTCAGTCAACAAATGCAGCGGTTAGAGCAACTGGTTGGCAAAGAGTTGTTCGCCCGTCATGGGCGCAATAAATTACTGACCGAACACGGTATTCAGCTTCTCGGTTACGCCAGGAAAATCCTGCGCTTCAACGATGAAGCCTGTACTTCACTGATGTACAACAATATTAAAGGTGTTCTGACTATTGGCGCTTCTGATGATACCGCCGATACCATCCTGCCTTTCCTGCTTAACCGCGTCACTTCGGTGTACCCAAAGCTGGCAATTGATGTCCGGGTGAAACCTAGCTCGTTCATGATCGACATGCTGGAAAACGGTGAAGTCGATCTGGCGATTACCACTATGGCTACCGCAGATCGCCCACACATTGTGCTGCGTACTTCGCCAACCTTGTGGTATTGCGCGGCGGATTACCATTTCCAGGCCGGTGAACCGATCCCGTTGGTGGTGATGGACGAACCCAGTCCGTTCCGCTCGATGGCGATCAAGCATCTGGATGAAGCCGGGATCCCATGGCGGATTGCTTATGTGGCTTCGACGTTGTCCGCTGTCCGTGCCGCCTGCAAGGCCGGATTGGGCATCACCGTTCGGCCGATTGAAATGATGAGCCCGGACCTGCGGGTGCTCGGCGCAATAGAAGGGCTGCCGGCACTGCCAGATACTCAATATAGCCTGTGCCAGGATACCCAGTGCGGCAATGAGCTGGCGATAGCGATTTTCAGCACCATGCAGAACGGCGACGACAACTACAGCTTCAGCTTCAGTGGGCCGAGTACCTCGCTGGAAGATGATACCTGTCTGGTTGACGATGAGGAATAACGCCCAAAGGCAAACCGGGTAATAAAACCTCTGCTTCGGCGGAGGTTTTTTTTGCCCTGAATTTGATGAAAAGTCAGTTTATGGGTGCTTCGATTAATTTTAAAAGCGAAGTCACTATTTGTTTGACTCTAAGATGGCTAATGAGAACGGTTATCAGACGAAAAAACAGGCTTCCGATTATTTTTTGAACGAATAATTATGAAGGTAAAGGCCTGGAATTAATATGGTTATTTTGGTAATTTGTGGCGAGCCGATTTGACCGGCGGAATTGACAAAAATTATTAAAGGGCCACACTTTTTTTGAGGGTTTATGCTGAAAACGTGTCCTGGATCAAAAAAATACCCCTAGCTAGTGAGTGGAAGAGCAGGAGATTCCTGAGACAATGGTATAGTAAAACTGAAATGAGCATGTTGGTTTATATCTATCTGTTTCTACACATCAATTAACTGACACGATTTAGCCTAAGCCGGTCGCATCAAATGTTAATTAAATGATGAGTATGTAAACTAGTGTGTAGATACTTTTGTCAAAGTTGACAAAAGGTTATAGAAAGGAGTAAAAAGCCCACAGTAAAACGCTGGCTAACTTGCTGTAATAGCAGTTTGTTTGTGTGGTTTATTTATCCTTCCCTTAAATCGATGTGGTGCACTAACTGCCAGAAACAAGAGCAGAGCGATCGACGCCACTTTTGATGAGTAAGCATAGAGTATGTCAACAACCACTGAAGTTATCGCTCATCACTGGGCGTTCGCCGTATTTTTTGTCGTGGCAATCGGGCTTTGCTGTTTAATGCTGATGGGTGCGTTCTTCCTGGGTGGGAGAGCCCGTGCGCGCGCCAAACATACCCCGTTTGAATCTGGTATCGACTCGGTTGGTACGGCGCGTATGCGTCTGTCCGCCAAGTTCTACCTGGTCGCCATGTTCTTCGTTATTTTCGATGTTGAAGCCTTGTATCTTTACGCCTGGTCGGTCTCCATACGTGAGAGCGGTTGGGTAGGCTTTATCGAAGCCGCCATTTTCATTTTGGTGTTATTGGCTGGGCTGGTTTATCTGGTGCGTATTGGCGCATTGGATTGGACTCCGGTGCGCTCCAGACGCCAGAGCAAGCCAGGCACAATCAAAAACGCCACCAACAGTCACCCGCAGTAGTCGGTTAAAAACGAGGCATTAAGATGGACTATACGCTCACCCGCATAGACCCGAACGGTGAGAACGACCGTTACCCCCTGCAAAAACAGGAGGTCGTCGCCGATCCCCTGGATCAACAGGTTCACCGCACGGTTTACATGGGTAAACTCGAACATGCATTGCATGACATGGTGAACTGGGGGCGTAAAAACTCTATTTGGCCGTATAACTTCGGTCTTTCGTGCTGCTACGTGGAGATGGTGACGTCGTTTACCGCCGTTCACGACGTGGCCCGCTTTGGTGCTGAAGTTCTGCGTGCATCACCACGTCAGGCTGACCTGATGGTGGTAGCCGGTACCTGCTTCACCAAAATGGCACCGGTTATTCAACGTCTGTACGAACAGATGCTGGAGCCAAAATGGGTGATCTCCATGGGTGCCTGCGCCAACTCCGGCGGCATGTATGATATCTATTCCGTGGTACAGGGCGTGGACAAGTTCCTGCCGGTCGACGTGTACATTCCTGGCTGCCCACCGCGTCCGGAAGCTTACATGCAGGCACTGATGCTGTTGCAGGAATCTATTGGCAAAGAACGCCGTCCTCTGTCCTGGGTTGTCGGCGATCAGGGTGTTTACCGCGCCAACATGCAGTCTGAAAGAGAGCGTAAACACGGCGAGCGTATCGCGGTGACCAACCTTCGGACGCCTGACGAGATTTAAGACGTTCATTTAACGTCCATCTTAGTGCGCTATTGGTTAACACAGCGAAAAGTGAACTTGCGGCGAAATAACCCTTCAGTGTGGTGAAAAAAATTATGACAGATTCAACGACGCACGACGCATTGCCGGCCTGGCAAACCAGAGATCACCTTGACGACCCGGTGATTGGCGAACTGCGCAACCGTTTTGGGCCGGAAGCCTTTACTGTTCAGCCCACCCGTACCGGAATGCCCGTGGTATGGGTCAAACCTGACCAGTTACTGGAAGTAATGACGTTTTTGAGAAAACAGCCGAAGCCTTACGTCATGCTGTTCGATCTGCATGGCGTGGACGAGCGTCTTCGCACCCACCGCGACGGTTTACCGGCTGCGGATTTTTCTGTTTTCTATCATCTGATTTCTATCGAACGCAACCGCGACATCATGCTGAAAGTGGCGCTGTCTGAAAAAGACCTGCACGTGCCCACAGCGACCAAGATTTTCCCGAATGCCAACTGGTATGAGCGTGAAACCTGGGAAATGTTCGGTATTACCTTCGACGGCCACCCACACCTGTCGCGCATCATGATGCCGCAAACCTGGGAAGGCCACCCGCTGCGTAAAGACTACCCGGCGCGCGCCACCGAGTTTGATCCCTTTGTGTTGACCAAACAGAAAGAAGATCTGGAAATGGAAGCGCTGACCTTCAAACCTGAAGACTGGGGCATGAAGCGCGGCACCGAGAACGAGGACTTCATGTTCCTTAACCTCGGCCCGAACCACCCGTCTGCGCACGGTGCATTCCGTATCATTCTGCAGTTGGATGGCGAAGAGATTGTCGACTGCGTACCGGATATCGGTTACCACCACCGTGGCGCCGAGAAGATGGGCGAGCGTCAGTCCTGGCACAGCTACATTCCGTACACCGACCGTATCGAGTACCTCGGCGGCTGCGTGAACGAAATGCCTTACGTGCTGGCGGTTGAGAAACTGGCCGGTATCAAGGTGCCGGATCGCGTTGATACCATTCGCGTGATGCTGTCCGAACTGTTCCGTATCAACAGCCACCTGCTGTACATCAGTACCTTCATTCAGGACGTCGGCGCGATGACCCCTGTGTTCTTCGCCTTTACCGACCGTCAGAAAATCTACGATTTGGTTGAAGCGATCACCGGTTTCCGTATGCATCCGGCCTGGTTCCGTATTGGCGGTGTCGCACACGACCTGCCACGCGGTTGGGATCGCTTGCTGCGTGAGTTCCTTGAGTGGATGCCAAAACGTCTGGATTCCTACGTCAAGGCTGCGTTGAAGAACAGCATCCTGAAGGGCCGTTCCGTCGGCGTGGCATCCTACAATGCTAAAGAAGCGTTGGAGTGGGGCGTCACTGGCGCGGGCCTGCGTGCCACCGGTATCGAATTCGATGTGCGCAAATGGCGTCCGTATTCCGGCTATGAGAATTTCGATTTCGAAGTTCCGGTCGGAGACGGCAACAGCGACTGCTACACCCGCGTAATGCTGAAGGTGGAAGAGCTGCGTCAGAGCCTGCGCATTCTCGAACAGTGTCTGAACAACATGCCGGAAGGCCCGTTCAAGGCCGATCACCCGCTGACCACGCCGCCGCCGAAAGAGCGCACGCTGCAGCACATTGAAACGCTGATCACCCACTTCCTGCAGGTTTCTTGGGGCCCGGTGATGCCAGCCAACGAATCATTCCAGATGATTGAAGCCACTAAAGGGATCAACAGCTACTACCTGACCAGCGACGGCAGCACCATGAGCTACCGCACCCGGGTACGTACGCCAAGCTTTGCACACCTGCAGCAAATCCCGGCGGTAATCCGTGGCAGCCTGGTCTCCGACCTGATCGTCTATCTGGGTAGTATCGATTTTGTAATGTCAGATGTGGACCGCTAACTATGCATGATCAAAAAGACAATCACGCGAATAACCAAGCGCTTGAACCTATCAATGCGGCCGCTCACCAGAGCGGCGTTGATGCATTTGAGCTGAGTGCGGAAGAACGTGATGCGATCGAGCACGAAAAGCACCATTACGAGGATCCACGCGCAGCCTCCATTGAAGCACTGAAAATTGTGCAGAAGCAGCGCGGCTGGGTTCCGGATGGGGCGATTCATGCCATCGCTGAGCTGTTGGGCATTCCTGCCAGCGACGTAGAAGGCGTGGCCACGTTCTACAGCCAGATTTTCCGTCAGCCAGTAGGGCGCCACGTGATCCGTTATTGTGACAGTGTTGTTTGTCACATCACCGGTTACCAGGGCATTCAGGCCGCCATTGAGAAGAAGCTGAGCATCAAACCGGGTCAAACCACCTTTGATGGCCGTTTCACTCTGCTGCCAACCTGCTGCCTGGGCAACTGCGATAAAGGGCCAACCATGATGATTGATGAGGACACTCACAGTCAGCTGAAGCCTGAAGATATCGAGACGCTACTGGAGCAGTATCAATGATTAAAGACATTGTACGCACTCCCGAAATGCACCCGCTGACCTGGCGGCTGCGCGATGACAAACAGCCGGTCTGGCTGGATGAATACCGCAGCAAGAACGGCTATGCCGGTGCGGAAAAGGCCATCAAGGGCCTGGCCCCGGACGAGATCGTCACCCTGGTGAAAGACGCCGGGCTGAAAGGTCGCGGCGGTGCAGGTTTCTCCACCGGTTTGAAGTGGAGCCTGATGCCGAAAGACGAATCCATGAACATCCGTTACCTGCTGTGTAACGCCGATGAAATGGAGCCGGGCACCTATAAAGACCGCTTGCTGATGGAGCAACTGCCGCACCTGTTGGTGGAAGGCATGCTGATCTCGGCGTTCGCGCTGAAGGCTTATCGCGGCTATATCTTCCTGCGCGGTGAGTACATCGAAGCTGCGGTGCATTTGCGCCGGGCGATCGCCGAAGCCACCGAAGCCGGTTATTTGGGCAAGAACATCATGGGCAGCGGCTTCGACTTCGAGCTGATTGTTCATACCGGTGCCGGTCGTTACATCTGTGGCGAAGAAACCGCCTTGATCAACTCGCTGGAAGGCCGCCGTGCCAACCCGCGTTCCAAGCCACCTTTCCCGGCTTCCTCCGGCGTTTGGGGCAAACCAACCTGCGTCAATAACGTAGAAACCCTGTGTAACGTTCCGGCGATCCTGGCGAACGGCGTTGAGTGGTACAAGGGGATCTCCGCCGGTAAGAGTAACGATGCCGGTACCAAACTGATGGGCTTCTCCGGCCGGGTGAAAAACCCAGGCGTTTGGGAGCTGCCGTTTGGCACCACCGCACGTGAAATTCTGGAAGATTACGCCGGTGGCATGCGTGACGGTCTGCGTTTCAAAGCCTGGCAGCCAGGCGGCGCGGGCACCGACTTCCTGACCGCCGATCACCTGGATCTGCCGATGGACTTCGAGAGCATCGGTAAAGCCGGTAGCCGTCTCGGTACCGCGCTGGCGATGGCGGTAGACCACGAGATTGGCATGGTTCCGCTGGTGCGCAACCTGGAAGAATTTTTCTCTCGCGAGTCTTGCGGCTGGTGTACGCCATGCCGTGACGGTCTGCCGTGGAGCGTGAAGATCCTGCGTGCGCTGGAAAATGGCGAAGGGCAGCCGGGGGATATCGAAACCCTTGAGCAGCTGTGCCGTTCTCTCGGCCCGGGCAAAACCTTCTGCGCCCACGCGCCAGGTGCCGTAGAGCCACTGCAAAGCGCAATTAAATATTTCCGTGAAGAGTTCGAAGCGGGCATCAAAGTGAAGCACTTCAGCAACGCGCATGCGATTGGCGGTATTCAGGCCAATAATCTGCTGAAGCAACGCTGGTAAGCCGACTCGCCCCGACGACACGGCCAGAATTTTTGATTAACGCCTGCCGCAAGGCAGGCCACTTGGAAGCATGCTGACTATGGCTACGATTCATGTAGACGGCAAAGAATACGACGTAGATGGGGCCGACAACCTGCTGCAGGCTTGTCTCTCCCTCGGGCTCGATATTCCTTACTTTTGCTGGCATCCGGCGCTTGGAAGCGTCGGCGCTTGCCGCCAATGTGCGGTAAAGCAATACCAAAACGCGGAAGATACGCGTGGCCGTTTGGTGATGTCTTGTATGACACCGGCATCCGATGGAACCTTTATTTCCATCGACGATGGCGAAGCCAAACAGTTCCGTGAAAGCGTGGTTGAGTGGTTGATGACCAACCACCCACACGACTGTCCGGTATGTGAAGAAGGCGGTAACTGTCACCTGCAGGATATGACAGTAATGACCGGCCACAGCTTCCGTAAATACCGTTTCAGTAAGCGTACTCACAATAACCAGGAACTGGGGCCGTTTATCTCGCATGAGATGAACCGCTGTATCGCCTGTTACCGCTGTGTGCGCTACTACAAGGACTATGCGGACGGCACCGACTTCGGTGTTTACGGCGCGCACGACAACGTCTACTTCGGCCGTACCGAGAGCGGCACGCTGGAAAGCGAGTTCTCCGGTAACTTGGTGGAAGTGTGCCCGACCGGTGTGTTCACCGACAAAACCCACTCCGAGCGTTATAACCGTAAGTGGGACATGCAGTTTGCGCCAAGCATCTGCCAGCAGTGCAGCATCGGCTGTAACACCAGCCCGGGCGAGCGCTATGGCGAACTGCGTCGTATTGAAAACCGTTATAACGGCAGCGTGAACCATTACTTCCTGTGTGACCGCGGTCGCTTCGGTTATGGTTACGTAAACCAGAAAGATCGTCCGCGTCAGCCACAGCAACTGCGTGGCGACGACTGGATCACCCTGAACGCCGAGCAGGCGATGCAGGGGGCGGCGGACATTCTGCGTCAGGCGAAGAAAACCATCGGCATTGGCTCACCACGCGCCAGCCTGGAAAGTAACTTCGCACTGCGTGATTTGGTGGGTGCCGAGAACTTCTATACCGGTATCTCGCAGGCCGAACAGGGCCGTCTGGATCTGATGCTGAACGTGCTGCAAAACAGCGGCGTTCACACGCCTGCGCTGCGTGAAATCGAAGGGTATGACGCCGTGTTGGTGTTGGGTGAAGACTTGACCCAGACCGGCGCACGTATTGCCCTGTCGGTACGTCAGGCAGTGAAAGGCAAGGCTCGCGCTATGGCTGCGGCCCAACGCGTTGCCGACTGGCAGATTGCTGCGGTGCAGAACATCGGCCAGCACGCCAAACACCCGCTGTTTGTCACCAACGTGGATAACACCCGTCTGGACGATATCGCGGCATGGAACTACCGCGCACCGGTGGATGAGCAGGCGCGCTTCGGCTTCGCTATCGCCCATGCGCTGGACAACGCGGCACCGGCAGTCAACGATTTGGCTGACGGCCTGAACAAGAAAGTCGACATCATCGTGCAGGCGCTGACCGACGCGCGTAAACCGCTGATCATTACCGGCAGCAACGCCGGTAGCGAAGCCATCATCGAAGCGGCGGCCAACATCGCCAAAGCGTTGAAGGATCGCGGTTCTGACGTCGGCATTACCTTCGTCGCCAGCGCGGCCAACAGCATGGGCTTGGCGATGATCGGCGGCGGTTCGCTCGATCAGGCACTGATCCAGTTGGAAAGCGGCGAAGCCGACACGGCTATCGTGATGGAAAACGATCTCTACCGGCAAGCGCCGGCGGCGAAAGTTGACGCTGCACTGGCCAAGGTCAGTAACCTGATCGTGGTCGATCATCAGCGTACTGCCATCATGGATAAAGCTAATCTGATCCTGTCGGCAGCCAGCTTCGCGGAAAGCGACGGAACTCTGGTCAATCAGGAAGGTCGCGCCCAGCGTTTCTTCCAGGTTTACGATCCGGCGTACTACGACGATGCGAAGAAAGACGTTCACACAGTGATGCTGGAAAGCTGGCGTTGGATGCACTCGCTGCATTCCACCTATACCAGCCGCCATGTGGATTGGACGCAGCTTGATCATGTGATCGAAGCCTGTGTCACCGCGTTGCCGCAGTTGCAGGGGATCGTCGATGCCGCACCGGACGCGAGCTTCCGTATCCGTGGCCAGAAACTGGCGCGTTCTCCGATTCGCTCCAGTGGTCGTACGGCGATGCGCGCCAATATCAGCGTGCACGAACCGCGTCAGCCTCAGGATAAAGACACCATGTTCGCCTTCTCAATGGAAGGGAACAACAGCCCGTTGGCCGACCGCCAGCAGATCCCATTTGCCTGGGCACCAGGTTGGAACTCACCGCAGGCATGGAACAAGTTCCAGGCCGAAGTGGGTGGCAAGCTGCGTCATGGCGATCCGGGCGTGCGCTTGATCGAAGCGGGGGAGGGCAAGTTGGGTTACTTCGACCGCGTGCCAGCCGCCTTTGGTCAGCAGCAAGGCTGGCGTGTCGCGCCGTATTATCACCTGTTCGGCAGTGATGAAATGTCACAGCGTTCCGGGGTGATTCAGCAGCGCATGCCGGACGCCTATGTGATGGTCAATCCTACCGATGCTGCTGCGCTGGGCGTCAATGCTGGTGCGTTGGTGGAGTTCAGCTGTGCAGGCCAGACCTTGCGTCTGCCGGTGCGTCTGAGTGAAACCCTGACCCAGGGCCAGGTGGGCTTACCGCTTGGCTTGCCAGGGATCCCGCCGGTACTGGTGGGTGCAACGGTTGAAAATCTGCGGGAGGCTACACGATGAGCTGGTTTACCCCTGAGGTGATCGACATTCTGATCTCCATTGTTAAAGCGGTAGTGATCCTGCTGGTCGTAGTCACCTGTGGGGCATTCATGAGCTTCGGCGAACGCCGTTTGCTCGGTCTGTTCCAGAACCGTTATGGACCAAACCGTGTCGGCTGGGGTGGCTCGCTGCAGCTGGTCGCCGACATGATCAAAATGTTCTTCAAGGAAGACTGGGTACCGAAATTCTCCGACCGGGTGATCTTTACCCTGGCGCCGATGATCGCCTTTACTTCCCTGTTGCTGGCATTTGCCATCGTCCCGGTCAGTCCGACCTGGGCGGTGTCCGACCTCAACATCGGTATTTTGTTCTTCCTGATGATGGCCGGCCTGGCGGTATACGCCGTGCTGTTTGCCGGCTGGTCGAGCAACAACAAATACTCGCTGTTGGGGGCAATGCGTGCTTCTGCGCAAACCCTGAGCTACGAAGTGTTCATCGGCCTGTCGCTGATGGGGGTGGTAGCACAGGCGGACTCCTTCAATATGCAGGCGATCGTTGAGTCTCAGGCGCATATGTGGAACGTCATCCCGCAATTCTTTGGTTTCATTACCTTTGCGATTGCCGGCGTGGCGGTGTGTCACCGTCACCCGTTTGACCAACCGGAAGCCGAGCAGGAACTGGCTGACGGTTACCACATTGAATATTCCGGCATGAAGTTCGGGCTGTTCTTTGTGGGCGAATACATAGGTATCGTCACCGTTTCTGCCCTGATTGTGACGTTGTTCTTCGGTGGCTGGCAGGGGCCTTTCCTACCGCCATTCGTCTGGTTCGCGCTGAAAACGGCTTTCTTCATGATGATGTTCATTCTGATTCGTGCTGCTCTGCCACGTCCGCGCTATGACCAGGTGATGTCCTTCGGCTGGAAAGTCTGTCTGCCGTTGACGCTGCTGAACCTGCTGGCGACTGCCGCAGTCATTTTGTACAACGCTCAATAAGGGGTGAATAAACCATGACATTGAAAGAGTTATTGGTTGGTTTCGGCACCCAGGTGCGCAGCATTTGGATGATAGGCCTGCACGCCTTCGCCAAGCGCGAAACCCAGATGTATCCGGAAGAACCGGTTTACCTGCCGCCGCGCTACCGTGGCCGCATCGTGCTGACGCGCGATCCGGACGGCGAAGAGCGCTGCGTGGCTTGTAACCTGTGTGCGGTTGCCTGCCCGGTGGGCTGTATCTCGCTGCAAAAAGCAGAACAGAAAGATGGCCGTTGGTATCCGGAGTTCTTCCGCATCAACTTCTCGCGCTGCATTTTCTGCGGCCTGTGCGAAGAAGCTTGCCCAACTACCGCCATTCAGCTGACGCCGGATTTCGAAATGGGTGAGTTCAAGCGCCAGGATCTGGTGTACGAAAAAGAAGATCTGTTGATCTCGGGGCCGGGTAAATATCCGGAATATAACTTCTACCGGATGGCCGGTATGGCGATTGACGGCAAAGCCAAGGGCGAAGCCGAAAACGAAGCCAAACCGATCGACGTCAAAGGTCTGTTGCCTTAAGGAGCCAGCAAGCATGGAAATTGCCTTTTATCTGGCAGGTTTTATTGCGGTGATCGCGACAATTCGCGTGATCTCGCATACCAATCCTGTGCATGCGTTGCTGTATCTGATCGTCTCGTTACTGGCGATCTCTGCAGTCTTTTTCTCACTCGGTGCCTACTTCGCCGCGGCTTTGGAAATCATCGTCTACGCCGGTGCCATCATGGTGCTGTTTGTGTTCGTGGTGATGATGTTGAACCTCGGCAACGCGGTGCAGCAACAAGAGCGTGATTGGCTCAAACCGTCGGTGTGGATCGGCCCTGGCATCTTGTCGCTGGCGCTGTTGGTGGTGCTGATTGTTGCTATCCGCAGCGTGTCCGATCAGGGCATCAGCGGTGAGATGGTTGACGCTAAAGCGGTGGGGATCAGCCTGTTTGGTCCTTACGTTCTGGCGGTTGAGCTGGCTTCAATGCTGCTGTTGGCAGGTCTGGTTGTTGCCTTCCACATTGGCCGTGAGCACAAACCGGGTGAGGTGTTGAGCAATGCCCCGGCCAGTAGCGAAATGGCGAGAAGAAAATCGGAGGAGCAAGCATGATCCCTCTTCAACATGGCCTGATCCTGGCGGCAATTCTGTTCGTCCTGGGTCTGACCGGGTTGCTGGTGCGTCGCAATCTGCTGTTTATGCTGATCAGTCTGGAAGTGATGATCAACGCCGCAGCACTGGCGTTTATCGTGGCGGGCAGCTATTGGGGCCAACCGGACGGGCAGGTGATGTATATCCTGGCGATCAGCCTGGCAGCCGCCGAGGCCAGTATTGGTCTGGCATTGCTGCTGCAGCTTTACCGTCGTCGTCATACCCTGAATATTGATACTGTCAGTGAGATGCGCGGATGAACCTATTATATTTAACTATTCTGCTACCGCTGATCGGGTTCCTGCTGTTGGCCTTCTCCCGAGGCCGCTGGTCTGAGAACACCTCGGCAATCGTCGGCGTAGGCTCTATCGGCCTGGCTGCTCTGGTCACGGTCTATGTGGGTATGGACTTCTTCGCCCAGAAAGCCACTGGCGTGCAGCTGTTTGAGCAAAGCCTGTGGAACTGGATGAGCGTTGGTAATTTCAATATTGGTGTGACCCTGACGCTGGACGGCCTGTCGCTGACCATGCTGTCAGTGGTGACCGGCGTGGGCTTCTTCATCCACATGTTCGCTTCCTGGTACATGCGCGGTGAAGAGGGCTACTCACGTTTCTTTGCTTACACCAACCTGTTTATCGCCAGCATGGTGGTATTGGTACTGGCAGACAACCTCTTGCTGCTGTATCTGGGTTGGGAAGGTGTGGGCCTGTGCAGTTACCTGTTGATCGGCTTCTATTACAAGGATCCGGCCAACGGTGCGGCGGCGATGAAAGCCTTCATCGTGACTCGCGTCGGTGACGTGTTCCTGGCATTTGCGTTGTTCATCCTCTACAACGAGTTGGGCACGCTGAATATCCGCGAACTGATGATCCTGGCACCGCAAAAACTGGCGATTGGTGATACGGCGATCACCTGGGCTACCCTGATGTTGCTGGGTGGTGCGGTCGGTAAATCGGCGCAGTTGCCGTTGCAGACCTGGCTGGCAGATGCGATGGCGGGTCCAACCCCGGTTTCTGCACTGATCCACGCTGCAACCATGGTGACCGCGGGCGTTTACCTGATTGCCCGTACTCATGGCCTGTTCCTAATGGCACCGGAAGTGCTGCATCTGGTGGGCATTATCGGGGCAGTGACCCTGGTGCTGGCCGGCTTTGCCGCGCTGGTGCAGACCGATATCAAGCGCGTGCTTGCCTACTCCACCATGAGCCAGATTGGCTACATGTTCCTGGCGTTGGGCGTGCAGGCGTGGGATGCGGCTATCTTCCACCTGATGACCCATGCGTTCTTCAAGGCGCTGCTGTTCCTCTCCTCCGGTTCGGTGATCCTGGCCTGCCATCACGAGCAGAACATCTTCAAGATGGGCGGCCTGCGCAAGAGCATCCCGCTGGTTTACGTCTGCTTCCTGGTGGGTGGCGCTGCGCTGTCGGCACTGCCGCTGATCACCGCCGGCTTCTTCAGTAAGGATGAGATCCTGGCCGGTGCGATGGCTAACGGTCACATCAACCTGATGATTGCCGGTCTGGTCGGTGCGTTCATGACCTCGCTGTACACCTTCCGTATGATTTTCATCGTGTTCCATGGCGAAGAGAAAATCAAAGCGCATGCAGGTTTTGGCATCACTCACCACCTGCCGCTGTTGGTTCTGCTGGTGCTGTCCACCTTCGTTGGCGCGATGATCGTTCCGCCATTGCAGGGCGTACTGCCAGATACCACCGAGCTGGCGCACGGTAGCGTGCTGCAACTGGAGATTACCTCCGGCGTTGTGGCTATTGTCGGCATCCTGCTGGCGGCGGCGCTGTGGCTGGGCAAACGTAGCCTGGTGACCCGCATTGCCAATAGCGCACCGGGGCGTTTCTTCTCAACCTGGTGGTTCCATGCCTGGGGCTTCGACTGGCTGTACGACAAAGTATTCGTCAAGCCGTACCTGGGTATTGCGAAGTTGCTGCAACGTGATCCGCTGAACTCGATGATGAACCTGCCGGCCATCTTCTCCCGCTGGGGGAACCGAGGTCTGACAGTGAGCGAGAACGGTCAGGTGCGTTGGTATATAGCGTCTATGGGTGTGGGTGCAGTGGTCGTATTGGCGCTGTTGATAATAATTTAAAGCATTTATCGGGCATAGCTCTGTGCTATGTACAATGTTTTATACCGTATGGATTTCGCGTTGTAGCTAGGCGGCAAGTGCGAGCATCCCCTGGAGCTTACTTAGGTAATTGACAGGGGTAAACGCCCGCAGCCAACAACGCTACAGCGTGAAAGACAACGGTAGAATAAGGGACACAAAACGCCATGCTATTACCTTGGCTAATTCTTATCCCCTTTATTGGCGGTCTGCTGTGCTGGCAGTTTGAGCGCTTCGGTACTAAGGTGCCGCGCTGGATTGCGTTGATCGCAATGGGGCTGACATTGGCGCTTTCTCTGTATCTGTGGATGCAGGGTGGCTACACATTGACTACGCCGAAAGGCATTCCGCAGTGGCAGTCTGAATTCCTGCTGCCGTGGATCCCACGCTTTGGTATTTCCATCCACCTGGCGCTGGACGGCCTGTCACTGCTGATGGTGGTGCTGACCGGCCTGCTGGGCGTGCTGGCTATTCTCTGTTCCTGGCGTGAAATCCAGAAATACCAGGGCTTCTTCCACCTGAACCTGCTGTGGATCCTTGGTGGGGTCATCGGCGTGTTCCTCGCCATCGACATGTTCCTGTTCTTCTTCTTCTGGGAAATGATGTTGGTGCCGATGTACTTCCTGATTGCACTCTGGGGTCACAAGGCTTCGGACGGGAAGACCCGTATCACTGCGGCTACCAAGTTCTTCATCTATACCCAGGCCAGTGGTCTGGTGATGTTGATTGCTATCATGGGCCTGGTGTTCGTGCACTATAACGCGACCGGCGTGTGGACTTTCGATTACGAAGACCTGCTGCAGACGCCAATGTCCCATAACGTGCAATACCTGTTGATGCTGGGCTTCTTCATCGCCTTTGCGGTGAAAATGCCGGTGGTGCCATTGCATGGCTGGTTGCCTGATGCGCATAGCCAGGCACCCACTGCAGGTTCTGTTGACCTGGCGGGGATCTTGCTGAAAACCGCGGCCTACGGCATGTTGCGTTTCAGCCTGCCGCTGTTCCCGGAAGCGTCGCACGAGTTTGCGCCAATCGCCATGTGGCTGGGCGTGGTCGGTATCTTCTACGGTGCCTGGATGGCGTTTGCGCAGACCGATATCAAGCGTCTGATTGCTTATACCTCGGTTTCCCATATGGGCTTCGTGCTGATCGCCATCTATACCGGCAGCCAACTGGCTTACCAGGGTGCGGTGATCCAGATGATTGCACACGGTCTGTCTGCGGCTGGTATGTTCATCATCTGTGGCCAGCTGTACGAACGTCTGCATACTCGTGACATGCGTGAAATGGGCGGCCTGTGGGGGCGTATCAAATACATCCCTGCGCTGTCGCTGTTCTTCGCAGTGGCGACCCTGGGGATGCCGGGTACCGGTAACTTCGTCGGTGAATTCATGATCCTGTTCGGCAGCTATCAGGTTGTGCCGGTGATCACCGTGATTTCTACTTTCGGTCTGGTGTTTGCTTCGGTTTACTCGTTGATCATGATGCAGCGCGCCTATTACGGCAAAGCCAAGTCTGATCAACCGTTACCGGGCATGACCGCGCGTGAGCTGTTTATCATTCTGCTGCTGGTGGTGTTGCTGGTTCTTCTGGGGGTTTACCCACAGCCGATTCTGGATACTTCCAATGCGGCGATGAGCAACGTGCAACACTGGTTTGGTTCGTCAGTTTCAGCAATTTCAACAACAAGGCCGTAATTCGCCATGACAATAACTCCTCAACAACTGATCGCATTGTTACCACTGTTGATCGTCGGATTGACGGTGGTGGTTGTGATGCTAGGCATTGCGTGGCGACGCGACCATTTTATCAACGCCACCCTGACCGTGATCGGTCTAAACCTGGCGCTGCTTTCGCTGTACTTTGTCGGCCAGGCAGGCCCAATGGACGTCACCCCGCTGCTGCGGGTTGACGGCTACTCGATGTTCTATACCGGGCTAGTGATACTGGCGAGCCTGGCGACCTGTACCTTCGCCTATCCATGGTTGGTGGGTTACCCGGACAACCGCGAAGAGTTCTACCTGCTGGTGCTGATTGCCACGCTGGGTGGCATTCTGCTGGCGAGCGCCAACCACCTGGCGTCGCTGTTCCTCGGTATTGAACTGATCTCGCTGCCGCTGTTCGGTCTGGTGGGTTATGCCTACCGCCAGAAGCGTCCGCTGGAAGCGGCCATCAAGTACATGTTGCTGTCCGCTGCCGCGTCGTCATTCCTGCTGTTTGGTATGGCGCTGCTGTATGCCGAGTCCGGTGACCTGTCACTGGCCGGCCTGGGCAAAAGCCTGCAAGAAAACATGATGCACCAGCCGCTGGTCCTGGCGGGTATGGGCATGATGATTGTCGGTCTGGGCTTCAAACTGTCGCTAGTGCCGTTCCAACTGTGGACGCCGGATGTGTATCAGGGGGCGCCTGCGCCGGTTTCAACCTTCCTGGCGACCGCCAGCAAGATTGCTATCTTCGCCGTGGTGATGCGTTTGTTCCTGTATGCACCGGCCGCCGACAACGAAGCGCTGCGCATGGTGCTGTCGATCATTGCCGTCTGCTCCATTTTGTTCGGCAACCTGATGGCTATCAGCCAGACCAATATCAAGCGTCTGCTGGGTTACTCGTCGATCGCCCACCTGGGTTATCTGCTGGTGGCGTTGATTGCGGTGCAAACCCATCAGCTGTCGTTGGAAACCGCCGGGGTTTATCTGGCCGGTTACCTGTTCAGCAGCCTGGGCGCGTTTGGTGTCGTCAGCCTGATGTCCAGCCCGTACCGTGGCCCGGACGCCGATTCACTGTTTTCCTACCGTGGTCTGTTCTGGCATAAGCCAATTCTGTCTGCGGTAATGACGGTGATGATGCTGTCGCTGGCCGGTATCCCGATGACCCTGGGCTTTATCGGTAAGTTCTTTGTTATCGCGATGGGCGTCAGTGCTCATCTGTGGTGGTTGACCGGCGCAGTGGTGCTGGGCAGCGCCATCGGTTTGTACTATTACCTGCGCGTGACCGTCAGCCTGTTCCTCAGCGCGCCGGAAGCGCTGCAGCGCGATACTCCGAACAACTGGGCGTTGACCGCAGGTGGTGTGGTGGTGTTGATCTCCGCCGCGTTGGTGTTGCTGTTGGGTGTTTATCCGCAACCGCTGATTACGCTGGTACAGATGGCACAGCCGATGTTCTGATTGGCATCAAGGCAGTAAAAAGGTCGCTTCGGCGACCTTTTTTTATGGGCGGGTGGCAGATTAGAGCGTCATCTGCGCTGGGCGACATTGGTATAATTCTGCCAACTTTTCCCGGTTTTTTTTTGCGGTTTAGAGTCGATGGCTTCCCACTGAGAAACGGCAGATTGGGTAGTGCCCAGTTTTGTCGCCACATCGTACTGCGAGAGGCCGCGGAAAACTCGCCATGCGGCTATCAGGCTGATGTTCTGATCCAACATGATAGAGACCACTTCGTGAGGAACTGTTTCATCATCGTGCGCATCGATATTATAGGGAACAGACTTATATTCATCTTGCCGGCCTACCAGCTTTTTATATTCATCGAGAGGCAGTGCTACATATAGGGGGCTGCCTGATTCATCATGGATATACTGTAACTTCGCCATCATACCCCCAACAGTGGTGTACATTATTCAGACAATAAGTCTTTTGTCTAATTATGGCAATGCGGCGAAACGGGATAGGAGGGGCGGGTAAGTCACCCTAACCCCTGAATGGGTGAGATCAACCGGGATTGTTTTGAAACGAGGTTTCCAGCGCCTGCACTACGGCACGCACCCGTGCGGCACGCTGCAGATCGGGGTGTAGCACCAGCCAGATATCTACCCAGTCTTTATTCTCCGGGAAAATGCGTACCAGATCCGGATCCTTGTCCGCCAGGAAGGAGGACAGCAGGCCGATGCCCAATCCGTTACGCGTTGCCGAGCGCAACAGCAACTGTGAATTGCACTGCAAAACTACGTTGGGGTCGATCAGCGCTTCGCCACAGAAGTCGTTCCAGTGGCGCGGCACCAGCTCGCGTGGAAACATCAGCAGATCATGGCCACGCAGGTGGTCACCCTTGGTCGGCAGTCCGTGTTTGTCGAGATAGCCTTGAGTGGCATACAGCCCCATTTCGATGGTTGCCATACGTTTGATAATCAGCTCATCAGACTCGGGCCGTGCGCCACGGATCGCCAGGTCCGCACCTCGGTAGGAAATATCAGAGATATTCACCGCCGTCAGCAGAGTGACGGTGATTAATGGGTGTTGCTCCCGCAGCGCTTTCAAGGCCGGAATGACAAAGGCCTCGGCCATGGTGTCGGTAGTGGCGATGCGTACGTTACCGCACAGGCTGTCGTCGCCGCTGGTGGCTTTGCGGCCAATCGCCTGCACCGCATTTTCCATATTCATCACGTCCGCCAGCATTTCTTCACCCAAAGGGCTGAGGGAGAATGATTTCGGCGTGCGGATAAACAGCTTGGACCCCAGGCTCTCTTCAAAAGCGGTAATACGCCGTCCGACGGTGGCCTGGTCGACGTGTAGTTCATTAGCGGCCTTTCGTAAAGTGCCGCAGCGGGCTACTGCCAGGAAGAAGCGTGCGTCATCCCAATTCATCATGCCATTTCCTTTATGCCGGCTTATCGGCCTTATCGGTGTTCATTCTTGCGCAACCTTACGGGCACGGGGTTAGGCTACAAGTCAGGGCTGGTATCATAATTATTTATTATGTTTCAGGATATGAATAAATGCATTAACGTGAAGCAATTTTGCATCTTTATTTTTACCCGACAATCTTTATCCTTATCAACGTTTATGCTGTGATCTGGCGCACATTTTGTGCCAATGTCACTCTAAACGCGAAAGCAGATACGCATGAGAGCCTGTCTCTGTTGGCTAACAGCCTGGTGGGATCGACTCTGAATCAGGTTGGCCAACCACGACTGGACATTAAAAATGGAGTCTCACGCAGAGAAGTTATACACCCCCGTAGCACTGGCAACTGCGGATGGTGTCAGAGTTATTGCAACGCCCGGCACGAAAGCGGCGGAGCAAACAAACGCTGATGTGATTATCCAGGGGCTTGAAGCACGCGGCATTCAGCACATATTCCTGGTACCCGGCAAGCTGGTGTACCCACTGATTAAATCCATTGAACATTCAGCCATTCGCGGCATCGTCGGCGCTCATGAAACCGCCTGCGGCTTTATGGCCGACGGCTACGCCCGTGCCACCCGCAAGTTTGGCGTTTGTCTGGGCATCTCCGGCCCCGGCACCATGAATTTCCTGCCGGCGATGGCGGCGGCACAGGCAGATAAAATCCCGGTGCTGTATCTGGCCGGCGGTATCGCCACTTATCATGAAGCGCAGGGCGCTTTCCAGGACGGCAGCAATAGCGGCATTGATGAGCTGACTATCGTCAAACCGCTGCTTTCCGCCGCGATAGAAGTGAAAAATAACCTTACGTTGCAGCACGAGCTGCGGCGCAGTTTGTCCTGCCTGAACACCCAGCGTAAAGGCCGTGCCTATTTAAGCGTGCCGGTCGATATGCAAAAGAAAGCGGTGGCAGGCAATTATGAAGCCAGCCCACAGCGTACGCCACAGTGCCGTGAAGCGGCGATCGACCAACAGGCGCTGGAGCAGATGTTGGATGATTATCTGCTGCGCGGACTGAACGTTGCCTGCCTGGTGGGTAATCGCATGAATAATCCGTTGGATGCCGCACTGCTGCTGCGCCTGGCGGAGAAATACCGTTTGCCGGTGGCCACTACGCTGTCCGGAAAGGGCGCTTTTCCCGAAGGGCACGAGCTGGCGTTGGGGCTGTATGGTTTTGCCGGTCACACCCGTGCGGTGGAAACCATCAATGGCGACGAGGTCGATGTGCTGCTGGTGTTGGGCTGCGATCTCAACCAGCGTGACAGCCTGAACTGGAATCCACGGCTGCATGGCACCAAAACGCTGGTGGTGATCGATGAGGATTTCGACAAGGTCAGTTCGCATTATCAGCCGGACATGCAGATTTTCTCCAGCCTGACCGATACGCTGCGGCACCTGCTGGATGCGGTCAGCGACGATGACGCGCACCTGGTTGCTATCAAGAGCCTGCGCAATGGCTGGCTTGAACAGGTGCGCCAACTGCCGTTGGAGCAACAGCAGCCCGATTTGCAGGCGCGGCTGGCCCAGGGTGAAGCCAATATGTACCCCGGTGACGCCATCAAACGCATTCGCAGCCGGATGAGCCCGGATACCAACGTTGTGGTAGACTCCGGCGCGCACCGTATCTTTATGGCGCACCATTGGCTGGCCAGTGGGCGCGGTGATTACCACACCTCAAGTTCCCTGGCACCTATGGGCTGGGCGATTTGTGCCGGCATTGGCATCAAGCTGGCGGCACCGCACCGCGACTGCGTGGTGGTGACCGGTGACGGATGCATGTTGATGCACGGTATGGAGATCCAGACTGCCGCCCGTTATCAGGTCAAAATGACCTTTGTGGTGATGAACAACTGTGCACACGGGGCGATGCATATAGATACCTTGCAGAACCGTGGGGTATCGGCGGACTACACGGCATTGCCAAACCACGACTGGAAGGCTTTCGCCAACAGTCTGGGGGTGTCCTCCGCCAAAGCGGCGACGCTGGAAGAGCTGGACGAGGCACTGGTCGCGGCGGCTGAGCACGAAGGCCCGTTCCTGATAGAAGTGTTGGTGGGAAATCATGTGGCACCTAATCGCTACTATGCCGAGAGCATCGTAGAATACGAGCAGCGTATCAAAGGCTTGTAAGGGCGTAGCCCTGTTATTGCGGGAGTCGTCATTATTATCCTTTGTATCACGCCATTCTATTTTACTTACAGTAGTCATGGAGCGATAACGATGTATAAATTGACACTTCTGGCATTAATGATGGCATTTCAGGGCTATGCACAGGCCGCTGACGATCACGGCGAAGGCATTACCAAAGAAACCCTGCTGAAAACCGAGACCTCGTGGGAGGGATCGCCTTACCAGCACTATCCGGCCGGTGCCCCGCAGATCACCATGCTGAAAGTCACCGTGGAACCGAACAAGGTTCTGGCCTGGCATACCCATCCGTGCATCAGCGCGGTGTATATGACCGGCGGTAGCGTTTCGTTGACGGTAAAGAAAACCGGTGTGAAGCACACCTTTAAGCAGGGCGACTCCTTTACCGATACGGTAGATATCGTGCATCAGGGCGTCTCCGGCGATAAGGGTGCCGAAATGCTGGTGTTCTTCGCCTGTGCCGATAACCAGTCCTTGACGGTGAAAGCCGGCGAATAATAGCCCGTCATCTTTCATACTGCGGTGCTGTCGCCGTAGGGGGCGAATAGATTCGCCCCGTTTTATTTTTGTTGCCCGTGGGGGCGGCACACTGAGGAAATCATGGTTGCTTTGTGGATGGTTGTCGCCAGCGGGTTCTTTGCGCTGATGGGGGCCAGTATCAAGCTGGCTTCGGCCAAGGTCGGCTTTTTCGACATCATTTTTTATCGTTCTGTGATTAACGTGCTGATCGTTGCCGCGTTAATTCAGGTTAAAAACCTCGGTTTTCGCACCCGGCATCTGGGCCTGCATATGAAGCGTGCCGCCATCGGCAATGCGGCGATGTACTGTGGCTTCTACTCGCTGATCCATCTGCCGATCGCCACCGCCACCACGCTGGGCTACACCAACCCCATCTTTCAGTCGGTGATCGCCTTTGTCACCGCCAAAGGCCAGTTGACCGGCAAGCTGCTGTTCTCGGTAATGCTGGGGTTTATTGGCATTCTGGTGTTGCTGCGGCCCGATACGCCGAACGGTGAGTATGCCGCCACGCTGATTGGCCTGCTTTCCGGCCTGCTGACTGCGTTGGCCTATTTTAACGTCGGCAAGCTTGTGCGCACAGGCGAACCCGAGTTGCGGGTGGTGTTTTACTTCTCGCTGGTAGGTACGGTGGTGGGGGCAGTGATGACTACGGTGGTGGGGTTCACTACGCTTGATAGCGCCATGATACTGTGCGTCTGCGCTATCGGCGTGTTCGGCAGCCTGGGGCAAATCACCATGACCCGTGCCTATGGCAGCGGCAATGCGGTAATCGTCAGTATTCTGTCCTACAGCACCATCATTTTCTCCACGCTGCTCGGTTATCTGCTGTTTGGCGAGAAACTGTCTTATATTGCCGCGGGCGGCATGGCGCTGATTATTCTTTCCGGCGCGCTGGCTATTTTGAAACGCGCTCCGGCGAAGGTCGCCAAGGCTGAAGCCGTGTAATTCTGCATTCAATAGAATGCATTAATGAATCACTATGATGCATTCTTGGCTATTTTGACGGTTATACCCGAAAGGTATGATAGCCGCGTTTCCTGATGAGTTTGGTTTCAGGGCTTAGCGTTTATCCAGATTGTTTCGGGAGAGAAAAATGTCTGAAGGTGTAGCTGTTGATGAAGCGGCTAAAGCGAATTCGGGCACGTCGCATTTTGCCATTCTGCTGTTTTTAGCGCTGGCATTAATGTCTGCATTGCTCAACAGCAGTGCGCCGACGCCGCTTTATCCGCTTTATCAACATGAGTTGGCGTTAAGCTCGGTCAGCCTGACAGTCATTTATGGCGCCTATGCCGCCGGCGTACTTATCTCTCTGTTCGGCGTGGGCAACATGGCCGGCAAGGTCAAAGACCTGCGCAGCATGATTGTGCCAGCGTTGCTGGTGGTGCTGGCCGGGGCTTTGCTGTTCTCGATGGCCGATTCGTTTCTGATGATGTTTATGGCGCGTTTGCTGGCCGGGATCGGCACCGGGGCATTAACCGGAGCGGCCAATATTGCGCTGGTACGTTTTGGGCCGAAAGACGGCGGTAAAAATGCGGCGCTGATTGCCACGCTGTCATTTACCACCGGTCTGGCGTTGGGGCCGATTTTCAGCGGTGTGGCGCTGCAAACCGGGTTCCATACCACTTCGCTGCCGTTCATTATCATTATGGCGGTGGCGGCAGTGGCCGCGCTGGGCGTTATGCTGAAATGGCCGGTTGATGTTGTGGTCGCGCCGTTAAGTGGGGCGACGGCGGCTGATAGCGTAGCGGAAAAAAGTTCATTGGCTGAAGGACTGCGTGCGACCGGTGGCAAGTTCTTCCTGTGTGCTGGTGCCTTGTTTATCTGTTGGGCGGTGGCTGCCAGCATTTTGGCGATTGGCCCCAGCGTGTCGGAAAAGCTGTTGGGCATGCATAGCCGTGGTATTTATGGTTACGTGATTGCGGTTTACCTGGTGATCGCCGGTATCAGCCAAATCCTGAGTCGTCGCGTTAATGCGCGCCATTCGCTGATGTTTGGCTGTCTGGCACAGGCGTTGTCGGTGGTGGTGTTCGCCGAAGCGATTCAAATTCACTCGTTGGCTCTGGCCAGTGCCGGTATGGTGATTGCAGGTTACGCCTACGGGGCAATTTTTGTCGGTAGCGCTACGTTAGTGAATCTGATTTCGCCAAAGGCCAGCCATGCGAGACTGATTTCGCTATTTTATGTTATTGCTTATATCGCCAACTGGGTACCTATCCTGTTGGGGGTAGTGATCGACCATGCCAGCCTGCATCTGGCGGTCAACCTGTTATTTATGGTCAGTGCCGTGGTGTGCCTGATTTTGAGCTTTATGGTGACCCGTGTGGGCTTCCCGCGCTGAAATATTGTTGTTCTTTTAAGCTGAAGTTTTGCTGACTGAACGTTGAAATAAATATGTTCTCGCTGCGCAATGTAGCGAGCCGATTTCCCTGGTGTTGTTGTGTGTCATTTCCAGCGTGCTTGCCACGCTGGTTTTTTTTGTGACAAATTCCACATTAATGTAATTCTCAATTTTCTCATTACATATTTTATGTGAGATTTATCACATAAAAATGCCTGTTTTCGAGTAAACTGCGCGCTTTCTCTGCTGCGGGTCGGTTTATGAACGTTATCTTTGCCATTGCTGTGACAACCGGGATCCTCTCCGGCGTTTGGGGTTGGGTAGCCGTCAGCCTGGGCTTGATTAGCTGGGCCGGTTTCCTCGGCTGTACGGCCTATTTTGCTTGCCCGCAGGGTGGGTTGAAAGGGTTGTTGATAAGCTTGTTGACCTGCGGCAGCGGGGTATTTTGGGCAATGGTGATTATTCACGGCAGCGAGTTGGCCCCTGGCTTGAGCATCCTCGGTTACCTGCTGACTGGTGCCGTGGCTTTCCTGATGTGCATTCAGGCAAAACAGCAGTGGCTGGGGTTTGTGCCCGGTACCTTTATTGGCGCCTGTGCCACCTTTGCCGGTGGTGGCGACTGGCCGCTGGTGACCCTGTCCCTGGTGGTGGGATTGGTGTTCGGCTACGCGATGAAAAACAGCGGTCTTTGGCTGGCGGCACGCAATGAGAAACCCAAACAAACGGGTGCTGTTACCGAGCATGTTAACCGCTGATTTAAATGGTGCCGCCGAGTGAAATGCGGTAGTGCAGGTCAACGCGCTCGATGCACGGCACCCCTTTAATCCGTTTGAGTAAAATCTCTGTGGCGACTTTGCCCATATCAAACCTTGGGGTGATCACGCTGGCGATGCCCGGCGTGGTGGCCTTGCCAATATCCAGACCGTGAAAACCTGACAGGGCAATGTCCTGTGGCACCTTCAAGCCGAGCCGCAGACACGCCTGCAGCACGCCAACCGCCAGATCGTCATTGGTACACAAGATACCGTCCAGGTCGGGGTAGAGCTGGCGGGCCATCGCCAGCATGTCGGAGCCGACCGAGACCGACGAGACGTGATTTGCCGTGGTGTCAGTCCCTGATTTTCCATCGCCCGACAATAGCCCTGGAAACGTTTGGTGTCGCGTGCGTCGGACATGGCGCCAAAGTAAACCACCTGGCGTTTACCGCTGGCGAGCAGCGCTTCGGTCATGTCAAAACCCGCCTGATAGTTATCAAACCCTACGGCGATCCGCCCCTCGGGCCCTTCAAGATCCATCACCTGCGCCACCGGGATTTTAGCTGCCGCCAGGTATTTTTCCGCCCGCAGGGTGTGCTCGGAATCGGTGAGGATCAACCCGGCGCTCGGGTAGGCCAGCAGTTGGATAATGTGCTCCCGTTGTCTGCATGCCGGTAATGACGACTTTAGTTTCTATCAGCAGGAAAAGGGGTACTTTGATATCGTTTTTGAAGTCTCCGGCCATCCGTCGTCGTTGCAGCGCTGTCTGGAAGTCACCCGTGCCAGGGGCACTGTCGTGCAGGTCGGGATGGGTGGCAGTTTCCCGGATTTCCCGTTGATGTTGCTGATCGCCAAAGAGTTGAACTTACTGGGCTCGTTCCGTTTTGTTGAAGAATTTGATTTGGCGGTGGCCTGGTTGGCGGAAGGGACAGTCAATCCACTGCCGCTGCTTTCTGCCGAGTTTGATAACCAGCAACTGGCGCAGGCGTTGGCCTTTGCCGGTGACAAGAGTCAGGCGGCCAAAGTGCAACTGGTGTTCTGATTTTAGCCAATAGTCTGATGGCGAAGAGCGGCGATCCTTGTCTATAGTTAAGGACCGTATCATTTTTAAACACGGAGAACTTAACATGGCGAGAAATACGGATAGGGATCAAACCACGCTCGATGACGATCTGAGAATGCTGAGCGACACGCTGGAAGAAGTGTTGAAGTACTCCGGCGATCGCGCCGATCAGGCCTATCTCGACATCAAGTCACATGCCGAAGAGGCATTGAGTGAGGTCAAGTCGCGACTGGCTGATACTACCGAGTCCTACTATGCGCGAGCCAAGGGCGCGGTGTGCCGCACCGACGGTTACGTGCGTGAAAACCCATGGCACAGCGTCGGTATTGGTGCGACGGTCGGTCTGGTGATGGGCTTGCTGCTGTCACGTAAATAAGCTCCCTGGAAGTTGGGCGCGGCCACTGCCGCGCCCCGATGTTTATTGACCCAGCGTCACCTCCACCTGATGGGTTTTTCCATCGTCTACCAGCGTTATCACCGCCTCCGGCTGTATTTCACCGTCGATAGCCACCTGGGCCACTCCCTGACCCTGACGGACGGTTAGTTGATACTCGCTGCCGCCTTCCCGATAATTCAGTGTCACCTGCGGCCAGTCCGCCGGCAGACGGGTGTTTACGGTCAGTCTGCTGCCATGGCGTTTCAACCCCAGCAGTGACTCGACGATCAGCCGATACATCCAGCCGGCGGAGCCGGTATACCAACTCCAGCCGCCACGGCCAACATGGGGTGCCACCGCGTAAATATCGGCGGTAACCACGTAAGGCTCGACCTTGTAGCGTTCGGCGGCGGTGCTGTCCAGGCTGTGGTTGATCGGGTTGATCAACGCCATCAACTCCCAGGCACGTTCAATATTACCCATCTCGGCAAAGGCCATCACTGCCCAAACCGCGCCGTGGGTATACTGGCCGCCGTTCTCGCGCACGCCGGGCAGATAGCCACGGATATAGCCCGGATTCGGGCCGTTGCCGTCAAACGGCGGCGTCAGCAGTTTGATCAACCCGGCCTGGTCGTCGACCAGATGTTTATCCAGCGATTGCATCGCCTGCAGGCTGCGTGGCTCATCACCGGCGCCGGACAGCACCGACCAACTTTGGGCGATGGCATCGATGCGGCACTCTGTCGATTCATGGGAACCCAGTGGTTCCCCACTGTCGAAATAACCCCGGAGGTACCACTCGCCATCCCAGGCGTGATTGCGCAGGTTTTCGCGCAAGGTGGCGGCCTGTTGACGGCACTGTGCGGCCAGCCCGGTATCGTTGCGACGCTGCGCCAGTTCGCCGTAGCGCTGCAGAATATGGAACAGGAAGAACCCCAGCCACACGCTCTCACCGCGGCCCTCCAGGCCGACCATATTCATGCCGTCGTTCCAGTCACCGGCTCCCATCAGCGGCAGGCCATGTTCACCAAAGGTCAGCCCGTGTTTCAACGCCCGCACGCCATGCTGGTACAGAGTCTCCTGTATCGCGCTTGGCGCCGGTTGTTCGTAAGAGGACTCCTCGCCCGGTGCCAGTTTGCGTGCCTCCAGATAGCCCACCAGTTCTTCCAGAATGGCTTCATCGTCAGTGGCGTCCAGGTAGTGACAAATCGCCAGCGGCAACCACAGATAGTCATCCGAACAGCGCGTGCGCACGCCATTGCCCTGCGGCGGATGCCACCAGTGCTGTACGTCGCCTTCGATAAACTGGCGTGAGGCGCACAGCAGGATCTGTTCCCGCAGGCGTTCGGGGGCGGCATGGGTCAGCGCCAGCGTATCCTGCAATTGATCGCGGAAGCCAAAGGCCCCGCCGGATTGATAGTAACCGCTGCGTGCCTGAATGCGGCACGAGAGGGTCTGGTACAGCAACCAGCCGTTGGCCAGCAGGTTGACGGCCGGCTGTGGCGTGGTTATTTGCACCTTGTTGAGAATAGCGTCCCAGTGTGCCGCGACCTGCTGCAGTTCATCCTGCAGGCTGTCTTCCCGCAGGTATTTTTGCAGCAACGTTTCGGCTTCATCGGCGTTTTGTCCAAGGCCCAGAGCGAAGACAAAGCTGCGCTGATCGCCGTCGATCAGGCTGATGGCTGACTGAACCGCACCGCAAGGATCCATGCCCGCGCCGGTCTTGCCGGACAGCCGTCGCAGCTTCAGCACCGCCGGATTGGTTAAGGTTCCGTTGCGGCCAATGAATTCACGCCGATCGCCACTGACAGAACAGTGCACACCGGTTACGCCGAAGAAAGCCGTTCGTTCCGATCCGCTGCTACCGTAGTGGTTGGTGGCCAGGATGCCGCAGCCGATATCGAGGGTAGCCGCCTGGGTGACGATGTGCATGGCCGATTTCTGCCGCAGATCGCCGAGGATAAATTCCACATAGCCGGTGGCCGACAGCTTGCGTGTGCGTCCGGAAGTATTGGTCAGCGTCAGCAGGAACAGTTTTACCGGTGCCTCTTTGGCCACCAGCACCTTGAACTGGCTGTCGATGCCATTCTCGCGGTGATCGAACACGCTATAACCGAAACCGTGACGGGTCAGATAGTGGCCGCGGCCACGGGCAGGCAGCGGTGTCGGTGACCAGAAGTGACCATTCTCTTCGTCACGTAAATAAAAGGCTTCCCCGCTGCGGTCACAGACAGGATCGTTATCCCACGGAGTCAGTCGGTATTCGTGGGCGTTTTCATACCAGGTGTATGCCTGTCCGCTTTCCGAAATTACCGAGCCGAACATCGGGTTGGCCATCACGTTTGACCAGGGGGCCGGGGTGATTTTGCTTTCGTTCATCGCAATGACGTATTCACGGCCATCTTCCGAGAAGCCGCCTAGGCCGTTATAGAACTGCAGGGCGTCGATGGCGGGCAACTGCGGCGAATGCAGGTTACGCGGCAGATTATCTACCGTTGCCAGTTTCGACGAGGCGGTGACCGGCGACAGCGGTTGTTGCAGAACCTGCGGCAGTTGCAGGCGTTGGTTGAGCTGTTCGGTTAGTCCGCCGCGCCGATCGTCGAGATAAATTCGTGCCACGCTGAGCAGCAGCCGGTGATCTTCCGGCGACATATGCTCGCTGGTGCGTACGAAGATACCGCCGGGCTTGTCGGTTTGGGTGGATTCCATGCCGGCGGCGATCAGGCCCATTATCTGGTTCTGCAGTTCCTGGCGGTAGCCGCCGACATCTTCGTTAAGGATCACCAAATCGACCTGCAGGCCTTTCAGGCGCCAGTAATTGTGTGCCTGGATCAACTGTTGAACCAGCTCGATATTTTCGCCGTCGGTGACGGTCAGCAACACAATTGGCAGATCGCCGGAGATCGAGTGTCCCCACAACCCTGACTGGCCACGACGGTTCTGGACGATCTCGTTACTGGCGGCGCGCATTTCCTGTGCCGGGAACACTACCGCGCTGGCCAGACGGTTGAACAGGTTGGCATCTTCCTCATTGGCGTTCAGTTGACGCAGTACTACCTGGCTGTGTGACCAGGCCAGTTCAAACACGCGATCCGCCAGATGACGGTCGCGGTATTTTTCCAGCATCGCCAGGCCGCTGGCGCGGTCCTCACTGACACCGTAGAAGATATCCAGTGTCAGCGGGACATTTGGCTCCAGCACCACGCGTTGGCGAATAGCGATGATAGGATCAATGACCGGCCCGGCGCTGTTGCTCAGCGGCGTGTTTTGATACAGCGCCTGTGGGTTGGCCGGGGTGCGGCCACGACCGATAAACCTGGCGCGATCGGTTTCAAACGACGTTTGGCTGGAACGTCCCTGTACCGTCATCATATGCAGTAACCACGGGCATTTTTCCTTGGGTTCACGCGGGCGGCGGTGGCATAAAATGGCGTCCTGATCCGGTAGCAGTTCGGTTTGTACAAACAGATTGCTGAACGCCGGATGAGCCAGATCGTTACCCGCCGGTGCCAGCACCACTTCGGCATAGCTGGTGATTTCGATGGTACGCGGTTGTTTACCGCGATTGAGCAACGTCATCCTACGCAGCTCGATATCATCTTCCGGTGAGACCACGATCTGTGTTTTCACCGACAGCGCCCCCTGCTGGCGCTGGAATTCGGCGCCGGCATCATTGAACACGGCGCTGTAGCCCTTGGCAGCCCCTCCTATCGGTTGCCAGGTATTACTCCATACCTCGCCAGTTTGCGGATCGCGCAGGTAGCAGAATGCCCCCCAATTATCACAGGTTGCATCTTCGCGCCAGCGGGTCAGCGCCAGGTTTTGCCAGCGGCTGTAGCTGCCGCCGGCCTGGGTCAACATCAGGTGATAATTGACGTTGGACAGTAGCTGCACTTCCGGGATCGGCGTGTCCACCCGGTTAAATTCGCGTGCGGCGAAGCTGGCCGGGGTGATGGTGCCTTCGTGCGTTTCGAAGTGGCGGCGGGCGCTGTACAGCTCAACCGCATCCGGCACCCGTTCCTGCAGTAGCAAACGTGCCGACTGGAACGCCGGATAGTCGGCAAAGCGCGAGACCATCGGCGCATCCAACAGCAGGTGCGACAGGGCCAGGAAGCTCATGCCCTGATGGTGCGCCATATAAGAACGGATAATCACGTACAGCTGGCCACGGCTGAGGCGAGCGGTGGTGTAATCCAGCGCTTCGTAGAAACCGTAACGGCCTTTGGCGCCATTTTGCTCCAGCGTGACCAGGTTATTGCAGGCAGCTTCCGGGTCAACAATCAGCGCCATCACCGTAGCGTAAGGGGCGACCACCATATCGTCACCCAACCCGCGCCTCAGGCCTAGTCCTGGCACGCCAAAGGCGTGGTATTGATAGTTTTGATCGGCATCGAAGCCAAAATAGCCGGATTCGGAGATGCCCCAGGGCACGCCGCGCTCCTTGCCCCAGGCAATCTGTCGTTCCACCGCTGCCCGGCACATTTGTACCAGCAGCGAGTCAGGGTAGGCGGGCATCACCAACTGTGGCATCAGGTATTCAAACATCGACCCGCTCCACGACATCAGTGCTGCTTTATGGTCGATCAGGGTGAACAGGCGGCCAAGCGCAAACCAACTGCGTTGGGGAACCTGGTTGGTCGCTATGGCGACATAGTTGGTCAGGCGGATTTCTGAGGCCAGCAAATCGTACTTACTTTCGTCCATGCGGTTTTGATCGCAGTTAAAGCCGACGGTCAGCAAGTGGGTCGATTCGTCGTACAGGAAGTGGAAGTCCATTTGCGCCATTTTTTCCAGCCGTTGCTGCAGACTGTGCAACTGGGTCAGTCGTTCCTGTGCCAGTGCAGTCGCTGTGTCAAGCTTGCCCTGTTGATCGACCGACAGGGCCAATGAAACCGGTGGATTAGTCAACCAGTGCAGACTGGGCACCTGCTCCAGCTCTGACTGTCCATCGCTCAGCCAGCCAAACCACTGTGCCCATTCGCTACAAAGTTCGTTGAGCTGTTGATGCAGCGCACCGGCCCAACGCCGGGTTTCCTCATCGTGATTCAGCGCCGGTTCCTGCAGTCCATTGCTGTAATTGCGCATGGCATTCAGCTCTGCCAGCAGCGCGACGGGATGGCAGTGGCGCGCCTGCTCCCAATGGTTGCGCAGTTTAGGCAGGTTTTTCGGTGCGGCGTCACCCCAGTGTTGCTCCAGCAATTGCAGGCTGTCGCCCAGCCCGGCCAGTATCCGTTGCGGGTCAATGACCGGTTTTTGGGCCAAAGCCGGCAGGCCGGCGCTGAGCGTCAGCAGATGGCCGGCCAGGTTGCCGCTGTCGACGCTGGAGATATAACGCGGAGTCAGCGGCTCCAGCGTGCGGGTGTCATACCAGTTGTATAAATGGCCGCGATAATGTTCCATGCGGTCCAGAGTATTGAGCGTCAACTCGATGCGCCGCAGCGCTTCACTGAGCGTCAGATAGCCGAAGTCATAGGCGGTGAGGTTGGCCAATAGCGACAGCCCGATATTGGTTGGTGACGTCCGGTGCGCCACCACCGGTTCTGGTACCTCCTGATAGTTATCCGGTGGCAGCCAGTTCTCCTGCTGGTTGACGAAGGTATTGAAGAAGTCCCAGGTCTGGCGGCTGGTATGACGCAGGAAGCGCCGCTGTTCGTCATTAATTGCGGTTTGACTGCGCTGCGGTTCGTGGCTGAGGTAGTACAGCAGCAAGGGAGCCAGGATCCACAGGGCGGCAAGGGGCAGCGTTATAACCAGTGCCATCGGGTTATGCAGAACGGTGAAAAACAGTAACGTCAGGCCCGTCACTGGGTTAATCCACATGGCGCGGTAGAAGTTTTGCAGCGTGACCTGTTGACGGGCTTTGGATTGATCGTAGCTGGCCCACTCTTGCAGATTGCGTTTAGTGACCAGTAGCCGCCAGAGGGTGACCATAATCGCTTTTAGGCTGTACAGCGTTTCATGCGGTAACGTCGCCAGCCGCAGCCCAACCTGTGCCAAGCGGTGCAGCGAGCCGTTCAGCGCCAGCCGCAGGTGCTGCAGAAAGGGTCTGCGCGGTGGTTTACGCACAATATCTTGCAGCAGTGCCAGCAGGGTGGGGAGCAGCAGAATAATGGCGAACACCGCCAGCCAATAGCGGGTATTCGGCAGCCAGACGAAACCGCAAAACAGCAACAGTAACAGGCTGGATGCCGTCAGGCTGCGGCGCAGGTTATCGAACAGTTTCCAGCGCGACAGGGTACTCAGTGGATTGGCGGTGCGGGTGCCGTCGGCGGTTTTCACCCGTGGCAGCAGCCAGTTGAGCAGTTGCCAGTCCCCACGGATCCAGCGGGTACGGCGTGCGACATCCACCAGATAGTTACAGGGATACTGTTCGTACAACAGGACGTCACTCAACAGGCCTGAGCGGGCGTAGCAACCTTCGAGCAGGTCGTGGCTCAGTACCAGGTTTGCCGGGCAGGTGCCCTTCATGCTGTGCGAGAACACATCCACGTCGTAGATGCCCTTGCCAATAAACGAGCCTTCGCCAAATAAATCCTGATAGATATCCGACGCCATCAGGGTATAGGGGTCATTACCCGGCGTGCTGCTGCACAGTGCGGCATAGCGACCTTGCCCATAGCTTGGGATCTCTTCGGCCATGCGCGGTTGCAGGATGGCGTAGCCTTCCACCACCCGCTGCAGACGGGCGTCATACTGCGGCTGATTGAGCGGATGCGCCATGGCGGCGATTAACTGGTGAGCGCTTTCCCGCGGCAGGACGGTATCGCTGTCCAGGGTAATGACGTATTTGACGTTTTTCAGCACCTCCAGCCCGTCGCCAATCTGGGTACAGAAGGCGTTGCCGCGGTTGCGCAGCCAGTCGTTCAGCGCGTTCAGTTTGCCGCGTTTACGCTCCAGCCCCATCCACACGTCCTGTTTTTCGTTCCATTCGCGGTTGCGGTGAAACAGGAAAAAGTGGCTTGGGCCTTCGCAGGGGTAGCGTGCGTTCAATGCCATCATCCGTTGGCTGGCATAATCGAGCAGGGCAACGTCATCGGCATGCTGCTGCTGGGGGGCATCGATAAAGTCGGTAAGCAGGGCAAAGTGCAGGTGTTTCATCGCGTTGCCCAGATAACAAACCTCAAGGGCATTGATTAACTTATCAATGCCACTTTTGCTGTCGATTAACGTCGGTATTGCCACCAGAGTACGGAATTCGGCGGGAATACCGCAGGAGAAGTCGAGCCTGGGCAACGGCTGCGGTGTGCGGCTGCGGGTTGTGACCTCGCTGAGCAGGTTGAGTACGAATTGACTGATGACGATCGCCATGGGGAAAAACAACAGCGCCAGTCCCCAACTGATGCCGGTGTTGTAAGCGTGGCGCAGCAGTTCTGCACAGCAGGCGGTAGTAATCAGGCTCAGGCTGCCGAGCCAGGAGAGCAGGGGAGCCTGACTTAACGCATGGCGCAGCCGGGTAATTCGGCCCAGACGTACGTCAAGCTGCTGCTCCAGCTCCGGGCGGCCATCGTCAATCAGGTAGTAACCGATGTGGTTGCAGCGGGGATCGCTGGACGGAATTTCTGCCGCCACGCGCACCATATTCAGTACCTGCTGGGCGACCTGCACCTCATTGTGCGGGCAGTGCCGCGCTAGCATCTCAATCACGTGGCGATAATTGTCGCGGGTGTGGAAGTGCATCAACGGGTAAACGCCGGCCGGATCCTGACGCAGGGTTTGCTCTACCTGGCTCATGGTTTCGACAAACTCGGCCCAGTCCATTTCGCTGAGCTGGCGCAGGCCGGAAATGCTGTTGCTGACCGACAATTGGCTGACGGCGAGCTGTTGGTTAAAACGGTAGATCAATTCATCCGACGTCAGACTGACCTCTGCCAGACGTTGCTCGACCCAGGTGAGCGGCAGCGCCAGCATGGTGCCGTGGCCATGCAGGCGACGAACCAGTTCCGCGACAAAGGCGCTGGTGCGTGGGGGATTGGAGCGCGCCATATCGGCAATCACCACGATCAGGTTGGCCGGATCGTTCTCCGCTGCCTCCAGCATTTTAGTCACCCAGCTGTCGGCCAGGTTACGCTCCTGTTGGGCTTGAGCCACCTCAATGCTGACGCGTCGCAGGTTTTCAATCAACGCCAGGCGTAGCATGCCGGGCAGTGCCCAAAGCTCGCCCAGCGTCAAATTGGCTTCTTTTTGATAGGCGGCGATATAGCGCGTAAGGCTTTCGGCGTCCCAGCGGCCATCTCCGTGGGCTATGGCTTCGGCGGCAATGTCATAGATGCGCGGACAGTTATGTGGCGTGCCCAGTTGGGGCAGACCACGACCGAAGGTTTTAGGCAGATGATGGCGTACAACGCGGATTTGTTCTTCGATCAGATAGTAGTTGTCCAGCAGCCATTCGCCGGCCGGCGTCATGCTGGCTTTCTTGCCGTTGCTGAGCTGATGGCAACTTTCCGCCAGAACGCGTTCGTTATCGTCCAGCCGCTTCAGCAAATAGTAGGGAGTTTTGCGTGTCGCCAGCTTGTGTGAACGTGCCAGGCGGTGGCCATAACGCTCCATTTGGTCGACAGAAAACAGCTCGGCCTTGATGGTGTCAACTGTCGGTTCCGGCTCACCTTTGGCACGCCGGACAGGCAACGAATTTACTTTGGTTGTTTTGCGTTTCTTTTTTAACCAATTGATTAATATTTCTTTCAAAAAAAGGCTCCTTACATCTGACCCAAAGGGCAGCCGGTGTAACCGCTGGGAGATCGTGAATATCCTGTTTTTTGCGCCGGGCAGATCTGGCGTGGGTTTTTAGCAGGCAGGAACATGCCTTTTCAGTATAGCCGCACAATGCTGTACCTGGCGTTTTTTGAACTAATTGTTTAGATTTAATAAACTATTTTTCGCCGGGGTGTTGATTAGTGACGCTATTTTTCCGCCGCTGTGCTTTGATTTGCCGTATAATTCCCTACATTAAGCTTGGTTATTGAGGTGGTCGTGGAACAACTTTCGCCATTGCTGAGGCGGTTACGCCGGCAGCTTGAGCAACCTTTGCCCTCTGAGGGTGGTTTCCGCCAGGTTTCACTTCCCGTTCCGGCATCGTTAGCCGCCAACTTGCTGGAATGGCTGGCGGTGCAACCGGCATTCCCACAGTTTTACTGGCATCACCGCGATGGGCATGAAGAGGTCGCCGTGTGCGGTGCGCTGCGGCGGTTTACTCGGCCACAGCAGGCGCTGGCCTTTCTCAGGGCACATCAGGGCGCGCGGGTATGGGGGCTGAATGCTTTTGACGGCGCGGCATATTTATTTTTGCCGCGTCTGGAAATCCTCAGCCGTGACGGTGAGACACAATTAACGCTGAATCTGTTTTCCGAGAGTTCGTTGCGCGACGATGCGGCGTTGGCCGGCCGCTGGCTAGAACAACTGTCGATGGCCCAGCCGATCGCGCCATTAAAGGCGCAGGTGAGTCGGATACAACATCAACCGGATCGCGCCGGGTGGGAGGCCATGCTGTGTGAGGCCTTAGAGGCCATCAACGGGCGGCAGATGGAAAAAGTAGTGCTGGCGCGCAGTACCTTACTGGCTCTGGATGGCCCACTGTCGGCACCGGCGATGATGGATGCCAGCCGCCGGGTCAATCATCGCTGCTATCACTATATGCTGCGCTTTGATGCGCACAGCGCCTTCCTCGGTTCCAGTCCGGAAAGACTGTATCTGCGAAATGACCATCGTCTGCTGACCGAAGCGCTGGCGGGCACCGTCGCCAATCATCCCGACCGACAGCAAGCCCAGGCGCTGGCGCAATGGCTACTGCAGGACGGCAAGAATCAGCATGAGAATCTGCTGGTGGTGGATGATATCTGCCAGCGTCTGCAAGGTGGTGCCGATGCGGTGGATGTGTTGCCGCCCGAAGTGGTGCGCTTGCGTAAGGTGCAGCATTTGCGGCGGCGCATTGAAGGCCGGCTCAACGATAACGACGATGCCGATTGCCTGCAACGGTTGCAGCCTACGGCGGCGGTGGCCGGATTGCCGCGTCAGGCGGCGCGTGAGTTTATCCTGCAACATGAGCCTTTCCCCCGTGGCTGGTACGCCGGGTCTGCCGGCTATCTGTCCTCCTCTCGCACTGAGTTTTGTGTAGCGCTGCGCTGCGCGCAAATTGACGACCAGGAATTACGCCTGTATGCCGGAGCCGGCATTGTGGCCGGTTCTGACGCGGCGGCAGAGTGGCAGGAAATCGAAAACAAGGCCGCCGGGCTGCTGACTTTATTGCTGCCAGAACCATTGCGTTGAATTTCCCTGCATATGCTCCGGATTTATTGAGTGAATGAAGCGGCGGGTGTAAACTGCTTGTGATTTTTATGTTTATTTTTTGTTCTAAATCAATTAATTGTCTACCATAAAGTCACCGGGATATACGGCGTTTTTGCGCTGGCGCAAAAATCGTAAAGATAACTACTCATATAATGCAGAACATCACTCTCGGCGTGCCGCTGCCAGGCGGGTGCGAGAGGCGGATTCAGTTAACCGACTTGTGAGCGAATTATGTCGACAAGTGTTTTTAATCGCCGGTGGGCGGCGTTGCTGTTGGAAGCGCTGGCTCGCCATGGAGTACGGCATGTCTGTATCGCTCCGGGATCGCGTTCTACGCCGCTGACGCTGGCTGCGGCGGCTAACAAGTCTTTTATCTGCCATACCCATTTTGATGAACGCGGGCTGGGCCATTTGGCACTAGGCCTGGCGAAGGCGTCGCGCGAGCCGGTGGCGGTGATCGTCACTTCCGGCACCGCCGCCGCCAACCTTTACCCTTCTTTGATCGAAGCCGGGCTGACCGGTGAACGGCTGGTGTTTCTGACCGCCGACCGTCCGCCAGAACTGATCGACTGCGGTGCCAATCAGGCGATCCGCCAAAATGGCCTGTATGCCAGTCACCCGACGTTGAGTATTGATCTGCCGCGGCCGACGACGGATATCCCCGCCAGTTGGCTGGTATCAACCGTCGACAGCGCAATGGCGCGCCTGCAGCATGGGGCATTGCATATTAACTGTCCGTTTGCCGAACCCTTGTACGGCGGTGATGAGCAACAGTATGCCGACTGGTCGGCGACGCTCGGCGACTGGTGGCAAGGCAGCCACCCTTGGCTGCGTGAAATGGATCCACACCAGGTGCTCAAACAACCGGACTGGTTCTTCTGGCGGCAAAAGCGCGGCGTGATAGTAGCGGGGCGCATGAGCGCGCAAGAGGGCGAGCAACTGGCCCAATGGGCCGAACTGCTCGGTTGGCCGCTGATTGGCGACGTGCTGTCTCAGACCGGACAGCCGTTGCCCTGCGCCGATTTATGGCTGGCTCAGCCGCAGGCGCAAAAGCTGCTGGATGATGCGCAGTTGGTGGTGCAGTTCGGCAGCAGCCTGACCGGCAAGCGCCTACTGCAGTGGCAAGAGCAGTGCCAGCCGCAAGAGTATTGGCTAATCGATGAATTACCGGGACGGCTCGATCCGGCGCAACATCGTGGACGTCGCGTTCGTGCCAGCGTGGCTCAGTGGCTTGAACTGCACCCGGCACAGCCGCGTACCCCGTGGGCCGATGAGTTGACGACGCTGGCGGGCAACGCACTGGATGCCGTCTCCGGCCATTTGGTTAACCGTTTTGGTGAGGCGCAGTTGGCGCATCGCCTGCCGGAACTGCTGCCGGAAAACGGCCAACTGTTCCTCGGTAATAGCCTGATCGTACGGCTGATTGATGCGTTGACCCGCTTGCCGACCGGTTATCCGGTATTCAGCAACCGCGGTGCCAGCGGCATCGACGGTCTGATTTCCACTGCCGCAGGCGTACAGCGGGCGACAGCCAAACCGACATTGGCGGTGGTGGGGGATTTATCCGCACTGTATGACCTGAATGCGCTGGCGTTGCTACGCCAATGTTCAGCGCCGACGGTGCTGATTGTGGTTAATAACAACGGCGGTCAGATTTTTTCACTGTTACCAACGCCGGAAGAAGATCGGCAACGGTTCTACTGCATGCCGCAGGACGTGGAGTTCAGCCATGCGGCAGCGATGTTCAAGCTGGCTTACGCTTGCCCGGAAAATTGGGGGCAGCTGTTGCAGGCGGTGGAACAGGGCTGGCGCCACAGTGGCGCCACGTTGATTGAGCTGCAGGTGCCGCCGAGTGATGGCGCACAAACGCTGCAGCATCTGGTGCAACAGATGGCGGAGCAATGATGCTGGCAACAAAAGTATTGCAGCAGGGTGAGGCCGATCGGCCGTGGCTAATCTGGTTACACGGTTTGCTGGGTAATAATAATGAATGGCGAGTGATCGCTACTCGCTGCCCTGAATGGCCGTCGTTGGCAATTGACCTGCCCGGTCACGGTGATTCGGTTGCGGTCAGCTGTACCCACTTTGACGATATCAGTGCGCAGATCAGCGCGACATTGCAGATGCACAATATCGAGCGCTATTGGCTGGTGGGTTATTCGCTCGGCGGGCGCATTGCCATGTATCACGCCTGCTACGGTGAAAACCGGGGCCTGCAGGGAGTGATTATTGAAGGCGGCAATCCGGGGCTGGCCGACGCAGCACTGCGCGAACAGCGGCTGGCGCATGATGTGGCCTGGGCCGAGCGTTTTCGCAGTGAACCTCTCGCCGAGGTGCTGGCCGACTGGTATCAACAACCGGTGTTCGCCAATCTCAGCGTGGTACACCGCGATGCGCTGATCGACGCCCGTTCTGACAACAGCGGCGCGGCCGTGGCGGACATGCTGGAAGCCACTTCGCTGGGCAGACAGCCTTATCTTGCCCCGCAACTGCAACAACTGGCGGTGCCGCTGGTGGTGCTATGTGGCGCTGACGATCACAAATTTCAACAGCTGGCGCGCGACGCCGGGCTGCCGTTACGCATCGTGCCGCAGGCCGGGCATAACTCGCACCTGGCCAATCCGCAGGACTTCGCCGTCGAGCTGCGCAATTTTCTCGATAACCCTGGTTAAAGGAACCGAATATGCTCTATCCAAATGAAGAACAATTGTATGCCGCCATCGAATGGCAGGATTGCTCCGGTGATTTCGAGGATATCCTGTACCACAAGTCCAGCGACGGCATCGCTAAAATCACCATCAACCGTCCACAGGTACGTAACGCCTTCCGCCCGCACACGGTAAAAGAGATGATTGAAGCGCTGTCCAATGCCCGTTACGACGACGGCATTGGCACTATTATCCTCACCGGCACCGGTGACAAAGCCTTCTGCTCCGGCGGCGATCAGAAAGTCCGCGGCGACTACGGCGGCTATCAGGATGACAGCGGCGTACATCACCTGAACGTGCTCGACTTCCAGCGCCAGATCCGTACCTGTCCGAAGCCGATAGTGGCGATGGTGGCCGGCTATTCAATCGGTGGCGGCCACGTGCTGCATATGATGTGTGACCTGACCATTGCGGCGGACAACGCCATTTTCGGCCAGACCGGGCCGAAAGTCGGCTCGTTTGACGGCGGTTGGGGCGCTTCCTACATGGCGCGCATCGTCGGTCAGAAGAAGGCGCGCGAAATCTGGTTCCTGTGTCGTCAGTATGATGCCGCTGCGGCTTTGGACATGGGTCTGGTCAATATCGTGGTGCCTTTGGCCGATCTGGAGAAAGAAACCGTGCGCTGGTGCCGCGAAATGCTGCAGAACAGCCCGATGGCGCTGCGCTGCCTGAAAGCGGCCCTGAACGCTGACTGCGACGGTCAGGCCGGCCTGCAGGAATTGGCGGGTAATGCCACCATGCTGTTTTACATGACCGACGAAGGTCAGGAAGGGCGCAACGCGTTTAACGAAAAGCGCCAGCCAGACTTCAGCAAATTCAAGCGTAATCCGTAATGAATACAAGCCCCCGTAACGCGGCCCTTTACCGTTACAGCCTGCCTATGGACGCTGGTGTGGTGCTGCGTAATCAGAGGTTAAAAACTCGTGATGGCTTGCTGATCCATCTGCAGCAGGGTGAGCAAGAAGGCTGGGGCGAGATCGCGCCGCTGCCGGAGTTTAGCCAGGAAACGCTGGTGCAGGCCGAGCAGGCGGCGCTGAGCTGGCTGCAGAGTTGGCAAGGTGGGGGATTAGTGCCCGAAAGCCCGTTGCCTTCAGTGGCGTTTGGTACCAGCTGCGCATTGGCGGAGTTGGAACAGCGGCTGCCGCAGCAGGCTGATTACCGAAAAGCCCCGCTGTGCACCGGTGACCCAGATGAGCTGTTCGAGGTATTGACCGCTTTGCCGGGTGAGAAGGTCGCCAAGGTGAAGGTTGGGTTGTATGAAGCGGTGCGTGACGGCATGATAGTCAACGTGTTGTTGGAGGCTCTGCCGGATCTCAGGCTGCGGCTGGACGCCAACCGCAGTTGGACGCGCGCCAAAGCTGACGGGTTTGCCAAATATGTCAACCCGGCGCTGCGCGAGCGCATTGCTTTCCTGGAAGAACCTTGCAAAACCCGTGATGAATCGCGGGATTTCGCTCAGGCGACGGGCATTGCCATCGCCTGGGACGAAAGCGTGCGTGAAGCGGATTTTGTGGTGCAGGCGGAACCGGGCGTGGCCGCGATAGTGATTAAGCCGACGCTGGTCGGCAGCCTGACCCGTTGCCGCTCGTTGGTGGAGCAGGCTCATGCGGTGGGGTTGACGGCGGTGATCAGCTCCAGCATTGAATCCAGCCTGGGGCTGACGCAGTTGGCGCGCATTGCGCACTGGCTGACGCCGACCACCGTGCCTGGGCTCGATACGCTGAGCTTGATGCAGGCTCAATTGCTGCGGCGCTGGCCGGGTAGCAAGCTGCCGTTACTGAATCAGCAAGCGCTGGCGTGTTTATGGCGCAGTTAAATGACTGGCCGTGGCGACATTGGGCGCAGCGACGGCCACAGACGGCGGCACTGATTGTCGGCCATCAGCCGTTGAGTTGGCTGGTGTTACGGCGTCAGGTGGACAAACTGGCGGCGAATTTTCAGCACCAGGGGGTTGAGCCGGGCTGTGGCGTTGCGCTGTGCGGCAAGAACAGTTACCCACTGTTGTTGGCCTATCTGGCGCTGTTGCAGTGCGGTGCGCGGCTGCTGCCGCTGAATCCGGCGTTACCCGTTTCTCTGTTGGCGACGCTGTTGCCCGAGCTGGATATCGATTTTGCCTTCAGCCCGGATCAACTACCGGCTTTGCCGGCCAGGATCATCCGTTTAAATCCCCCGACTACCGAATCCCGCTGGCTGAATCCGCCGCTCTGGGACCCTCAGCGGTTGGCGACCCTGACCCTGACCTCCGGCTCCAGCGGCAGGCCGAAAGCGGTCGCGCACAGTTACGCCGGTCATTTGGCCAGTGCCGAAGGCGTACTGCAGTTGATGGATTTCCAGGCGCAGGATCGCTGGTTGCTGTCATTACCTTTGTTTCACGTTTCCGGACAAGGCATTGTCTGGCGTTGGCTGCTTGCCGGGGCCGCGCTGATGGTACGTGAGATGCATCCGTTGGCCGATGCTCTGGTGGGCTGTACTCATGCATCCTTGGTGCCGACCCAGCTCTGGCGCTTGCTGGCACAACCGCTGGCGGCTCTGACGCTGAAAAAAGTGCTGCTGGGGGGCGCGATGATCCCGGTAGAACTGACCAAACAGGCAGAGGCTGTGGGTATCCGCTGTTGGTGTGGCTATGGCCTGACGGAACTGGCTTCCACGGTATGTGCCAAGCGTGCCGATGCACGACCAGGCGTTGGGCTACCGCTGGCAGGTCGGGAAATTCAATTGGTGAATGAAGAGGTGTGGATCCGCGGGCGGAGTCTGGCGCTGGGATACTGGCTGCAGGGACGCTTGTCGCCGATCGTCGATGATCAGGGCTGGTTCCATACCCGCGATCGTGGCGTCATGGAGCAGGGCGAGCTGCGAATTATCGGCCGGTTGGACAACCTGTTTTTCAGCGGTGGTGAAGGTGTTCAACCAGAGGATATTGAGCGCGTATTGTCGGCCCATCCGCAGATTTCACAAGTGGTGGTGGTGCCGGTCGATGATGCCGAGTTTGGCCAACGGCCGGTGGCGGTGATCGACAGTGAGGAGCCTCTCTCGCTGGAGGAACTGCTGGCCTGGTCGCAGGAGCGGCTGGTGAATTTCCAGCGGCCAATGGCGCTGTTGGCGATGCCGAAAGAGTTGAAGGCCGGGGGTATCAAGATCTCGCGCCGTCAGGTGCAGCAATGGGCGGCGGAACAGCTTTCGGCTCAATAAAAAAGGCCGCCTTCAGGCGGCCTGAGCGTTGAAGCGGAGTTTATTTCAGACCTAACGCCTTGGCTACGCCGGCACCGTAATTCGGGTGCACTTTGGTAAACAATTCAACCTGACGACGTTGGATTTGCTCCGGTACCTGCGACAGTTCACCGGCGATGCGGGTGAACATGCGTTGGTGCTCTTCGGCACTCAGCAGGTTGAACAACGCGCGTGGCTGGCTGTAGTAATCATCGTCTTCACGGTGATTCCAGTGGTCGGCAGCGCCCTCAATGCTCAACGGGGGTTCGCTGAAGTCCGGTTGCTCTTGGAACATACCGAAGCTGTTCGGCTCGTAGGTTACTCCGTTGCCGCTGTTGCCATCCACGCGCATTGCACCGTCACGGTGATAGTTGTGGAACGGGCATTTTGGGCTGTTAACCGGGATCTGATGGTGGTTGACCCCCAGACGGTAACGGTGCGCATCCCCGTACGAGAACAGGCGCCCCTGTAGCATTTTGTCTGGCGAGAAGCTGATGCCAGGCACCACGTTGGCTGGGTTCACCGCCACCTGTTCCACTTCCGAGAAGTAGTTTTCCGGGTTGCGGTTCAGTTCGAAGAAGCCAACGTCGATCAGCGGATAGTCACCATGCGGCCATACCTTGGTCAGATCGAACGGGTTATAGGGGGTCTGAGAGGCTTCGTGTTCTGGCATGATCTGAATTTGCAGTTTCCAGCGTGGGTAGTCCCCCCGTTCGATGGCTTCGTACAGATCGCGCTGTGAGCTCTCACGGTCTTTGGCGATAATCGCTTCCGCTTCATCATCCATCAGGTTTTCAATACCCTGCTCGCTGCGGAGGTGGAACTTCACCCAGAAGCGCTCGTTGTTGGCATTGATAAAGCTGAAGGTGTGGCTGCCGAAGCCGTGCATATGGCGATAGGATTTAGGAATACCCCGGTCGCTGAAGTCGATGGTCAGCTGATGCAGGCTTTCCGGTAACAGCGAGAAGAAGTCCCATTTGTAGGTTGTGTTACGCAGGTTGGTGCGCGGATCGCGTTTGACTACGTGGTTGAGATCGGGGAATTTCAACGGATCGCGCAGATAGAATACCGGCGTATCGTTGCCCACCAGATCCCAATTGCCTTCCTCGGTATAAAACTTCATGGCGAAACCACGAATGTCCCGCTCGGCGTCGGCAGCCCCACGTTCACCGGCTACGGTGGAGAAACGGGTGAACATATCGGTTTGCTTGCCGATTTCAGAAAAGATTTTTGCGCGGGTGTACTGGGTAATATCATGGGTAACGGTGAAAGTGCCGTAGGCGCCGGAGCCCTTGGCGTGCATACGACGCTCGGGGATCACTTCACGGTCAAAGTGAGCCAGTTTTTCCAAGAACCAGACGTCCTGCAGCAGCATCGGGCCGCGTTTGCCTGCGGTGATCACGTTATTATTATCGACAACCGGGGCACCGGCGGCGGTAGTTAATCCTTTCTTGCTCATCACTTGCTCCTTAGCGTATTGCAATCGAGTGAAGACTCGGGCGAATTAAGTGTTCATCATCATAATCTAGCAGGGCGTTGTCACCTTGACTTGGGTCAATGCCATTACTAGTTGTAGACCTATTGGACGCCTGCGGCAAATAGGTCTGAGTTATCGCTGTCATTACCTCAGGGAATGGGGTTTTTGCTTTCAGAAATTTACATTTCTTTGATTAATTAAGGATTTATCACTTAAAGACCGGCTGCGCTTTGGTATAGACTTGTGACGGTATTATTACGGGTTAATTCATATCATTCGTAATGGATGAAGTAGCAAGAGGGATAGATGATGAAAAAAACTTTGGTCGCCTGCGCAGCAAGTATGTTGTTTGTGACCGGTGCAGCGAGTGCACTCAGCCTGTCGGGCGAGGCCGGACAGCATTACACCAACCTTGGTTTCGGCCAGGATACCGGCAATTCTGGCTTGGGAATAACCGGCAACTGGGCGCGCAGCGATCATGACGGCAACGTCGGTAGCCTGGGGCTGAGTTTCGGTGTGCCGCTGGGGCCGTTGACCGCCACTGTGGGTGGGAAGGCGTTGTATCTAAGCCCGAAAGATGGCAGTGACGGCGGCGCATTGGCGTTGGGTGGCGGCCTGGACTGGGCTATCAACCGTTACTTCAGCCTGCATGGCGAAGGCTATTTTGCCCCGGATTCGCTGACCAGCGGCGTGAAGGCGTATAACGAGGCCAGCGGTGGCCTGCGTTGGAATGTTTTCCGCCCGCTCAGCGTGGATGTGGGTTATCGCTACATGAAGATGGAAGGGAAGGACGGACGTCGTGACAACACCTTGGTCGATGGCCCGTATATTGGTGTCGGTCTGAGCTTCTGATACCAACAATAAAGGGGCCAAGCGGCCCCTTAGGTTGCTGACAAAGCAGGAAAAAGCGTGGTTTTTCCTGCTTTATGGTGAGCAGCCGAAAATCAATAAATTGATTTTCCTGATTTTTATTTATCGGCCTCTACTCGCTCTGGGCAGGAATGAGGTTTGTCATCAGTCTGAGGGGCCAAGCGGCCCCTTTATTTAATGGTTCTATCTATTACCCTACCGCCGGCAGAATGCCGCTGGCAATGCCCAACTGAATGGCAATCACCGTTATTCCGCAAACAAATACCAGCGCCAGTGCTGGTGTGCCACCCCAGACGCGGTATTTTGCCCGATGCTGCTGACGTGTTTTCCACACCAGCAATGACGGCAGCAACAACGCCAGCACCGCCAGTGCAATGGCGGCAAACCCCAGAGCCAATACAAAGCCACGCGGATAGAACAGGGCGAAAGCCAACGGTGGCAAGAAAGTGATGGCGCCGGTCTGCAGACGACCACGCACGTTGTCCTGGCGTTTAAACAGGTCGGCCAGAAAATCAAACAGCCCGAGTGCAACCCCAAGGAACGAGGTAGCTAACGCCAGATCGGCAAACAGGTGCACTGCCAGTTCGACATGGGGGGACGCCACGACGTCGCGTACCGCCTGCAGCAGACCGTTCAGGCCGGCTTGCTGCGCCAAAATGCCGACGAAAGTGGTGGAGCTGATGCTGCCGAGCGTCGCCAACTGCCAGAAGATATAGGCCACCAGCGGAATGGCGCTGCCGATAATGAACACCCAGCGCAGTTTGCGGATATTCCCGCCCATGTAGTTAACAATGCTGGGCACGCTGCCGTGGAAGCCGAACGAAGTGAAAATCACCGGAATGGCCGACAGCGCCAGCCCTTGCTCCAGCGGCAGGGTCATCAGGTTGGTTTGATGGATATTTGGCAACATCAGGCCCAGCATCACAATCAGGAAGACCACTTTGGCGCTGAACAGGATGCGGTTAAATAAGTCGACCGAATGGGTGCCGATGCAGACGACGCCGCCCGCCACCAGAGTAAACAGCAGCACGCCGAGGGTGGTAGGGAAATCCTGCGAGGTCCATTGGCTGATGCTGGCCGCCAGTAATTCACCGGCACCGCTGATATAGGCCGCAGTCAGGGCATACATCAGGAACATCATGCTAAAACTGGTCAGCCATTGCCCGCCGCCGCCAAGATAGCGCTTTGCAAGAGTACCGAGGCCGGTATCCGCCTGTTCATGCTGATAAACCTCGACCAGCAGCAGCGCGGTATAACACATCAACAGCCACAGGCCGACCAACAGACCCAGCGTGACGCCAAAGCCAACACCGGCCGCCGCCAGTGGCATCGCCAACATCCCTGCGCCAATGGTGGTTCCTGCCACGATAAAAACACTGCCAAGCGTGCGATTCTTCACGTTTTTCTCTACCAGCCAAAGATTTTGGAAAATTATAGGTAAATCATTCTAAGTGCGGCAGGATAGATGATTGATTATTTTGTGTCAAACAGGCGTTACGGCATATGTAATCTTATGTTTACGCGCTAGTGATCCACGTGATATCGCAAAAAAGTGCCCTCAACAGAAATTAACCGGCAATGCGTAGTGAAAACTTATTTACAGGCTTCTATAGTGGAATGATCAGAAAATGTGGGAGAGATCAATGTTAAGGGTGGAGATGCTTAGCACTGGTGATGAGGTGCTGCACGGCCAAATTATAGATACCAATGCCGCCTGGCTGGCAGACTATCTGTTCCAGCAGGGTATGCCGATGAGCGGTCGCGAAACGGTGGGGGACAGCCTCTCCTCTTTGATCGAAACATTACTGGAACGTAGCCACATCGCCGATGTGCTGATCGTTAACGGCGGTCTGGGGCCGACCAGTGACGATCTCAGCGCACTGGCGGCGGCTAGCGCTTGTGGTGTTGAACTGGTGGAACATGCCCAATGGTTGGCGCGTATGGAGGCTTATTTTGCCGAACGTGGTCGACCGATGGCGGCTTCCAACCGTAAACAGGCGCAGATCCCGGCAAACGCCGAGATGCTCGATAACCCGGTGGGTACCGCCTGTGGTTTTGCGTTGAAGCTGAACCGGTGCACGATGTTCTTCACCCCCGGTGTCCCTTCTGAATTCAAAGTGATGGTCGAACAGCAAATTGTCCCGCGCCTGCGCGAGCGCTTTACCTTGCCGGCAGCGCCGCTGTGTTTGCGTTTAACCACCTTTGGTACCTCCGAAAGCGATCTGGCCGCCGAACTCGATGGCATGCCGCTGCCGCCGGAAGTGGTGCTCGGTTACCGATCCTCCAGCCCGATCATTGAGCTGAAGCTGACCGGCCCGGTCAGCCAGCGTGCGGCGATGGAGCAGGCCTGGGAACGGGTACGCCAGGTGGCGGGTGACAACACCTTGTTTGAGGGGACTATCGGCTTGCCGGCAGTGCTGACGCAACGCTTGAACCAGTTGGGGTTGAAGCTGGCGCTGAGCGAACAGTTCAGCGCCGGATTGATCAATCTGCAGTTGCAGACCGAAGGCGCACCGCTGGCCGGTGGCGAGTTGCTGCCGTCGCATTGTGTGGAAACGCTGGAAACCACACTGGCCCGTGCGCGTTCACTGGCGGAACTGACCGGGGCGCAACTGGCACTGGCGGTCAGTGCCATGAATGGCAACCAGGTGAGCGTTGCGTTGCACACGCCGAAGGGGGGGATCGGCCAGACGGTACGCTACCGGGCGGCGCGCCATGGCTTGCGTCTGCGGCAGGAGTCGGTGGCAATGCTGGCATTGGATATGCTGCGGCGTTGGCTGAACGGTGGACCCGTGTGTGGGAAAAACGGCTGGCTGGAGAACGTCGAAATTATCGAGTAGAGAATGCTTGATGGCAGTGATATATCCCTTATTAATCATAATGTTATAAGGGGTTATCGTGTTGAGGAGAGGCTGCTACGATCGCTGCGGGTGCTTGAGACTATTCGTCTTGGGCATTGTGTGGCAAGGCGGATAGATGAAAGCCCCAAACTGACTATCAATCAGAATGGGGCTGCCCTAACGCCTAGACACCGTTATGGTAGCCCCTTCACAGCAAGGAGGCAAGCATGCGGTTAAAGCATGTGTTTCACTCGTTAACTGTTGTATGTATTACGATTTTGGTATTTATCTGGATGATAAGAGGTTCACTGTGTGAGCTGGCAATCTATCAGGAAAGTATCACTATTTTGATCAGGTTAGCTTGTGATGTGAAGCGGTAATCATAGGGCGGGGGAAACCCCGCCTTCTGGTCTCTAGGCGCGGTTTCAGGCACCCAACTTTTTACAGTTCCAGTTCGATATCGGTCAGTGGCATGCAGCAGCAGGGCAGGATCTCGCCGTCGTTGATAAACGCCAGCGGCTGCTGGTGATAGGTCACTTCGCCTTTTATCAATTTCAGGCGACAGGCGCCGCAATAGCCGGAGCGACATTGGTATTCTACCTGCACGTCGTGCAGTTCCAGTACGTCGAGCAGGCAGCTTTCACTTTTCGGGCAGGATAGCTGCGTGCCGGAGGCACGCAACGTGACGATTGATGATGCCATCGCTTAGAGTTCGAAGTCGCTCAGGTCGTCGGCGTGTACTTCCGAATCGATCTGGCCGACCAGGTAGGAGCTGACTTCTACTTCTTGCGGTGCTACCTGAACGTTGTCTGACACTAACCAGGCGTTGATCCATGGGATCGGGTTAGAGCGGGTGGCGAACGGCAGGCCGAGACCCACTGCCTGCATGCGGATATTGGTGATGTATTCCACATACTGGCACAGAATGTCTTTGTTCAGGCCGATCATCGAGCCGTCACGGAACAGGTATTCCGCCCACTCTTTTTCCTGCTCGGCTGCCAGTACAAACAGGTCATAGCACTGCTGCTGACACTCAACGGCGATTTCCGCCATCTCAGGGTCATCTTCGCCGGAACGCATCAGGTTCAGCATATGCTGGGTGCCGGTCAGGTGCAGCGCTTCGTCACGGGCAATCAGCTTGATGATTTTTGCATTGCCTTCCATCAGTTCACGTTCCGCGAAGGCAAATGAACAGGCAAAACTGACGTAGAAGCGGATTGCTTCCAGTGCGTTAACGCTCATCAGGCACAGATAGAGCTGTTTCTTCAGGGCACGCAGGGTAACGGTCACTGTCTTGCCGTTGACCTGATGGGTGCCTTCACCCAGCAGATGATAGTAGCCGGTCATCTCGATCAGCTCGTCGTAGTAGCCGGAGATGTCTTTCGCGCGCTTGAGGATCTCTTCGTTGGTGACGATGTCGTCAAACACCAGCGCCGGATCGTTAACGATGTTACGGATAATATGGGTGTAAGAACGCGAGTGGATGGTCTCAGAGAAGGACCAGGTTTCTATCCAGGTTTCCAGCTCCGGGATCGAGATCAGCGGCAACAGGGCGACGTTCGGGCTGCGGCCCTGGATCGAATCGAGCAGCGTCTGATATTTCAGGTTGCTGATGAAAATGTGTTTTTCATGTTCCGGCAGCGCCTGGTAGTCGATACGGTCGCGGGAAACATCAACTTCTTCCGGACGCCAGAAGAAGGACAGTTGCTTCTCAATCAGTTTTTCGAAGATTTCATGTTTTTGCTGATCGAAACGTGCAACGTTAACCGACTGACCGAAGAACATCGGTTCCAGCAACTGGTTGTTTTTATTTTGAGAAAATGTGGTGTAAGCCATAAGCCTGAATCCATTAGTGCCGTGCTGAATTAGAAGGGGCCGGAAGAGTTCCGGCCCGCTGTGTCAAACTTTAGATCTTGCAGGCGCCGCTTTCGCAGTCATCATCGCCGCCCTTTGCCGGCAGCAAATCTTCCTGAATATCATCGGCACCGTCGCGGGTGTTCTGATAGTACAGTGTCTTGACACCAAACTTGTAGGTAGTCAGCAGGTCTTTCAACAGCTGCTTCATTGGCACCTTGCCGCCCGGGAAACGGGTTGGGTCATAGTTGGTGTTGGCAGAGATCGACTGGTCGATAAATTTCTGCATCAGACCGACCAGTTGTAGGTAGCCGTCGTTGTTCGGCATTTCCCACAGTAGTTCGTAATCGTTTTTCAGACGCTCATACTCTGGCACCACCTGGCGCAGAATGCCGTCTTTCGACGCTTTAATACTGATATGCCCGCGCGGCGGCTCAATGCCGTTGGTAGCATTGGAAATCTGCGAAGAGGTTTCCGAAGGCATCAGCGCCGACAGGGTCGAGTTGCGCAGACCGGTTTCCTTGATCTCTTTACGCAGGGTTTCCCAGTCGTAGTGCAGAGGTTCCTGGCAGATGACATCCAGATCTTTCTTGTAGGTGTCAATCGGCAGGATGCCCTGTGAATAAGTGGTTTCATTGAACCACGGGCAGGCGCCCTGTTCCTGAGCCAGACGGTTCGAGGCTTTCAGCAGGTAATACTGAATGGCTTCGAAAGTCTTGTGGGTCAGGGCATTGGCGCTGCCATCGGAGTAGCGCACGCCGTTCTTCGCCAGGTAATAAGCGTAGTTGATTACGCCGATACCCAGGGTGCGGCGGCCCATGGCGCCACGATGAGCGGCTTTGATTGGGTAGTCCTGGTAATCCAGCAGGGCATCCAGCGCACGTACCGCCAGGGTAGCCAGCTCTTCCAGATCGTCCAGGCTTTCGATGGCGCCGAGGTTGAAGGCGGACAGCGTACACAGGGCGATTTCACCGTTTTCGTCGTTGACGTCATCGAGTGGCTTGGTCGGCAGGGCGATTTCCAGGCACAGGTTGGACTGGCGTACCGGTGCGATCTGCGGATCAAACGGGCTGTGGGTGTTGCAATGGTCAACGTTCTGGATGTAGATACGGCCGGTAGAGGCGCGTTCTTGCATCATCAGTGAGAATAGCTCAACCGCTTTTACACGCTTCTGGCGAATGCTGTCGTCTTGTTCGTACTTGGTGTACAGACGTTCGAATTCGTCCTGATCGGCGAAGAATGCGTCATACAGGCCCGGGACGTCAGACGGGCTGAACAGGGTGATGTCCTGGCCCTTGATCAGGCGCTGGTACATCAGGCGGTTCAATTGCACGCCGTAGTCCATGTGGCGCACGCGGTTGCCTTCAACGCCGCGGTTGTTTTTCAGCACCAGCAGACTTTCAACTTCCAGATGCCACATTGGGTAGAACAGAGTGGCCGCACCGCCACGCACGCCGCCCTGGGAACAGGACTTCACCGCGGTTTGGAAATGTTTGTAGAACGGGATACAACCGGTATGGAAGGCTTCACCGCCACGGATCGGGCTGCCCAGCGCACGGATGCGGCCGGCGTTGATGCCGATGCCGGCGCGTTGCGAAACGTATTTCACAATGGCGCTGGAGGTGGCGTTGATGGAATCCAGGCTGTCGCCGCACTCGATCAGCACGCAAGAGCTGAACTGGCGGGTTGGGGTGCGCACGCCGGACATGATTGGTGTAGGCAGAGAAATCTTGAAGGTGGAGATCGCATCGTAGAAACGTTTAACGTAGTCCAGACGGGTATCACGTGGGTAGTTGGAGAACAGGCACGCGGCAACCAGGATATACAGGAACTGAGCGCTCTCGTAGATCTCGCCGCTAACGCGGTTCTGTACCAGATACTTCCCTTCCAGCTGTTTAACGGCCGCGTAGGAGAAGTTCATGTCACGCCAGTGATCGATAAAGGAGTCCATCTGCTCGAACTCTTCAGAGCTGTAGTCTTCCAGCAGATGCTTATCGTACTTGCCCATTTCTACCATGCGCGTTACGTGAGCGAGCAACTTCGGTGGCTCGAATTGGTCGTAAGCTTTTTTACGCAGGTGGAAAATGGCCAGGCGTGCTGCCAGATACTGATAGTCCGGCGCGTCGCGCGAGATCAGATCGGCTGCAGCTTTGATGATGGTTTCATGAATATCAGCAGTTTTGATGCCGTCATAAAACTGAATATGGGAACGCAACTCTACTTGAGAAACCGAGACGTTGTTTAACCCTTCCGCGGCCCAATCGATGACGCGGTGGATTTTGTCGAGGTTGATGCGCTCTTTACGGCCATCGCGTTTAGTTACAAGCAGACTTTGGTTCATGTGGTGTTTTACCTGTCCGTATGATGCCCCTAAGCAGAAGTGTAGTAGCTCTGCTCAGTATGTAAACACTATATATAGGGGTTGTATGTCGGTGAGGTAACAAGATAGTGAGAAAACAGGGCGTTTGCAAGTGAACAAAAGTGGCCTAATTTGTGGATAACTTGGGGGTGAAATGTGACTTGTCTTTCGCAGTGCGCGCTGTGACTGGCGCGACAAGCTTGTCAATAAGCGGGATAAGAATTTCCCTAGAATCAGAAAAACGTGATCGTTTGCCGCTTTATTAAACGTTAGAAAAAATCGGCATATTGATCTGATTTAATATTCTTAAAAACTGTTTACAACGGCGATTTTGATCGAAAGCGGAAAAATTGGGTATTTATCTTAATGTTATCGGCGTACCGGAACTGGCAAGCCAGTCCCGGCGCGGTTTGGCAGGCTTAACCTTCGTGCTGGGTATGTACCATATAGTTCACATCGACGTTGCGACCAAGCTTGAAATGGTCGGTGATTGGGTTGTAATGCAGGCCAATCATATGCTTTTCGCGCAGTGGCGTGCCATCAACCCAACCGATCAGCTCAGAAGGGCGGATGAATTTCTTATGGTCATGGGTACCCTGTGGCACCATCTTCAGAATATATTCCGCACCGACTACCGCCATCAGCCAGGCTTTGGTGTTGCGGTTAATGGTGGAGAAAAACACGTGCCCACCCGGTTTGACCAGGTGAGCGCAGGCGCGTACCACCGAGGCCGGATCGGGAACGTGCTCCAGCATTTCCATGCAGGTTACTACGTCATAGCGTTGCGGGTTGGCCTGCGCATGGCTTTCTACCGTTTCCTGGATGTAAGTCACATTCACGCCGGTTTCCAGTGCGTGCAGCCGGGCAACCTGCAGCGGTTCGGCCCCCATGTCCAGCCCGGTGACCTGTGCGCCTTCGCGCGCCATGCTTTCCGCCAAAATGCCGCCGCCGCAGCCAACGTCGAGTACGGTTTTGTCAAAAATGCCGCCGGCACGCTGCAGGATGTAGTTCAGACGCAGCGGGTTGATACGGTGCAGCGGCTTGAATTCACCTTCCAAATCCCACCAGCGTGAGGCTACGGCCTCGAACTTGGCGATTTCATGATGGTCTACATTTTGCGCTTGGCTGGATGATTCTGCATTCATGGGCGTATTTGGCTCCTGGTTCTCGTTGCGCGGATTATACATGTTCCGGCGCAGCACCGTCTGTGCTGATGCATTTTTACTGCACATATATGCACAATTTAAGTTAAACAGCGGCGGTTATTTTCCCGTAAAGCGTGCTTTGTGATATAGTTTTACACCTTTGCCACTATGGCAGCGGGCAGATGAATCATTAGTAGAGGGATAGCAGCTCCATGAGCGACCTTGCCAGAGAAATCACACCGGTAAACATCGAAGACGAGTTGAAAAACTCGTATCTGGACTACGCGATGTCCGTAATTGTCGGACGTGCGCTGCCAGATGTTCGTGATGGACTGAAGCCGGTGCACCGTCGCGTTTTGTTCGCGATGAGTGTATTGGGTAACGACTGGAATAAACCATACAAGAAATCGGCCCGTGTCGTTGGGGACGTAATCGGTAAATATCACCCACACGGTGACAGCGCGGTTTACGACACCATTGTGCGTATGGCTCAACCGTTTTCACTGCGCTATATGCTGGTGGACGGTCAGGGTAACTTCGGTTCTGTCGATGGCGACTCCGCTGCGGCGATGCGTTATACCGAAGTGCGCATGTCCAAAATTGCTCACGAACTGCTGGCGGATCTGGAAAAAGAAACCGTCGACTTCGTGCCTAACTACGATGGCACCGAGCAGATCCCAGCCGTCATGCCAACCAAGATCCCGAACCTGCTCGTAAACGGCTCGTCGGGCATCGCTGTGGGTATGGCCACCAACATTCCGCCGCATAACCTGTCAGAGGTTATCAACGGCTGCCTGGCCTATATCGATGATGAAAACATCAGCATCGAAGGCCTGATGGAACACATCCCGGGGCCGGACTTCCCGACTGCGGCGATCATCAACGGCCGTCGCGGCATTGAAGAGGCTTACCGCACCGGGCGCGGCAAAATCTACTTACGCGCACGCGCTGAAGTAGAAGCCGATGCTAAAACTGGTCGCGAAACCATCATTGTTCACGAGATCCCGTATCAGGTGAACAAGGCGCGTCTGATCGAGAAGATCGCCGAGCTGGTCAAAGAAAAACGCGTGGAAGGCATCAGCGCTCTGCGTGACGAATCCGACAAAGACGGCATGCGCATCGTAGTTGAAATCAAACGCGACGCGGTCGGCGAAGTGGTGTTGAACAACCTGTATTCGTTGACTCAACTGCAGGTCACTTTCGGCATCAACATGGTGGCATTGCATCAAGGCCAGCCAAAACTGCTGAACCTGAAAGACATTCTGCAGGCGTTTGTTCGTCACCGTCGTGAAGTGGTGACTCGCCGTACCATCTTCGAACTCCGTAAAGCCCGCGATCGCGCCCATATCCTGGAAGCTCTGGCTATCGCACTGGCGAACATCGATCCGATTATCGAGATGATCCGCCGTGCGCCAACCCCTGCGGAAGCGAAAGCCGCGTTGGTGGCTCAAGCCTGGGATCTGGGTAATGTGGCTGCCATGCTGGAGCGCGCCGGTGACGACGCCGCTCGCCCTGAGTGGCTGGAGCCGGAGTTCGGTATCCGTGACGGTAAATACTATCTGACCGAGCAGCAGGCTCAGGCGATCCTGGATCTGCGTCTGCAGAAACTGACCGGCCTGGAGCATGAAAAACTGTTGGACGAATATAAAGAGCTGCTGACGGCGATTGCCGCGCTGATCTTTATTCTGGAAAACCCGGACCGTCTGATGGAAGTGATCCGCGAAGAGCTGGTGGCAATCAAAGAGCAGTACAACGACGGCCGCCGCACCGAGATCACCGCCAACACGTCAGATATTAATATCGAAGACCTGATCAACCAGGAAGACGTGGTCGTTACGCTGTCGCACCAGGGTTATGTGAAGTATCAGCCGTTGAGCGACTATGAAGCGCAACGCCGTGGCGGTAAAGGCAAGTCAGCGGCACGTATTAAAGAAGAAGACTTTATCGATCGTCTGTTGGTGGCCAACACCCACGATACGATCCTGTGCTTCTCCAGCCGTGGCCGCCTGTACTGGATGAAGGTGTACCAACTGCCAGAAGCCAGCCGTGGTGCGCGCGGTCGCCCAATCGTCAACCTGCTGCCGCTGGAAGCCAATGAGCGTATTACCGCCATTCTGCCGGTACGCGAGTATGAAGAAGGGCGTCACGTGTTTATGGCCACCGCCAGCGGCACCGTGAAGAAAACCGCATTGACCGATTTCAGCCGCCCACGCAGCGCCGGCATCATCGCCGTTAACCTCAACGAGGGTGACGAGTTGATTGGTGTTGACCTGACTGACGGTAGCAATGAAGTCATGCTGTTCTCTGCCAATGGTAAAGTGGTTCGCTTCCCGGAAACGCAGGTGCGTTCTATGGGTCGTACTGCCACCGGGGTACGTGGTATTAATCTGGGCGAAGGCGATAGCGTTATTTCCCTGATTGTGCCACGCGGTGAAGGCGACATTCTGACCGTCACTCAGAACGGCTACGGTAAACGTACCGCAGTCACCGAGTATCCGACCAAGTCACGCGCTACCCAAGGGGTTATCTCCATTAAGGTGAGTGAGCGTAATGGTCAGGTGGTTGGTGCGGTTCAGGTGGATACCACCGATCAGATCATGATGATTACAGATGCCGGCACGCTGGTGCGTACCCGCGTATCGGAAGTTAGCGTGGTGGGTCGTAATACCCAGGGTGTTACGCTGATCCGTACTGCGGAAGACGAGAACGTCGTCGGTCTGCAGCGTGTAGCCGAGCCGGTGGAAGACGAAGAGCTGGACAGCCTCGAACCGGGTGCGGAAGTTGCAGAAGAAGACGCTGCACCGCTGGACGAAGGTGATGATTCTGAAGCGCCAGATGACGCAGAAGAAGACAACGCCTAAGCCATAGGGGCTGGCAGCCCCTATGGCACTGAGGTAACAAGGGCCTGGCAGCGATGCTAGGCCCTTTTTCAGTTCTATGGTTTAATTGCCGGATCCAAGCCAGATCTCCCGGTTCTGACATGAACGCGCTGGTCGCCACTGACATTCGTATGGTATCCGATTGAAATATTTAGCTTCTTTTCGCACCACGTTAAAGATATCCCGCTATTTGTTCCGGGTGCTGGCGATCATGTTGTGGTCGTTGGGGGCGTTGCTCACCACCTTCTATATCCTGAATATCCTGCATCAGAAAGAGTCTGACATTCGGCAGGACTACAATCTGAACTTCGATCAGGCTCAAGGCTATATCCGTCATTCGGCTGATATCATTCGTGATATCAAATACATGTCGGAAAACCGTCTCAACGGTTCAGTTAGTAGCATGGACATGTTTAGCGGCATCTTTCCCGGCAAAAATAGTCCGCTGGAGTTTGTGCCGCTGTATCCAGAGTCTAGTTGCTCACTGAATACCACCTACCGCAGCTCGCTCAATTCTCTGAGCGGGTTGATCCAGTATTGGAAAGAGAACTTCGTCGCGGCCTACGATCTCAACCGGGTGTTTTTCATCGACGGCGATACGCTGTGCATGGCGGAGTTTGGCGGCAGCAGCAGCGGCGTGGCCAATCGAGCCGACGCGCTGAAAACTCTGCATGAGCGCATCCTTAAATACCGTAATGCCAAGAACCAGGACAAAGACAATAATCTGTACTGGATCAGCCCAAGCCAGCAGCGGCCGGATGTCGGTTATCTGTATGTACTGACGCCTATTTATATTGGTAACAAGCTGGAGGCGTTGCTGGGTATTGAGCAAACCATTCGCCTTGAGGACTTTGTCACCGCAGGCAGCTTGCCAACCGGCGTAACCCTGCTGGATGAGAATAACCAACCGATACTGCGGCTGGCGGATGATGAGCGAGATGTACAAGCACCCAACAGCTATCCGGACGAGCCGGCTTACTTTGGTTATGTTGATAATTACCGCGACCTGATCATGAAAAAAGCGCTGCCGCCGTCGTCGCTCAGTATTGTTTATTCTGTGCCGGTGAAGACGGTGGTTGAGCGCTTCAGGATGCTGATCCTCAATGCGGTGCTGCTGAATATATTGTCCGCCATTGTGTTATTCAGCCTGGCCTGGCTGTTTGAGCGCAAAATGTTCCTGCCGGCAGAAGACAACGCCTTCCGGCTGGAGGAACATGAACAGTTCAACCGCAAGATTGTCGCCTCGGCGCCGGTGGGGATTTGTATTTTGCGTATCAGCGACGGCACCAACATTCTGAGTAATGAATTGGCGCATAACTACATCAACCTGCTGACTCACGAAGATCGTGACCGCATTACGCGCATCATCTGCGAACAGCAGGTGAATTTTGTCGATGTGATGACCAGTAATAACAATAACCTGCAAATCAGCTTTGTTCATTCCCGTTACCGCAACGAGGATGTGGCGATCTGTGTGCTGGTGGATGTCAGCGCCCGCGTGAAAATGGAAGAGTCGCTGCAGGAGATGGCGGCAGCGGCGGAGCAGGCCAGCCAATCCAAATCGATGTTCCTGGCGACCGTCAGCCACGAATTGCGTACCCCGCTGTACGGCATCATCGGTAACCTCGATTTGTTGCAAACCAAGGCGCTACCCCAAGGCGTTGACCGATTGGTCAATGCGATGAATAACTCGTCCGGGCTGTTGTTGAAGATCATCAGCGATATACTGGATTTCTCCAAAATCGAATCCGAGCAACTGAAGATTGAACCGCGAGAGTTCTCCTGCCTGGAGGTGATCACCCATATCGCCGGCAACTATTTGCCGCTGGTGGTGAAGAAGCGACTGGGGTTGTACTGTTTTATCGAACAGAACGTACCGGAGCGCATTTCCGGCGATCCGGTACGGTTGCAGCAGGTACTGTCCAATTTGTTGAACAACGCGATTAAGTTTACCGATACCGGCTGCATCATTCTGCAGGTGTGTACGCGCGGCAGCTATCTGGAGTTTAGCGTTCGTGATACTGGGGTCGGCATCCCGGAGAAAGAAATTACCCGCCTGTTTGATCCGTTCTTCCAGGTGGGCAGTGGCGTGCAACGCCATTTCCAGGGCACCGGGCTGGGGTTGGCGATTTGCGAAAAGCTGATCAATATGATGGATGGCGATATTGCCGTTGAGTCTGAGCCGGGATTAGGCAGCCTGTTCACTATCCGCATTCCGCTGTTTAACGCCCAGTTCCCGATCCCGCAGCCCAGTGATACCTGGCAAGGTAAAACTCTGTGGTTGGCTATCCGTAACCAGCGGTTGGAAAGTTATCTGATGGAGGTTCTTGGCGGCTATGGCGCGACGGTACTGCGTCATCAGGGGCAGGATACTGCGGCAGGGGATGTGATGCTCAGCGATCACCCGTTGATGATCAATACACCGCTGCTGGCGCAGATCCAGTTCTCTATTGAGCATATCGGCCCGTCTCAGGAAACCCGACCGGGCTATTGGATGCACAGTACCTCGACGCCGCGTGAAACCCTGGCGCTGCTCAACCGCTTGTTTGGTACCCGTGATGAAAGTGGCAATACTCTGATGCAATTGCCGTTGCCGGCCAAGGCCAACAGGGTAGACAATGGGGATATTCATTTGCTGGTGGTGGATGACCACCCGATTAACCGTCGGTTGCTGTCCGACCAGCTTGGCTCGCTGGGTTATCAGGTAGTGACGGCCAATGATGGGGTTGATGCGCTCGACGTGTTGAATCGCAATACCGTCGACATCGTGCTGACCGACGTCAACATGCCTAATATGGATGGCTACCGTTTGACCCAACGCCTGCGCCATATGCACTTTACCGCTCCGGTCATCGGCGTGACGGCAAATGCCCTGGCGGAAGAAAAACAGCGCTGTATTGAGGCCGGGATGGATAACTGCCTGTCTAAGCCGGTGACCCTGGAAACGCTGGAACAGACATTAGGGTATTACAGCCAACAGGTTCGCCGCATGCGCGCTGAATCTGAGGACGCCTGAAAGCAAAAGGGCGCGGCATAATGCCACGCCCTCTGTTAACTACCGGGATTTTACTCTTTGTCCAGCGGTGCCATGCTGACGGACGAGAGGTAGTTGAGCAGCGCAATATCGTTCTCAACACCCAACTTCATCATCGCCGATTTCTTCTGGCTGCTGATGGTTTTGATGCTGCGATTGAGCTTCTTGGCGATTTCGGTCACCAGGAAACCTTCGGCGAACAGGCGCAATACTTCGCTCTCTTTTGGTGACAGACGCTTGTCACCGTAACCACTGGCGCTGATCCTCTCCAACAGTTTGGAGACGCTTTCCGGCGTGAATTTCTTGCCTTTCTGCAGTGCGGCCAGCGCTTTCGGCAGGTCGGTCGGCGCCCCCTGTTTCAACACGATGCCTTCGATATCCAGATCCAACACGGCGCTAAGAATGGCCGGGTTGTTGTTCATGGTCAGAACGATGATCGACAACTGCGGATAATGGCGTTTGATGTATTTGATCAGCGTAATGCCGTCGCCATACTTATCGCCTGGCATCGAAAGGTCGGTGATCAGGACGTTTGCATCCAGTTTGGACAGATTGTTGATCAGTGCTGTTGAGTCTTCAAACTCCCCAACGACATTTACCCATTCAATTTGCTCAAGTGACTTCCGGATGCCAAACAGTACGATAGGATGGTCATCAGCAATAATTACGTTCAGGTTATTCATGTTGTTGGCTACCTTGCTGCAGCAGTCTACTGACGAAAAAATCAATCTGACTGATGTTATTCTCGATCTTGAGCGCATCACCGTCTGCGATGTGCTGTTCTAACGATTCACACAGTTGCTTGCCGGGAAGCAGATTTAACATGGCAAACACGCCTTTCAGGCGGTGTGCTGTCTGTGACAGAGCATTGAAATCACTGCTGCCCGCCTCAGTATACAGTTTTTTGACATCGTCGGGTACTGTATCAATAAATAGGCCATAGTAATCACTTGATTTCAATTGTTTTTCATAGAGTTGGATGTCATCTGCGGTCAGTGATAATGCACTTTCCTGCTGTTCCAATGCGGCCATTTGCTGCTCAATCAGCATCAATACGGCGTCGATCATGGCACCACTCAGGTTATAGTTCACCCGAATATACCGTTTTTCAAGCCGTTGCCATCCGGCCTCATCACTGGTCAGCAGCAGGGTGTAATCATCTGCTCTTTGCGGGTTATCGGTCAACAATACGTCGTAGTCGCGATTAATCTGACGCTCGTCAGCAACGATGCAACTCGCGCCATAGGCGTGCAGCAGGCGGGTGACAATGCTCCGTATTTCCTCAGAAGTAATGTCCAGCAAGGCGGTTACACCGTCGAGCAGTTTTTCCTGCGCCTCCGTCTCTTTTTTCTCCATCTCCATAGGGACGCGGATGGTGTAGCGAGTGCCGATATCTATCTTGCTGCGGATATCCAACTGGCCGTTAAGCTTTTTGCACAGTTGATTACACAGGAAGAAGGTGAGACCGGAGCCATGATCAAAGCGGTCCACCAGCGTTTGGCTGAGGAACGGGTAATTCAGGTTGCTGATTTCTTCGTTGGAAATGCCCGAACCGGTGTCATTGATATGGAATACCAGGCGATCGGGGTGATCGGGCTCATGATCGATCACCAGCGAAATCTTGCCGCAGGTGGTAGTGATAATGGCGTAATGCACCAGCAGCGAGATCACCTTGCGCAGTGCGTTGGCATCGCCGATATATTGCTGTTCAACGTCAAGATGGAAATGGTTGAACAGCGACAGGCCTTTTTGATTGATGGACGGCAGGGCTTCCTGCAGCAATTCATCTATCAGGGCCGATGGGCTGAAGGGATGACGCGAAGGCTGCCAGTCCTGGGTTTCCAACCGCGTGAGCAGGGTGATATTTTCAATCAGCCCCAGCACCGTTGACGATTGAACCGCCAGTTGCTTTTGCAGCGCTTGCTGTTGTTCTTCATCTGCTTGCGTGCGCAGGCGATCGACCAAATCGTGCATTTGCTGGACCGGTTGATTCAGCTCAATGCCCAGATTATGCAACATCAGTTTGCGTGCCTGCACGTTCTTGTCGTACTCGCGTTGTGCCTGCTGCAAACGTTTATTGACCATCACTTCCTTGTCCTGATCGTTAAGCAGGAACAGGTAAGTTTCCGGCGACAGCTGGCTGCGGAAGATGCGGATTTCATACACTTCGTTGTTTACCGTCGCCTGAATCACGCCGTGATGCTGTTCGGCCATATGGGCGATTTTTTGCAGGCTGAGGTGTGGCAGCAGGTGCTGGGCGATCTTGTTACTGGCGATGACCGTATTGCTGGCGAAGTTGTACACCAGCAGGCCTGAAGGCAGGCTGGCGATGATTTCCTGATTCAGTGCCCGCTCGGCTTCCAGCTCAACCGCCATGTTTTCGCTCGGGCGGATATATTGGCGACGGATAAAGTAAATGCCCACCAATGACAACGCCAATAGCAACAGATTGATGGCGATCAGCCAGATATTATTCCGCAGCAGGTCAATCGCCAGGCTGATAGCAGAAACACGGTAAACCACTTTCAGTGATGCATTAGGCAGGGAAGCGCTGAACTCCACCCAATTGCCGCTCATCGAAATGCCAGAGCTGGTCGCGCTATCGATCGGCAAGGTACCGTCGTCCATGCTGCTATCATCAGGCAGCAGCATAAAGTTGGACCGTGCCATATTAATGGGGATGATGTCGTTAATCGGCAGATCGAAGGCGATCACCGTGGCCAAATGCCCCGGTTGGTTAAAAGTAGTGCGGATAGAGAACGAATAGGTGTTCTGGAAGCGCTGTTTGCGCAAGGCAGAGAAGCTTTCACGCTCATCGAGCATATTGGCCTGTTGCAGCATTTCAGCCCGGCGGTCCTCTGCCGAGGTCGTCAGATAGCTTTCTTTGAAGCGTGAGGCCAGTTCTTTTAACGGCTGAGTGGTGATTAGGCTCAGGCTGTTATCCTGACCGTTAAGGTAATACATGGCGTAATTTTCAGTCTTGGCCCCCCAGCGGGCATCCAGATAGTCTGAAATATTGGCGATCATCGCCAGGGTGCCTTCTTCATGACTGCCAAAAATAACCGCGTCGGTTTTTTTATGCGGTTTCTCCAGGTAGTAAACGTCCGGGCGCAGTCGGGTTTCCTGCAAGCTGGGATCGACATTCAATGAAGGCGCATTACCGAACTTGTCGTAAATCTGATAGGTGACGTAACGGTAGTTGTCGATGCGCTTTTGCAGGCCGTTGGCGATGCTGTTCAGGGCGTATTTTTTTTCCGCCAGCCAGGCGTTGGTATAGTTGTAGCCGTACAGGCCGATGGCAATCGTCAGCAGTACGGAAAATAGCAGGAAGCAGCGGGTAATATTGCTTGAGCTGATGGTCAGTTGTTTATTTTGCATAGTTGATTGCGCATTCCTGAATCAACGGGTTATCGCCCGGGCGCTGGCGGTGACCACCAGGAGTAAAACTGCAACGCAGGCAAAAGCCACCGTAAGGCTGGAGAACTGAGCGATAAATCCAATCAGCGCCGGTCCGGCGAGGATGCCGGCGTAGCCTACGGTGGTCACTGAGGCGATGGCCAGATTGGCCGGCATATCCTGCTGGTTCCCGGCAGCACTGAACAGGATCGGTACCACGTTGGAAGCACCGAGGCCCACCAGCATAAAACCAATCAGTGAAACCATGGCGTTGTTGAAGATAATGGCCAGACTCAGGCCAATGGCCGCGCACAGGCTGCCCAGCAGCAACACCTTATATCTGCCCAGCGTATTCACCACCCGATCGCCGTTTAGTCGGCCAAGAGTCATGGTGATGGAGAACAGCGCATAGCCCAACCCGGCCTGGCTGTGGTCAACGCCTCGCAGGGTGGTGAGAAACAGGGCGCTCCAGTCGAGCATCGAGCCTTCTGCCAGGAACATGATGAAGCACAGGATGCCAATGAACATCACCCAACCGCGTGGCAGCACAAACATGGGGCCACCTTCGTCACCGCCGCTTTCACGCAACAAATTGCGACTGGCCAGTATCAGCAATGCGGCAATGGTCAATACGGCGACCCATGTTGCCAGTAAAGGCGACAGCCCCAGCCACAGCATCACACTAATACCGCCGGCGCCGGCAATGCCGCCAACGCTGAAGAAACCGTGAAAACCGGACATCATTGCTTTGCCGCTGGCGCGCTCGACCACTACCGCCTGTATGTTCATCGCCACATCGATCATGCCGATTGCTGCACCAAACAACAGTAGGGCCAGTGCCATACCGGTGGTGGTGTCCATCAGGACCAGCAGGGGCAAATCAATACACAGTGCAAGCCCGGCAAGCAGGATCACCGGGCGACAGCCCAACCTGCCGGTCAGGAAGCCGGTAAGTGGCATAGCCAACATCGAACCTGCGCCAATGCACAGCAGAAGCAAACCCAAGGAGCCGTCGTCTATGCCGATACGCGCTTTGGCGAAGGGGACCAAGGGAGCCCAGGCGGCCATGCCGAAGCCGGCGACAAAAAAAGCCAAACGTGTTGCGACCTGTGCCGGGACGCCAGGTTTCTGCTGTTCATTACACAAGGTGGAAGTCATGTGGGCATCAGGATCTATTGTGGAAATGCGGGCTGAAAGTTATGGAGTGTTTTTATCACAATCCGCGATCCGGGTCGAAAGGATTTGCGCTCGCCCGCGGTTCTGGTCACAAGGTAATGACCTGAGCAAGGGGGCTGGATATTTTCCCAGACTATCAAAAGAGAGGGGGGGGGGCCAATATTGCTGTATCGAACAGAATGCCAGCTCAGGTTGCAGACACTTTAGCAATAAAACGCTTTCCTAATTAAAGCGATTAACCTGTAGCCTGATTTAGGTTAATAAATTAGCAATTTGTGCGAAATTTAATTGTGGGGATAATATCTTTGCGTGATTATTTTTTTGGCAAAAAGTGCGCATTATGGTGAATTGTGGTGAGGGTTTCAGACAATAAAAAAACCGGCCATAAGCCGGTCGAAGTGTACAAAAATTATCTTACAGATAATGAAGGTAATAATGAAAATAATGATGATAGCGGGGTTATTATAACGTCAGCGTTCTTAGAATATTTTGGCACAATGTGCTTATTGATAATGTCTTTTGTATACCGGTCTTTTTTTTCTTAAAGTTTTGTATAAATATATGATTTTATATCTATAAATGTATTTTTTGTCATTACGTGCTTTATTTTTCATGTCTGTAATGTTTTGTGGGAGTTCGCGCAAATTTACATTTTGAAACCTTTATTAATCATGCTGAAACACTATCGGATACTTGGTATCATTTTCTTTCTGGATTAATATAACCCTTGTTACCAGAATGGTAATGCACAGTCGTGCTAATAATGCTCAAAAGGGCAGTGGCCATAGCTCGACATAATTAATGAGGATAATAACGATGAAACTTCGAGTACTCTCTCTGATAGTACCCGCACTGCTGGTTGCAGGCACAGCAGGCGCGGCGGAAATCTACAATAAAGACGGCAATAAACTGGATCTGTACGGCAAGATCAATGGTCTTCACTATTTCTCTGACAACAATGGCTCCGATGGCGACATGTCTTATATGCGTTTCGGCCTGCGTGGCGAAACACAAATCAGCGACCAGTTGACCGGTTATGGTCAATGGGAATATCAGGCAAACCTCAACCGCGCTGAAAGCCAAGACAACAAGAACTTTACCCGTTACGGCTTTGCTGGCCTGAAGTTTGGCGATTACGGTTCATTTGACTACGGCCGTAACACCGGCGTGCTGTATGACGTTGCCGCTTATACCGACTTGCAGCCAGAGTTCGATGGCTCCACTTACGGTGCCGACCAATTCATGTTCCAACGTTCCAGCGGTTTGGCAACTTACCGTAACACCGACTTCTTTGGTCTGGTCGACGGCCTGAACTTTGCTCTGCAGTACCAGGGTAAAAACGGCAACGGCGAAGAGTCTAACAACGGCCGTGAAGTTCTCAATCAAAACGGCGACGGCTACGGCATGTCGGTGAACTACGACATCGGCTATGGCATCAGCGCTGCAGGTGCCTTCTTTAGCTCCAAACGTACCAGCGAGCAAAATGGCAGTGGCGTATACAGCGACATCATGGGCCGTGGCGATCGTGCTGAAGGTTATTCTGGCGGTCTGAAATATGACGCCAACGACGCTTACCTGGCCGTGATGTTCACCCAGTCTTACAATGCCGCACGCTTTGGTTCTACCAGCAGCGATGCTTACGGTTATGCCAACAAGGCGCAAAGTATCGAAGCTTACGCACACTACCAGTTTGACTTCGGTCTGCGTCCATTCGTTGGTTATAACCAAACCAAAGGTAAAAACCTGGGTCTAGCCGCTAACGGCAAGGATTACGGCGACGAAGATCTGGTCAAATTTGTGGATCTGGGTGCGACCTACTTCTTCAACAAAAACATGTCCACCTACGTTGACTACAAAATCAACCTGTTGGACGACAACGACTTCACCAAGTCTGCCGGTATCAACACCGACAACGTGGTTGCCTTGGGCCTGGTTTACCAGTTCTAAGCTAAGCAACAGAGTGTGAATATGATTACGCGGCCTTCGGGCCGCGTTTTTTATGCCTGCGCTTTGGCACAAATTGGCATTTTCGCGGCACGGATTGCCATTCTGATGTACAGGGGGTTACCTACACTTTCGCCGTAGAGAGAAATCAGGAGGTTAATATGGAACTCAAGATAGATCGGGTGATTGAAACGGTACTGTACGTCAAGGATATCGAGCGGGCTGCGGTTTTTTATCAGCAGGTATTAAAGCTGTCACCGATGGTGGCCAACGAGCGTTTTCGCGCCTATGACGTGGGCCAACAAAGCGTATTGCTGCTGTTTATTGAAGGCGACTCGGTCAAAGGGGCACGGTATCCGGAAGGCTATATCCCCCCGCATGACGGCAGCGGGCCGCTGCATATTGGGCTGGCAGTCGCCAAAGAACAGCTGCCGCATTGGGAACAACATCTGGCGGCACATGGCATAGAGATAGAAGGGCGCATGAATTGGGAACACGGTGGCGAGAGTATTTATTTCCGCGACCCCGATCATCATTTACTCGAGCTGGTAACACCGGGGATTTGGGCTAATTACTGATGCTTCCAGGCGGCAGCCAAAGTTTTTAGCATTTCACTCAGTAGCAGCAGCGAATTATGGGCTTGCTGCTCAATTTGCACCTTGACGATGGCTCCGTCGATCAGCATAGACAGCATTTCCGCTCGCTGTTCCCGCTCAGGGCTTGTGGGCAGGTGGCTGGCAATGAGTTCGGCCATCTGATTCTTATGCCGGCACGCGATTTTTAGGCTCTCCGGTAACATATCCGCCAGCTCCACCGCCGTATTGATAAAAGCACAGCCGCGGAAATGTGGACTGCTGAACCACTCTTCAAGGCAGGGCACCAAAGCGAGCATCACATCCCCTGACCGTGCGACCTGTTGCTCTAGAGAGCGGTTGAACCAGCTCAGCCACCGCTCGTGGCGGTAGGCCAGAAACGCCTCAATCAGCTCATTTTTACTGGGGAAATGACGATAAAACGTGACCTTGGCTACGCCTGACTCGCTGATGATGCGATCGATGCCGGTTGCGCGGATGCCATCGCGGTAAAACAAATCATGTGCTGTCTGCAAGATGCGCTGCCGTGGCGGCAGAGTGCTGGGGGCAACAGTCATCAAAACATCTCCTGAAATATCGACCGGAATGATTGTAGACAACTCTGTCTACATGCGCTAGCTTAATTGTGTAGACAAATCTGTCTACTTGATTGCAACCCAGCAGAGGTGAGCTATGAGCATTAAACCCCCACTCCCACCGTTTACCCGTGAGTCGGCGATAGAGAAGGTCCGCCTGGCGGAAGATGCCTGGAACAGCCGCGATCCTGAACGAGTCTCGCAGGTCTATTCCGTTGATACCCACTGGCGTAACCGGGCGGAGTTTGTTGATGGCCGCGAGGCCGTTTGCGCTTTCTTGCAGCGTAAATGGGCGAAAGAGCTGGAGTATCGGTTGATTAAGGAGTTATGGGCGTTTGATGGGGCGCGTATCGCGGTGCGCTTTGCCTATGAATGGCGTGATGACTCGGGCAACTGGTACCGTAGTTTTGGCAACGAGAATTGGGAGTTTAACCCGAACGGTCTAATGATAAACAGGCACGCCTGCATCAACGATATGCCGATCCGCGAACAAGATAGGAAATTCCACTGGCCTCTTGGCCGCCGCCCAGACGATATTGCGGCGTTGGGTGAATTCGGCTTCTGATTGTCGTTACTGATAATATGGCCGCAGTTCCGCATGAAGCGCGGAAATAAGACGCTTTTTCCACTCAACTTCTCCCTGCCGATAGTGCGAAAACAGATGCCCAATTGCCAGGTTGTCCAGGATGGGCAGGGTGAATAACCCTCGTTTATCGGGTTGTGCACTGAACCAGGGCTGCGGAACCACCGCCATCAGCGGGGCCGCCCGCAACACTGGCGGCAACTGGGCATAATCGACACAACTGAGCTGGATCCTGCGTTGTAAACCCTGGCGTTCCAACTGACGATCCAGCTCATTTTCCGCCTGTGGCCAAGGGTGACAGTAATAGTGCGCATAGTTTGCCAGTTCGCTGAAGGCCAGAGCGCTCTTGTGCTGCAACATCTGCTGCAAGGGGGCCCCAAATACTGCGACCAGGCGAGTGCTGCCAATCAGAACATAACGCAGTGCGCTGGTACGCTGTTGATGATCGCCCACTGCGATCACCATATCGATGCTGCCTTCCAGTAGATCGTTCCGCCATGAGCGCCGCTCAAAGTTCTGACAACGGATATCCACATTGGCGAGTGTGCTTTTCTGTGCCAGCAGCGGCAGCAATATCGGATGTAGTGCCGGTGGTGCAACCAGGTTGAAATGTCGTGGTACGTCCTGCATATGGCCGAACAGTTCACTGTCCAGCGAAGAGAACAATGGCGTTAGCTTCTCTTTAAGCGACAGGGCAAACAGCGTCGGCACTTGGCGATGCCCCTCCCGGCGAAATAAAGGCTCATTCAGTACTTCACGCAGACGGGCCAATGCATGGCTGACGGCCGAAGTACTGATGCCCAACTTGTCCGCCGTTTTCTGGCTGGAGCCGGTGCTGGTCAACAGGTAAAGCACTTTCAGCAGGTTCATGTCCATTTGCAGGATGTTCATTAATGGTTTTCTTAATTGAGTACGTTTCAATATTGGGTTGAGTATACTTCAGCCCCGTTTACCTCCATAGAATTGGATCATGAAAAAAAACCTTGGTTATCTGACGGCTATGACGGTTGCTCTGTGTTTCGGCGCTCAGGCGCAGCTTAATCCGGCACAGCCGTTGTCCAGTGCGCCGCCCTATTCGCTTTTTGAACAGTGGGCGCAGCCGGTCGCGCCATTTCAGATGTTCCCGCATGTTTATTACGTGGGCACCCGCAACCTATCGTCCGTGCTGCTGAGCACGCCGAAAGGACTGATTCTGATTGACGCCGCGCTGGACGCCAGCGCGCCGGCGATAAGAGCGCACATAGAGGCTTTGGGTTTTAACATCAAGGATCTGCGCTATATCCTCAATAGCCACGCACGTCTCGATCAGGCGGGTGGCATTGCGCGTCTGCAAGCCTGGAGCGGGGCAAAAGTTGTCGCCAGCGCTGCCAATGCCCAACAGTTGGCGCTTGGTGGCAAACAGGATTTTGCTCTGGGAGATGCGCTGAGCTTCCCGCCGGTGAAGGTCGATATTATCGTCGAGGAGGGGGACAGCATTACCTTGGGCGGCCTGAAGTTAACGGCATTGATGACGCCAGGCCATTTGCCGGGGGCCACCTCATGGCTGACCACGCTACATCAGGGTGGGCAAAGCTACCGACTGGTCTATGCCGACAGTCTGGCAACGCCGGACTACTATCTGATCGACAATAAAAACTACCCCAGTCTGGTGCAGGATATCCGTGGCAGTTTTGCTCGGTTGGCTCTGCAGCAGGCGGATATTTTTATCGCCAACAAGGGGACGCGCTTCGATCTGGATAATAAAATGAAACGCCTGCAGGCCGGTGATCTGGACGCGTTTGTCGATCGTCAGGGGTTGCAGCAATATGTACAACAGTCACAACAGACATTTGAGGCACAGTTAAAACAGCAACAAAGTAAAATGTGAATTACGTTGGTCTGCCCATCGTGAACTGGTGAGGATATTGGCGGGAAGCGCACCTATCGACAAAGCGAAATTTGTAGAAAAGCCTTCTCTCTTCTAGACTTAGAGGACAATAAACGTACTCCAAGAGGACAAACCATGACGAATAAGCTGGTTTTAGCCATTTGCACTGCAGCGACTTTCACCCTTCTTGCCGGTTGTACGGCTTATGACCGGGCCGCCAGTTATGTTCAGGAACCTGTGGTCAGTGATGTTAAAGTAGGGATGACCAAACAGCAGGTTCGTGCAATTGCCGGGCCACCGTCAACTACAGCTACTCTGGTTCATGCACAGGGAACCTGCGACACCTACGCGGTGGCGCCACGTGACGGAAAAGTACAAACCTATTTCGTCAGCTACAGCGATACAGGTCATGTGATGAACAAAGGTTATCAGACCTGTTCAGACTATGACTCACAGCCGAAATAACGGCTGTTATGCTGAGCAATCCGACCCCGCTTCGGCGGGTTTTTTCATTTTTTAACCGCCAGTGGCATGAAGTTTAACCAAACGCACTTTTCCCTGCTTTTTTTTGCATGAAACGATAGACATTTCATAACGGTAGCGCTAATATCTGCGCCCATTGGAAGGATGGCCGAGTGGTTTAAGGCAACGGTCTTGAAAACCGTCGAGTGTAACAGCTCCCAGAGTTCGAATCTCTGTCCTTCCGCCAAATTTAGCCGGCTTAGCTCAGTAGGTAGAGCAACTGACTTGTAATCAGTAGGTCACCAGTTCGATTCCGGTAGCCGGCACCATACAGTTATACAGGCGCTTAATCCCGTCTACGAACCCCAGCAATCTTAATGATCGCTGGGGTTTTTCGTTTTCCGCCCGCGCCGACCTGGCCCAGAGAGGGCATTGTCAGGCGCAAGATGTTAATCTGCATAAATTGCAACTGGAGGTAGTTATGGGCAGCGGCTTCGAAGATTCAAAAGCTTTGTATATCGGCATATGCACAGTGATAGGTGATGCGGTTTTGGTGTTAATTAATGAAGAACGCGCCACGGAAAAGGCCGATATTATTGATGTGTTGAAAACGGCAATCACCAGAGAGGGCAGGGATGTCAGTCTGGATGAGGCACGCATACTGGCCGTTGAGTGGTTGGAGCGTTAAGCGCTAAAAGCCCTGGCTCGCCGGCATTTTCACGAAAACTGACAGTTTGTTGAAAGACAGTGAGTCATGAATGAGCTATAACCAGATAGCGAAAAGATAAGGAGTGTTGGATGAAAAGGGCATTGTTTCTTTTGGTTATTTTAACCCTATCTGGATGTACAGGCTCTTTGGGGTCAATATTGGGTGTTATTCCGCAAAGTTCAGACGTTTGCCCGCAGGGGAAAAACTCAATCACGGGTGAATGCCGGGTTTAAGGTATAAAAAAACCAACCACAAAGGGTTGGTTTCCCTAAGGATTTTGGTCGGCATGAGAGGATATCACCTCTGTTCAGGTGGCCAAATTCAGTGCGCCACTACACTGAAGCAGTGGTGGGTATCTGGCGGGAGATTGTCATGAAAATTATTGCACAAGAAAATAGTACAACAATCTGGCTAGCTGGCGTAGAAATTGAAAAGCCCGTATTGAACGGGCTTAATGTCATAGAGAAAGATTATGAGCAATATACGCGAGCTTCGCGCGGGGTATAGATACCAAAGGTCACAAGGCCAAGCAGTCCATTAACGAAGGTTTGCTGTACTTCTGTGCGGACAACTTTATCCGCTCCGCCACAGACCGCAGCAGCATCAATAGTTTTCTTCTGACCAATGCCGGACACAAAGAAGTGATGGGTAGTCGTCTGTTTTGGGGCGGCCGCTACGTCATTTTTTACAGAAAATGTTTGTTGGGCGCAGCCAGTGACAGCCATTGCGAGAACTATAGTGGCAAGCAACTTCTTCATAAATATCCCTTTTGTAAGTAATTAAAAGCGCGTTAATAATGCCATTTTTACAGAAATTTACAAGTGGACATCATTATAATTAAAACCACTATCTCCCTGCACCTATCGCGCACCCAGCACATCGGCAGGTTGATGGCTTTTAATATTAACAATACAAATGATTGTCATTTTCATTAGTGGGTCCTTTCTGGAGGTTGGGTCGTTACGGGGTGCGAACTCACGGGAAACCGCTATTTATGAGTTTTTTGGCCGCGGATCCTACTTCCTTCTCACTTAACAACTAACTCATTGTTTTAAATATATTCATAAATCGCCACAGAGTGGGAAACGATCCAGCCTGGATCCTCTCAATATTTGGGAAATCACTTCCCGGTTAAATAATTGTTAAAAATAGGGGTTCGCGGGGGATAAGTGAACGTTACCAAGGCACAGTTGGCGGATCTTTTTGAAGCATCAACGCGCACGATCACCACTTGGCAATCGCAGGGGATGCCGGTAGTTGCTGGCGATGGTAATGGCGGCAAGGGTGGGGAAGAGGCCTTGCAACTCGGTACGATCGACTATGAACGCCACCGTTTAACCTGTGCTCCGGCTGATGGTCAGGAACGAAAGAACGCCAAAGTCTCCGCCGAGGTAGTGGAAACCGGCTTCTGCATGTTTGTCCTGTCAAAAGTGGCAGGGGAGATGGTCGGCATTCTTGACGGTATTCCCCTCAACTGGAGCGACCCACTGATGGTTCCCCTTTCCCTGGGTTGAGCCATTATCCGAATAATCCGGAGGTATTCTCATTGTGAAGACCACCATAGCTGAAGTGGATCGTGGTTTGGCTGAGTTGAAAACTCAGGTTCACGGTAACTTACCGGACTGAACCGCCGTGACGCTTTTGCCCGCAGCCCCTGACGCCGCAGGCTGGAGGCTATCGTTTTCACATTGTATGTCAGGCCCTGCGCACGCAGCTCTTCTGTCAGACGGGGTGCGCCGTAGCGCTGTTTAGCCCGGCTGAATGCGTTACTGACGACGCTGTCGCAATCATGGCGGAACCGCTGGCGTGCATTGATTACCGTGCACCGGCTCCGCCAGGCGTACCAGCCGCTTCGGGCCACACACAGTACCCGGCACATGGCTTTAATACTGAATTCAGCCTGGTGTTTTTCGATAAAGACATACTTCATTTCAGGCGCTTCGCGAAGTATGTCGCGGCCTTTTGGAGAATGGCCAGCTCCTCGTCCTTTTCAGCCAACTGGCGTTTAAGGCGGACGATCTCGGCAGCCTGTTCGTTCTCACGTTCAGAGGCAGTTGTCTGGCCCTGCTGTTTGCTGCGCCAGTTGTAGAGCTGGGATTCATACAGACTGAGTTCGCGTGCGGCGGCAGCGACACCGATGCGCTCAGCCAGTTTAAGGGCTTCTGTACGGAACTCGGGTGTGTGTTGCTTACGTATTTTTTTGCTGGTTGTGGCCGGTTTTGTCATGTGAGTCACCTCTGGTTGAGAGTTTACTCACTTAGCCGCGTGTCCACTATTGGTGGGTAAGATCATAATTCCCCGATAGGACCATTTCTGCTAGATACATTTTAGGCAGAATGCACAGTAGGTAGTGTCCCCCCTAGTCCCCCAGTGGAACAGTTCACCAGAAAATTTCCAAAGGAATAATAATCTAGCTCCGTGTCTCATGTAGTCTGTGTTACTTGCTTTACCTTCAATGCGTTAGCCTGATGCGTTCACATTGTATTGATGCGTATGGCATGTAGCGCAGCTTGGTAGCAGCTCTAGGGAAGGGGGCTGCACTTGGGCTGCACACTGACTACCGTCATGGATATAAAAATGAAAGGATGTGCACAATTGAGTGTTGCACATGTGCAGTGTTGTGCATAAAGTAAAGGGGCTAACCTTTCGATTAACCCCTTGACCTATCTGGAATGTTTGGTCGGCATGAGAGGATTCGAACCTCCGACCCCCGACACCCCATGACGGTGCGCTACCAAGCTGCGCTACATGCCGACGCTATGACAAATAATACTACCCGTTCCCAATTTCAAATCAAGAGCCCCCCCAGCTGACTGATTGTATTTTAAGCAGTTAGTTGGCGATAAAGCGTTTCACATCGGTCAACACCTGCAACAGCAGGGCCAGCTGTGGCTTCTCGTCTTTGATCTCTTTGTCGTTCTTATCGTACGCACGGTAGTTACCGCCGCTATCCAACACCAGGGTTTGCGTAGGAGTGGTGATCACTAACAGGCTGTTATCGCCGGTAGCGACCCAGTTATTCCTGCGCTGGGCGGTAAACAGGTCTTCACCCTGCGAATAATCATTAGGGTTGGTTTTCACGTGCAGCAGACGTTGCATCAGCGTACGCATCACGTCGTTATGGCCAGTCAGCTTACTGATGGTCTGCGCCGGAGTGCCCGGCCAGTGGATAACCAGCGGTACCTGCAACTGTTGCTGGTTGAAACTGGTACCCGCACCCCAGTAACCTTTGCCGGTGTCATTAAATTCAACGCCGTGCTCCGCGGTTATCACCACTACGGTTTTATCCAGAACACCACGTTCTTTCAACGTACCAAGCACCTGAGCAATTTGCGCATCCACATCCTGCGCACCTGCGCGGTAGCGCTGAATAAAATCGGCCGGGGTGGGTGTTTTCTCATTGGCCGCAGGCTCAGCACCACGGTAATTGATATAGGAGAACCATGGACCGTTACTGTTTTGGTCAGCCAGCCAGCGTTGCCATTGTTGCGTGGTCGCCGCATCATTTTGCTGTTTTGCTGCCGGCAGCGTGAAGTCGGTCAACAGCGCCTGGCGATACAGGCTGGCGTTAAAGCCATCAGACGAGAACAAACCAAACTGATAACCCTGGGCGCTGAGAGCACTGACCAGAGCAGAAGGTTTACGCGCGGCGAGAACGCTGTCCAGATAGGTAGGTGAAATGCCGTAGAACAGGCCAAACAGGCCGGTATCCGCATGATTACCGGAACTGTAGTGATCGCTGAAGCGAACATTTTCCTGCGCGAAACGGGTCAGGGCAGGCATATCCTGTTTCATATCCTGCTCGCGAACGCCGTCCACCACGATCATCAGCAGGTTATAGCCGCTGCCTTTATCGCTGTAGCTAAGATCGTTCAGCGGATATTCCACCGCAACGGCTTCCGGATTCCCTTGCTGCACCAGACGGCGTTCATATTCCTGAGAATCGAGCAGGCCGTGTTTTTCAAGGAATTTGCGCGCCGTCATCGGGTATGACAACGGCAGGTTGGCGCGCTGCATGGTGATCGGGCGGTAGAAGTTGGCGTCGGCCCAGATATAAATCAGGTGCGAGGCGAAAAAGGCACTGATAAACATTGCAGCCAGCGGCTTACCGAACCTTTGACGGTTCAGACTGCGCAGCTTTTGCCAGCTCCAGGTGCCAAACAGCATCTCCACCAGGAAGATAACCGGCACGCAAATAAACATCAGCTGCCAGTCGCGCGCCAGCTCGCTTTGATCCGGGTTAATCACCAGTTCCCACACCACCGGGTTAAGGTGAAGGTGGAAATGCGTGAACACTTCACTGTCTACCAGCAATAGCGTTAACCCGGCGGTAGCCAGGGCGGCGGAAATGAATCGCAACAGCCGCTGTGACATCACTACAAAGGTGAGCGGGAATATCACCAGCAGGTAGCCGGCGAAAACGATAAAGCTGAAATGCCCCAACAGGCTGACCAGCGCATAAACCCGACCCAGCAGGGAAGAGGGCCAGTCGGTGACAAACAGGTAGCGGCTACCCAGCCCGAGTGCAAGCAGGATATTGAATAAGGCGAACCAGTGCCCCCAGCTAATCATCTGGGAGACTTTTTCGCGATAACGCTGACGGTTTGTCACCATAATTAATTATTAATGCGCTTTATCTTCACGAATAGAAGCTTGCAGAGCTTCTGCAAACGATTTTGCCAATGTTTTCCGCTGCGCGGGAGTCACACTGGTATTGATCAGATTAGTTACCATGTTGCCCAGCACCATCAAAGAAAGATCGGTGGGAGTATGGTGTTTTTCCAGAACATTAACCAGCTCGGAGAGCAGCTGTTCAACGTGTTCGTCACTGTAACGGGATGATTGTGGCATAAAAATTGCGCTCAAAGCCTGACAAAGTCCCATATCTTACCGTATAGGACAGTGATTTTCCGCTCTTTTATCGATTCCCTTTCTCTTTCAAACCGCAGCGTAGCGGGTTGCACTTGCGGCTCCCGGCACGTTGCCTGAAATCCATCGGTTCTGCCAGCTATTTACCTATTGTATGGGCGCTGGAAATTTATAGATTTCTGGTGATGTAAGCACAGCTTTAAAGTTGCAGGCTGGGGCCTTCAGTGATTGAATACGCGCTCAAAGAACAGGAGGATTTACCATGAGTCTGGATATCGACCAGATCGCTCTGCACCAGTTGGTCAAACGCGATGAGCAAACCTTGGACGTGGTGCTGCGCGATTCACTACTGCCCACCAATGCTGCGGTGGAAGAGATGATGGAAGAGCTGCATCGTGTCTATAGTGCCAAGAGTAAGGCTTACGGCCTGTTCAATGAAGGCAGTGAGCTGGCTGAAGCGTTGCGTACCTGCCGTAAGGAAGATAAGGACTTTTTGGCCTTCAGCCGTGCGGCGACCGGTCGCCTGCGCGATGAGCTGGCCAAGTATCCCTTTGCTGAAGGCGGCGTGGTGCTGTTTGGTCAGTACCGCTACCTGGCGGTGGAGTATTTGCTGATTGCGGTGCTCAATAGCCGCAACAGTTCGCGCGTTAACGAAGAGCTGGATATCAATACCACCCATTATCTGGATATCAACCACGCCGATATCGTGGCGCGTATCGACCTGACTGAGTGGGAAACCAATCCGGAGTCGACCCGTTACCTGACTTTCCTAAAAGGGCGAGTGGGCCGCAAGGTTTCCGATTTCTTTATGGACTTCCTGGCGGCGGCCGAAGGGCTGGATACCAAGGCGCAAAACCGGGGCTTGCTGCAGGCGGTTGACGATTACTGCGCCGATGCCCAACTGGACAAGAATGAGCGCCAGTCGGTACGCCAGCAGGTTTACAGCTATTGCAACGAACAGCTGCAGGCCGGCGAGGAAATTGAACTGCAGGAGTTGTCGAAAGAGCTCGCGCCCGTGGGCGAGAAAGATTTTCTGCAGTTTTCCAGCGAGCAGGGTTATCAACTGGAAGACAGCTTCCCGGCCGATCGTGGCACGCTGCGTCAGTTGACCAAATTTGCCGGCAGCGGCGGTGGCATCAGCATGAATTTTGATGCGATGCTGCTGGGGGAGCGAATTTTCTGGGATGCGGCTACCGATACGCTAACCATCAGAGGAACTCCGCCAAACCTGCGCGACCAGTTACAACGTCGTTTGAACAACGGCAATAAGTAATTTCACCTGATCGTAAACAATAAAAAACGCCGCAATTGCGGCGTTTTCTACTTCGGCGTCCCGAAAGGTTCGATTTCGTTGCGATTAAACGCGACGGAAGTCGATGTGAGCCAGTTTCGGCTTGAACGGGTGACGCTGTACAGCCTGAACTTTCACTTTGGTTTCTTTACCGTCGATAACCAGAGTTACTGCTTCGCTGTAGAATTCTGGTTTGGTTTCCATGTTCTTAACAGAATCATGGTCCAGTTCGATGGAAACTGGAGCTTCTTCGCCACCGTAAACGATAGCTGGGAATTTGTTGGCAACACGCAGGCGGCGGCTCGCACCCTTACCCTGGTCTTTACGTACTTCTACATTGATAGTGAACATTGTTTTTTCTCTAAAAAGAAAATTTACCCTGCTACAGGCGACCCAGTAGCAAGTTCGATTTACCCGTCGCCTTTCAAGTCACAGCTTGAAATTCGTAGGATATAACCTGCTTTAGCACCGGGCGAACCCAGGCAAAGCGGGCGGCAGTTTAACGGAAAGCTGTCCGCAGGGCAATGGAAACCTGCCTGATTTGCCAGCTGTCAGGATCAAGACAGTTCGTTGGCACGGCGGAAGCGGCCTTGATAATCGAACACTTTTTCCCGTATCTGCCAGAACTGCCCACGTTTGCGTGCCACCACAAAATCCGGATGGCGTAAGGCCGCTTGCTGGGCCAGCACGTCGGCAGCGGTTTGCCAGGCAAAAGGTACCCCTGGAGCACGTTGATGTGGGCGCAGGAACAGCATTTCGAAGGCTTTGCGCTGTGCTGGGGTCTGTAGCCGGAAACGCTCACTGGTGCTGGCGCTGTCTTCGTCGTAATAGGTAGCTTTCAGCCACTCGCCTTTTTCATCACGGCCGCTTTGCAGTTCCATGCCGCCACAGCGCAATACCAAAGCATCTTTCAACTTCAGCGCTGCTTTCAGCATATCGTCAGGATCGACCAACACCTCCTGACACTGGTGGCAGCGGCGGGCGGCAATGTCATTCTCAGCGCCGCAATGCGGACAAATCTTGAAACGGAAGCGGTAATCGCACTGCTCGCGATGGCCTTCATCATCCTCCAGCCAGCCCTGGCAGCGGCGACCGTAGTGTTCAATGATATCGCCGTTCTCGGTGCACTTGCCCCAAAACAGGTTGGCAAAGCCGCAGCCGGGGCAGAATACCTGTACCGGCTGACTGTCGCTGTGTGGCTTGCTGACCCCGACCTCTGGGGTAAACAGGTCGTGCGGGTTACCGGCGTAGTCGAGGATCAGGCAATCTTCCTTGCCGGGGGCCAACCGCAGCCCACGTCCGACGATTTGCTGATACAGGCTGACGGATTCGGTTGGGCGCAGAATGGCGATCAGATCGACATGCGGCGCATCAAAGCCGGTGGTCAGTACCGCCACGTTGACCAAGTAGCGCAATTGCTGTTTTTTGAAAGCCTCAATCAGCGCATCACGCTCGCTGGCCGGCGTTTCGGCGCTGACCAGCGCGGCTTCTCCGGGCGGCAGCAGGCCGTGGATCTCTCGCGCATGCTCAACGGTGGAGGCGAAAATCATCACTCCCTTACGCGTTTCAGCATATTCAACGATCTGGCTGATGATGTGCGGCGTAATGCGGTTTTGCTGTTTCAGCTCACGGTTCAGATCGACCTCACTGAACAGACCGTTGCTTCTGGCCTCCAGGCGGCTGAAGTCATACTGAACAATCGGCATATCCAGCCTTTCCGGTGGCACCAGAAAGCCGTTTTTGATCATGTAGCGCAGCGGCAGTTCATAAATGCAGTCGCGGAACAGACTGTTGGCATCGCCACGGGTAAAACCGTGATAGTGATACTGATAAATCCAGCCTTTGCCCAGTCGGTAGGGCGTGGCGGTCAGGCCCAGCAGCCGCAGCTGTGGATTGGTTTTTTGCAGATGCTGAATAATCTGCTGGTACTGGCTATCGTCATCGTCGCTGATGCGATGGCATTCGTCGATAATCAACAGCGAAAATGCACCGTCAAACAGGGGCAGGTTACGCGCCACAGATTGTACGCTGCCGAATACCACCTTGCCGGCGCTGTCTTTTTGCTGCAGCCCGGCGGCAAAGATATCGGCTTCCAGCCCGTAGGCGCGGTATTTGGCGTGGTTCTGTGCCACCAGTTCTTTCACATGGGCCAGCACCAATACCCGGCCACGCGCGCGCTTCGCCAGCTCGGCGATCACCAGGCTTTTACCGGCCCCGGTCGGCAGCACGATCAGCGCCGGTTGTGGGTGCTGACGAAAATGTTTGATAGTGGCTTCGACCGCTTCCAGTTGGTAGGGGCGTAGAGTAAAGGCCATAAATTAACGCCGTGGGTTGAGAAGGGCCACAGGGAACAGGTTTTGTAACATCTGAGCCCACAAAAACCGTGACATTTTACTCCCCTGATGGCTAAAAAATTTCTATTATTATGCCTTCTGAGCGCCGATGGTGCGAGAAGCGTGAAAATTACCTCTGTCAGGGGGCCGTTTCCACCGCTATACTTGCGTAACAGTAATCGCTGTTTCCCCCTCTTCGAACCTGCCCTGTTGCACCTGGTGCAACGGTGGGTGTCATATTTTAGCAATACGATCAATGCGATCATAACAACGACAGGCAAAGCAGATTCAATGCGACTGGACAAGTTTTTATCTCAGCAGTTAGGTGTTAGCCGTGCGCTGGTAGCGCGTGAACTTCGGGCAAAACGCGTCACCGTAGACGGTGAAGTGGTGAAGAGCGGGGCTCTGAAACTGACTCCGGAGCAGGAGGTGACGTTTGACGGCAACCCACTGCAACGCCAAAACGGCCCGCGCTATTTTATGCTTAACAAACCGCAGGGTTACGTTTGCTCCACGGATGATCCCGATCATCCTACGGTGCTGTATTTCCTCGATGAGCCGGTGGCCTACAAGCTGCACGCCGCCGGTCGCCTGGATATCGATACCACCGGCCTGGTGCTGATGACCGACGACGGCCAATGGTCGCACCGCATCACCTCACCCAAGCATCACTGTGAGAAAACCTATCTGGTGACACTGGAGCATCCGCTGGCGGAAGATACCGTGCAGCAATTTGCCGAAGGTGTGCAATTGCATAACGAAAAAGATCTGACCCGACCTGCGCAACTGGAAAAAATTGAAGACAAGCTGGTGCGCCTGACCATCAGCGAAGGGCGTTATCACCAGGTGAAACGCATGTTCGCGGCGGTCGGCAACCGGGTTCTCGAACTGCATCGCGAACGTATTGGTGCCATCGTGATGGATGAGGATCTGGCAGAGGGCGAATACCGTCCGCTGACGGAAGAAGAAATCGCCAGCGTCGGTGCCCCGCATCTGCAAGATTAATTCATTACAAGACTACGGCTGATGAAGGAGTCGTCGAACGTGTTACAGAACCGGTCATCTCACCTCGGTTTGATTTTTATTCTGGGCCTGCTTTCCATGCTGATGCCGCTGGCTATCGACATGTACCTGCCCAGTATGCCGGTGATTGCCAAACAGTTCGGCGTCGAGTCGGGCAGCGTGCAGATGACGCTCAGCGCCTATATGCTCGGCTTTGCCCTGGGGCAGTTGTTCTACGGACCGATGTCGGACAGTATTGGCCGCAAGCCGGTGATCCTGTGGGGAACGCTGATCTTCGCGATTGCCGGTGGTGCCTGTGCGATGGCTCAGTCGATTGATCAATTGATCAATCTGCGTTTCCTGCATGGGCTGTCGGCGGCGGCGGCCAGCGTAGTGATTAACGCTCTGATGCGCGATATGTTCACCAAGGACGAGTTCTCGCGCATGATGTCGTTTGTCATCCTGGTGATGACCATTGCCCCCTTGCTGGCACCGATGATTGGTGGCGCGCTGCTGCTGTGGTTCAGTTGGCATGCGATTTTCTGGACCATGGGCGCCGCGGCGCTGATCGGTTCATTGCTGGTGGCGTTTTTTATTAAAGAGACGCTGCCGAAAGAGCGGCGGCAAAAATTCCATCTGCGTACCACGCTGGGTAACTTCGCCTCCTTGTTCCGCCATAAGCGCGTGCTGAGCTATATGCTGGCCAGCGCCTTCTCCTTCGCCGGTATGTTCTCGTTCCTCAGCGCCGGGCCGTTCGTGTATATCGAACTGAATCATGTTTCACCGCAGCACTTTGGTTACTATTTTGCGCTGAATATTGTTTTCCTGTTCCTGACCACGCTGGTTAACAGTCGTAATGTACGGCGGTTGGGTGCGATCAAAATGTTCCGTTTGGGGCTGTTTGTGCAGTTGGCGATGGGGCTGTGGTTACTGGCAGTGAGCGGTATTGGCCTGGGGTTCTGGGCGTTGGTGTTGGGCGTGGCGGTTTATCTGGGCTGTATCGCCATGATTTCCTCAAACGCCATGGCGGTGATCCTGGACGATTTCCCGCATATGGCAGGTACGGCATCCTCTCTGGCAGGTACCTTGCGCTTCAGCATCGGTGCGTTGGTGGGGGCGATACTGGCAATGGCGCCCGGCAAGAGTGCCTGGCCGATGGTTTCCTCAATGGCGCTGTGTAGCATTGTTGCGGTGTTGTTCTATTTGTATGCCAGTCGGCCACGACAAAAATCCTCGTCTGATACCCCCTAGTCTTTTCTTCCTGATCCAGGCTCAGCGTAATGTTGGGCCTGGGTGAAATATCCCCTTCGGCCCAAGCCTGCTCTGAAATCCAATGGCAATGAAGACTTTGTTGCTAAACATAAGTGCGCTAATTAAATCCCCCTGTGCTCTATCTGTATTCTTTTTGTTAAAAAAATGCTCTGTCTGCTCAGGCAGATAACCGGCATATCCGTTATTTTCCTGGACTAATACCGGTGAGTAATTTGTTTTAAGGCCATTTATAGTCAATGAGTTAGCTTGTTAGTCACCGTTGTGGTGTGAGGCTAAATGTTTCCTCAATGTAAAATTATGCCGAGCAATAAGTAACCGTATTGCAAGAAAAAAGAGTTGAGATCGCGGCGGGAAAGGGTTACATATAACGCAAAAATGCGAGCTGAGTCGCAAAATGCCGTGAAATGCCCCCGTAGGGCGTCATTAAAACTGCAGGACATCAGCGAGCGCAGGGAACGAGTTAACCATTTGTGGTGTTTTTTACATTTAAATAACATTCATAAGGGCAGAGTCGGGTGTCAACGGCTATAACTTAGTTACCCTGTCAGGTAAAAAGTGTTTCATTTTTCAAACTAGGGATTTCATGTGGAAAGTATCCAACTTTCGGTAGTGCATCGCTTGCCGCAAAGTTATCGTTGGCTATCAGGTTTTACCGGTGTCAAGGTTGAACCGATTCCGCTCAGCGGAATAGACGAAGATAACAACCTGATTGGTCTGAAACTGCTCAGCCATGAGGGTGCTGACGCCTGGCAGGTGATGCAACAGCTTAATCTTTCATTGCAGGAGATCCAGGTCGACTGCGCGATCGTAGAGTGGGAAGGGGAACCTTGCCTGTTTGTGCATCGCTGCGATGAAAGCGCCACCATGTGTCGGCTTAAAAACGTGGGTGCTGCTATTGCCGAGCCGATGAGCGCTCAATATCCTTTCTGAATCCCGTCGCTAATCCGCCAGCTGTAACAACTGCTGCGTATAAGCGGCGGCCGGTGAGTTAAAGATCGTCTGGCAGTCACCTTGTTCAACCACTTCCCCCTGTCGCAGCACAATCACCTGATGACACAGTGAACGCACCACCTGCAAATCATGGCTGATAAACAGATAGGCCAGCCGGTGGCGTTGTTGCAGTGATTTAAGCAGCGTCAGGATTTGTGCCTGTACCGATTTATCCAGTGACGAAGTAGGTTCATCGAGGATCAGCAACTGCGGTTGTAAAATCAGCGCACGTGCGATGGCGATGCGTTGGCGCTGACCGCCGGAAAACTCAGTGGGGTAACGGTGGCGCAGGGCGGGATCCAGCCCCACCTCCTGCAAGACTTCAATTACCCGCTGCTCTCGCTGCTCAGCGCTCAGTTTCTGGTGGACCTCCAGCCCCTCGGCGATGATTTGCAGCACATTGAGCCGGGGATTCAGCGCGGAGAAAGGATCCTGGAACACAATCTGCATCTGGCTGCGGTACGGCAGCATTTGCTTCATGCTGAACTGGTGCAACGGCTGGCCTTTAAACCACATCGAGCCTTTGGCGCTAAGCAAACGTAGTAACGCCAACCCGGTGGTGCTCTTACCTGAGCCGGACTCGCCCACCAACCCGACGCTTTCCCCGGCCTTTAGCTCAAAGCTCAAATCTTTCAGCGCATAATGCTGACCCAGGGTGCGGCGCAGTAAACCGCGCTTGATTGGAAAACTGACCTGGAGGTTTTCCACTTTCAGTAACGGGGTGGCATCCGCCGGCAGCGCCAGCGGATCGCCCAGGTTCTCTGCCGCCAGTAATTGTTGGGTATAGGGGTGCTGTGGCTGGCTAAACAGGCGGGCTCGGTTGTTTTGCTCAACGCATTGACCCTGGCGCATGACCGCTACGTTGTCCGCCAGACGGCGCACAATATTCAGGTTATGGGTGATAAACAGCAGTCCCATGCCCATTTCTTGCTTCAACTCTTTCAGCAACAACAGAATTTGCGCCTGAATGGTCACATCGAGCGCAGTGGTTGGCTCATCGGCAATCAGCAGCTTAGGCTGGGTTAACACCGCCATGGCGATCATCACCCGCTGGCGTTCGCCGCCGGAGAGTTGGTGTGGATAGTCTTTCAAACGGCCTTTGGCGTTGCGAATGCCAACCCGATCCAGACATTGAATAATCTCACTGCGTGCGACATCACGTCGCATACCGCGATGCAGCGCCAGCACTTCCGCCAGCTGTTTCTCGATGGTATGCAAGGGATTGAGCGACACCATCGGCTCCTGGAAAATCATCGAAATCTGGTTGCCGCGCACCTTGCGTAGTTCGGCCTCCGGGGCGTGCAGCAACGAATGGCCGTTGAACTGGATATCACCGCCGGTATAGACCACTGGTGGCGAAGGCAGCAGGCGCAGCACCGACAGCGCGGTGACGCTTTTGCCCGAGCCGGACTCCCCGACCAGTGCCAGCGTTTCTGCCTTTTCTATCTGTAGCGAAATGCCGTTGACCGCCTGATTGAGTTGGTCACCCTGGCGGAAAGCGACGCCGAGATCCTGAATTGAAAGCAAAGGAGTGCTAGCCATATCAATGCGCCTTGCTGGGGTCAAAAGCGTCGCGTACCGCTTCGCCAATAAAAATGAGTAAAGACAGCAACACGGCCAACACCAGGAACGCGGTGATGCCGAGCCACGGTGCCTGCAGGTTGTTTTTACCCTGCAGCAACAGTTCCCCGAGCGACGGAGAACCGATCGGCAGGCCAAAGCCCAGGAAATCGAGTGAGGTCAGGGTGGTGATGGAGCCGCACAGGATAAACGGCAAAAAGGTCAGCATCGCCACCATCGCATTGGGCAGCATATGCCGGTACATAATGACCCGGTCCTGCACCCCCATGGCGCGCGCGGCGCGAATGTAGTCGTAGTTACGGGTGCGCAGGAACTCGGCGCGCACCACGCCCACTAGGCTCATCCAGCCAAACAAAATGGTGATGCCGAGCAGCCACCAGAAATTGGGTTGTACGATACTCGACAGCAGAATAATTAAAAACAGCGTCGGCATGCCAGACCACACTTCAATAAAGCGCTGACCCCATAAATCCACACGTCCGCCATAGTAGCCCTGTATGGCACCGACACAGACGCCAATCACGCTGGAAAACAGCGTCAGTGTCAGCCCGAACAGCAGCGAAATACGAAAGCCATACAGCACGCGGGCCAGCACGTCGCTGCCGTTACTGTCAGTACCCAACAGGTTTTGGCGCGAGGGGGCCGAAGGGAAGGGTACCTCGGTGGCAAAGTTGATGGTGTCGTAACTGAAGCGAATCGGTGGCCAAACTGCCCAGCCGTGGCTGTCGATCTGTTTTTTGACGAACGGATCCTGATAGTCGGTGGCGGTATTGAGCTCACCGCCGAAGGTGGTCTCGCTGTAGTCGATAATAAACGGCAGGTACAGGTTACCCTGGTAACGCACCAGCAGCGGCCGGTCGTTGGCGATCAGGTTGGCCCCCAGGCTGAGGATAAACAGCACCAGAAAAATCCACAGTGACCAATAGCCACGGCGGTTGCTGCAAAAACGTGCCCAACGTGCCTGATTGATCGGGCTTAAGCGACTCATTGGCGGGCCTCGAAATCAATGCGTGGATCGACCAGGGTATAGGTGATATCGCTAAGGATATTCAACAGCAGGCCAATCAGGGTGAAGATATACAGCGTGCCGAACATCACCGGGTAATCGCGCTGCAGGGTGGCGTCATAGCCCAGCAACCCCAGCCCGTTGAGCGAGAACATCACCTCGATCAGCAATGAGCCGGTGAAAAACATGCTGACAAAGGTCGCTGGGAAGCCAGCGATCACCAGCAGCATGGCGTTGCGGAACACGTGGCGGTAAAGGATCTTGTTTTCGTCCAGCCCTTTGGCACGTGCGGTGACCACATATTGTTTGCGGATCTCATCGAGGAAGGAGTTTTTGGTCAGCATGGTCAGGGTGGCGAAGCCACCAATCACCGTCGCCAGCACCGGCAGCGTGATATGCCACAGGTAATCGGTGATTTTGCCATACCATGGCAGGGTATCGAAATTGCTGGAAACCAGACCGCGCAACGGGAACCAGTCCAGGTAGCTGCCACCGGCGAACAGCACGATCATCAAAATCGCGAACAGGAAGGCCGGAATGGCATAGCCGATGATAATCAGAGTGCTGCTCCAGGTATCGAAGGCGCTGCCGTTATGCACGGCTTTACGGATCCCCAGCGGGATCGACACCAGGTAGATAATCAGCGTGCTCCATAGCCCCAGCGTGACTGATACCGGCAGACTATGACCTACTAGGTGCATCACCGATGCGCCACGGAACAGGCTGTCACCGAAGTCGAGACGCATGTAGTTCCACAACATGGTGAAATAGCGCTCATGCAGCGGTTTGTCGAAGCCGTAGCGTTTGGTGATCTCGGCGATCACCTCAGGATCCAGCCCGCGTGAGCCACGGTACTGGCTATCTGTCGCACTGCCGACACCAATACGTGCGTGCCCCAGGCCTTCACCTGCGCCGCCACCGCCGAAGCCGCTGCCCTGGCCCATTTCGATAGTGGCAATCGCCTGGTCGACTGGGCCACCGGGAGCGATCTGCACGATAAAAAAGTTAATGGTGATGATCGCCCACAGGGTGGGGATAATCAGCAACAGTCTGCGAATCAAATAAGCCGCCATCGCAAACCCCTTATTGTTGTTGAGCCGGCAAACGCGCCGCTTTGTTGACGTCAAACCACCAGTTATCGAAACCAATAACGTAGGCCGGACGAATCGACGGCGTAGAGAATTTGTCCCAGTAGGCATAGCGGTCGTGGTTGGAATACCACATCGGCAACATATACCGGTTCCAGGTCAATACCCGATCCAGCGCGCGACCCAGCGGCAGCAAGGCTTTTTCGTCTCCCTGATGCGCGGCGATCTGCCTGACCAGGCTATCGACTGCTGGATCGGTGACGCCGGGAGTATTCCAGCTGGAATTAATGTATCTGGAGTCCCAGAGCGTCTCAAGGCTTGAGCCAGGGAAAGGCATTGCCATATAAACCGTCGGCATCATATCGAAATCGCCGTCGCGCATGCGCTTGGTGAATTGGGATATGTCGATTTCACGGATCTGCATATCAATGCCCAGCCGTTTCAGGTTGTGCTGAAACGGCAAGACATACTGGAAATTGCTGCCGCTCAACAACATCAGTTCAAAGCTGAATGGCTGGCCGGTTTTACTATTTACCAACTTTTGATTTTTGACTTCCCAGCCGGCCTGTTTCAGCAACTGAGTCGCTTTCAGCAGGTTTTGCCGATCGTTACCGCTGCCGTCAGAGGACGGTGGCTGGTAGATACTGGTGAATACCTCCGCCGGTACCTTGCCCTTAAGTGGGCCCAGCAGCGCCAGTTCGGCCGCATCCGGGTAGCCGCTGGCCGCGTAGGGGGTGTTCTGGAAATAGCTATTGGTTCGTTGGTAGGCGTTGTAATACAGCGCCTTATTCATCCAGTCGAAATCGAAAGCCAGCGTGAGCGCTTCGCGCACCCGAGGATCGGCGAACAGAGGGCGCCGCATATTGAAGGCCATCCAGCGGGTGTTTTGCGCCGACTGATTGGTTTCATCCTGTTTGATGATGTAATTGCGGGTGAAATTGCCGCCCTGGTACTGAGTCGCCCAACTTTTTGGCGAACCTTCGATGCGGAAGTCATAGGCACCGGCCTTGAAGGCCTCCAGTGCGACTTTGTCGTCCAGATAGTAGTCGTAGCGGATGCTGTCGAAGTTAAAGCGGCCGCGGTTGACCGGCAGGTTGGCGGCCCAATAGTCGCGTACCCGTTGAAAGGTAATGTATTGGCCGAGTCGATAACTGGCGATCTTATAGGGACCACTGCTCAGCGGCGGGGTGCTCAGCGGCTCGTTCAGCTTGTGATCTTTCCAGAAGCTCTGCGGCAAAATGGGCAGGCTGAACAGTCCGAGCAACTTGTCTTTATCCGGTTGTGGAAATTCAATGCGCACCGTCAGGCGTGAGATGGCCTTGACCGATATGCCCTTATACACCACGCGAAACTGCGGTACGCCTTCGGTCATAAACTTGGTAAAGGTAAAGGCCACGTCTGCGGCGGTGATGGGCGTGCCATCGTGGAAGCGGGCGCGAGCGTTAATATCCACTTCTACCCAGCGCATATCGGCCGGGAAGCGGGCAGATTCGGCAATCAGTGGATAGTAGCTGCCGATTTCATCGTCTGAGGTGGTGAACAGGGTATCGTACAGCGCATCGGTACGCTCGCCGGGAACGCCACGTTGCGCATAGCGGTTAAAGTTGTCAAAGGTGCCAATAGCGGCCAGCCGCACGTCGCCGCCCTTGGGGGCCGCAGGGTTGACGTAGTCATAATGGCTGAAATCGGTGGCGTATTTCGGCTCACCGAGTTGGGCGAAAGCGTAACTTTCATTGAGGGTTTCGGCCTGCAGGCCAAAACTCAGTGCCGAGAGCACCAGGGCAGCAAAAACGCGCACGGACATCTTGACGGTAAGCTCCTGCTGTATAAGTCGATTAAATCTGGGCCAGCATAGCATTTACTGCCGCGCCGCAGAGTAAAGAAGTTAAAATATCAGTCCTTTAGCGCCTGATAGTCCATGACGGTATGGGCGTTGCAGAAGGCGACAAAATTATCGATGCTCAGGGGCTTGCTGAAATAATACCCCTGCATAAAGTTAACGTCCTGTTCTTGCAAGAAGTGCAACTGCTCGGCGGTTTCCACCCCTTCTGCCACGGTTTGCATTTTCAGCTTCTTGGCCAGTGAAATGACGGCATCCAGTACCGGGGCGGTGACCGTATCCTGGCCGATGGAGTTGACGAAGCCGCGGTCGATTTTCAGATAGTCCATGCTAAAGCGTTCCAGATAGATCAGTGCGCTGTGTCCGGTGCCGAAATCATCGATGGCAATTTCAATGCCTTGCTGATGCAACCAGTCGAACTCAGCTGGTGCACTATCTTCTTCTACCATCCCGCGCTCGGTAATTTCAAACACCAACGTGAAGTAGTTGCCCGGCAACTGTGCCAGCAGTTCGTACACGTCGTGATGGAAGGACGGCGCGCTAAGATGGGAAGGGGAGATATTCAGGCCGAGTTTGGCACCCTGTGGCAAGACCGTTGCCAGCCTGGGGGCATCTTTGGCAATCAGACGGAACAGGTGGCGCGTCAGCGGTACGATCAAGCCTTCGCATTCGGCATAGGGAATAAACAGATCCGGAGGAATACGTCCTTCAATCGGGTGTTGCCAGCGGATCAGCGCTTCCAGCCCGCCGATGGTACCGGTTTTGGTATGAAATACCGGTTGATACTCGACAAAGAACTCGTTGCGTTTGATACCGCACATCAGTGCGCGTTCCGGGCTTTGGCGCAGCAACAGCATGTAGTAACACAGCACGCCGATCATTAAGGACAGCACCAGACTACCCAGCAGGGTTAGGCGGATATCGTTGGGTGTCAGTTTTTTGTTATAAAACATAATGATAATCGGGGTGCCGGCGATGGAAATGCGGTCGGCCTTTTCATCCGGCAATTGGTCGATCGGCATCAGATTCGGACTAAAGCTGGTCAGGGCGCGATCGCCAAGAATAATGGCGACTCCCTGGGTCTGATCGGTATTGGCGCCGAACATCTGTTGGGGCATCAGACCAATATCCAGGGTGGCCAATATGCCACTGTCTTCTTTGCCCGGTTTACGCAACCACACCGCGACTGCCGGTTTTCCGGGCACCAGTGGGGTGCCTTGCTGCAGTTTGAGATCCAGTGGCTGCTGTTGATTAATTCCCGGGTAAATATTCTTTAGTGCCAGCATCATGTTGCCGGTAGCGGAAGAACAATAGGCAAAGCCGTTTTTTACCAGCATAAAGGTGCGCACGCCGGAGTGAAATGCCGCCTGGTCGGTAATTTCGGGCTGGCTGGTTGCGCAGGAACGTTCGGTCAACGGCATCAACCGTTGCATGACTGCCGTCAGACTATTAAAGATATCGAGGGTAAATTTCTGCGTCCGCTGCTCTACCGCACGTTGATATTGTGTGCGCTGGTGGCTAATCAGGGAAAGGGTAATTGCCATAAACACAATAAAAAATACCAGGGCCACGATGCCACTTTTAGCCAGGCTACGTCGTCTGTGCGAGACGTGGCGCGCAAATGCCCTTTTCAAGCCCATAAACCTGCCCCCTGAACCCGGCGTATCAATTTGTTTTTGTTAGAGAGTGACTGGCTAATATATCGCAATGGCGGTGTTGTCGTCATTATTCATCGTTTATCTAATGGCTGATAATAGTTTAAATCCGGCATTATCGCTGTTTTCCCATTTGACGATAATAGGTTATTTTTTCATCGTCGGCGCAGTTTACTCCAATAATCTTGCGAAATATAAAGTGGCAATATTGAAAACACCGCGAGTTTATAATGGGGAGGCAGGAGGGGGCGGCGCAAAAAACGCTGCCCGGAGGCAGCGTTCTATCGTTCAGTTTGGTCTTCAGGACAATCAAGGTTGCACTGTCAGCTGCTGGTTAGCACCCGGCGGGCTTCGCGATAACGTTTATTCCAGTAGTTATCGCTCAGTTTCGATATCATCACGCCGCTGCTGGTAGAGGCATGAACGAATTGATCGTTACCCAAATAGATGCCGACGTGGCGTCCGGTAGAGCCGGCGCGGAACAGCACCAGATCGCCAGGACGCAGTTTGGTGCGCAAGATTTTCTTGCCAAGATCTTCCTGTTCGTAGGTAGAACGAGGTAAGTCCATGCCAAACTGTTCACGGAAGGTGCGCTGCACAAACGCCGAGCAATCGATGCCGCGCTTGGTTTCACCGCCTAAACGGTAGCGAACGCCTTTCCAGTCTGCATACTGATCCATAATTTTTGACTTAACGTCAACGTTACGAACCATTGCTTCGAATTCATCCTGAGAGGCTTGCAGTAAAAGACCATTTTTGTCATTAACTGCACGCATCTCAGTTTGTGCGTTATTCAAGTTCGAAGTGTGTGTCGAGCTACATGCGGAGAGCATTACCGCTGCGGCAATTGCAGGTACTACCCGCAAAAAATATCTCAGAAACGGTTGAGATTTGACCATTGTTATTGTTTTCCCTTGAAGTCCTTAACGACGTCAGTCGCTACCTGAAAAATGCCAAACGGAACGAGACTAATCTGCACCTGTTTTATCGACAATCAGATACCGCTGAAAATGTGCTGGAACGCACATTTTTAGTGGATTTGATGCTGAGTCGAGTTAAACAAGGCATAAACGCATCTGAGATTACCGTAACGGATTGGGGATTGCGAGCTTTTTTCCAACCTTTTATATATGAATTTGTGATGTAACATAATGTAAATCTTCATATAAAAAACGCTGATAGTCCGTTGTGTTGGTTTTGCGTGAAATTAGGTGACAGAAGTGTTAACGCGGTGATGTGGAAATCAACAGCAAGCGGTGAGGAATTTATCAGGAGGCCAACGGCCTCCTGTCGGTCATAACCCACAGTTATGACTATGCGGGACGGTGCTTGCCGGGCAGCATACGGTTCAGACGCAGGATCAGCACATCACTGAGTGGGGTCATCAGGCACCAACTGGCACCGACCAGCACCACCGACAGCGAACCTACGGCGATATCCGTAAACCAGTGGGCGCCAATCATCACCCGCGGCAATGAAAACACCACCGTAATCAGCAGCGCGACGGCAAACGCGCGACGGTTAAAGTAGCGCAGCATAAAACAGGAGAAAATCATCAGCATCATGCCGTGATCGCCAGGAAAGCTGTCGCTGGAGGCATCTTTGGTCGGAATGCCGGTCAGTTCACTGACTCGGTTAACATTCTCAAAGCTCAGCGATGGGCTGGGATGCTTGACCGGAAGCAGGTGTCCAAGCTGGTTCAGCACCACGCCGGTCAGCAGCATGATAACGCCGGTTACCAGCAAACGACGACGGCCAGCAGCATCCTGTTGCAGATAAAAGCACAGGTACAGCAGCCCCATGGCAACCAGCGAAATCACGTCAAATGCACGGTTATTGGTAATGGCTACCAGATGTAGAAACGCGGGGTCAGTAGCCAGATGACGATTAAAAAAGAAGAAAATCGATGAATCCAGAGTAAACCAATAACCGTGGTTAACCGGCAGGTACCAGGACAGAAACAGCGCAATGCCCAGTAAATTGAAGAAGATGATGAAGGGTAAATTGCGGCGAGTCATGGCATAACCTGTTGTAAGCCTAAAATTAAAAGGGTGCTAAAGGTAAATATGTCAACTTAAACGAATGTCAAACAGCTTGGATTGCAGCGCGTTCCAGTCTGCGTTATCGCTGTGAATCAGTTCAATTCGGCTGTCCAGTGGTGCGACAGGGCGCGTTTCAATGTTGAGATCCTGCCCCTGGCGGTTGATCAACAGCGTACCTTCAGCAATGCGTACTACGCCTTTGGCGCGTTCAACCGGTGCCAACCGTATCCATTCCATAATACCAACGGTATCGAACACCGTGTCGGCGTCAAAGATCCAGCCACAGCTGGTAAATCCCTGCCCTTGATTGAGCGCGCGCCGCCAGCGTGAGGTTTCTGGCAACCGCAATGCGGCCAGGCCAGGTGTTTTAATGTGGCTATGATGCTGCTGAGCATTCGGTAATTCTGTGCGATTCGTGCGGGGCAGGTCCAGCAAGGTGACATCCGCCTGGCCCTGTTGAATGTGATAAAGCGGCCGCTGCAGGGGGGCCTGCTCAGCCCATTGCTGCAGGGCCAGCAGATCCTGCGGCTGATAGGTGTCGCTTTTACTGGCCAGAATAACGTCGGCCGCCGCCAGCTGATCGCGGAAATTTTCGTTTTCTCGATAGCGCGGTTCGCTGAGCTGGCGTGCATCCAACAGGCACAGGGTGGCCTGTAGATCGATCCAGCCGGCATAGCTGTCCTGTGTCAGCAATGACAGGATCTGTTTTGGGTGACCCAGGCCGGTGGGTTCGATCAACAGTCGGTCGGGTTTACTCTGTTGCAGCAGCATATTCAGCCCGATCTGCATCGGCAAGCCGTTCACACAACACATGCAACCGCCTGGGATCTCCTTTAACACCGCACCGCTGTCTGCCAGCAACGCGCCATCGATACCAATTTCACCAAACTCGTTCACCAGCACTGCCCAACGCTCATGTTCCGGTTTGTTTGCCAGTAAGTGACGAATGGTGGTGGTTTTCCCGCTGCCGAGGAAACCGGTGATCAGGTTAGTTTTGGTCATGAATGATTCCTGATGTTAATAATATTTGTTGAACGATAATTAAGCGGCGCTATTCAACCTGCGCCAGCTCACAAATTTGGCAGTTTAAGATGCGATATTTAACCGGCTAAATCCACGATAAGTTTTCGGAAAATTCTTAGCAAAAACCACGAATTAGCCACTAACAATGATCGTTAGTTGCTTGTTTTTTCTTTGTTAATTGACCGATTAGCTCTCAAATAACCCCTCTAACCTTACGATTATTCTTAAGAAGGTCCTCTATGGTTAAATTGGTTTAACAAAAAATGAGGTTGCCATGAATGTCTTCCGGTTATTTTTGATCGCAGGAATGTTGTTTTCATGGACGGCAGCAAGCTATGCAGGAACCACTGGCGGGGTTATTCGTTTTGTTGGCTCTATTGTGGAAAACCCCTGCACGGTGAACATCGCTGATTCAACGGCCAAGACGGAATGTTACCGTAATGGGCGGTACTATCAAGACCAACAGACGCTGTCAAAATTTGATGCTACACGCAAAGAACTGCCAATGAATTTAGGTTCGATCGAGATGAAGTGGGTAGATCAGCAGAAAAAACTTGCAATAATGACGGTAGTTTACCGCTAAGTCGTTCGGCCATGCCGGACTGCCGGCATGGCCATTTTCTCCGTCGCCTTTCAAGTCAGGCTCTGGTTTAACCGGGTATTAAGCCAACTGAGTCGACACCCAGTTCTGCACCGTTTGTCGCGCCCCGTGGTCACGCAGGGACAAATAGGCGCGGGTAACAGCAGTCACAAACTCCTCATTAGCCGGCAATTGTTCACCAAAAACGGCTTTCATGCCTAACAGGGTTTTCACACGTTGTTCATCGTCCGGCGTTGTAGCTACCCTTTGTTGCAGCGTTGTCAGTAGCGGATCGCGGATATCAATCGGCTGACCGGCATCATCCATACCGCCGACATAACGCATCCATGCCGCCACGCCCAGCGCCAAACCGGCATAGCTGCCGCCATGCTGCAAATGCCAACGAACCGAATCCAGCATCCGCTGCGGCAATTTTTGTGTGCCATCCATGGCGATTTGCCAGGTGCGATGTTGCAGCGCCGGATTGCTGTAGCGTTCAATCAACTGCGCGGCATAGGCGGCCAGGTCGATACCGCTGACGCTGAGCGTCGGTGCCTGCTCGGCCAGCATCAAGTGGTGTGCCGCTCGGCGATAAGCCTCGTCGGCCATACAGTCGTTTATATACTGATAACCCCCCAGATAACCCAGGTAGGCCAGGAAGGAATGACTGCCGTTCAGCATGCGCAGCTTCATTTGTTCAAAAGGCAGTACATCCTTTACCAATTGTGCACCGGCCAGTTCCCAGGCTGGACGGCCTGCGACAAAGTTATCCTCCACCACCCATTGGATAAACGGTTCGCAAGCGATGGCGCATTCATCACGTACGCCGCCCAGTGCGGTAGCCACTTCATCGAGCGTTTCCGGCGTCGCGGCTGGAACAATGCGGTCGACCATGGTACTGGGGAAGCTGACCTGGTGGGCAATCCACTCTGCCAGGGCGTCGTCACGTGCCTGCGCCAGGCCGATGATGGCGTTGCGCAGCACATGGCCGTTTTCGGGAATATTATCGCAAGAGAGCAGGGTAAAGGCGGGCAGACCGCGTTCCATGCGCAGGCGCAGGGCTTCTACCAGAATGCCGGGCACCGTGATGGGTTGACGGGAGTTGGCAAGATCGGCGCGGATCCCCTGGTGTTGCAGATCCAGTTTCCCGCTGCCGGGTTCGATGCAGTAGCCTTTTTCGGTGATGGTCATTGAGACGATGGCGACCTGCGGCTCCGCCAGTTTTTCCAGCACTGCACCTATCCCTTCCAGCTTGCGGTGTACGCTTTCATGTATTGCACCGATGATTATCGCCTGATTTCCCGCAGCGCCTTTTTCCAGCACGGTATAAAGGTGGTTTTGCTGACGCAGCGTCTGGAACAGAGTATCGCCACCGAACAGGCTGATCTCACAAATCCCCCAGTCTCCTCCCTGACGGTTCAATACCCGGTCGGTCAGCAGTGCCTGATGGGCGCGGTGAAAGGCCCCGAATCCAATGTGCACCATGCGACTTTGTAATGTGCTGCGGTCATAGCGCGGTTGCTGGACGGCGTCGGGAAGCGGTGAGTTGGCGATAGTCTTCATGCATGGCTCCAAGCTGGGTGAAAGGTTCTGGCCGGGAACTTTTGAAAAGTTATCAGACCAGTTTTGCGAAGGGAAAACGGCGCGGCGCTTACCTTTTTCGCATGAGTTCTCTGCCGCCAGTGTAAGGCTGTAAGGGAGGTAATAACATTGCTCAGCCCAAAATAAGCCAGAACCGTGAAGTGGATCAACCAATCAGGGTTTCGCTTTTGACAGTCAGGTGCGAAAGAGTAAGGTGAAAGATAACTGATATCTATTTAAATTTGGTATAACAAGATTATCAAAACGGTGCCATCTTGATTACCACCACAATACTGGGCGATTTTTACAAGGATAAATAATGGAACAAACATGGCGTTGGTATGGGCCGAACGATCCTGTCTCTCTTGACGATGTGCGCCAGGCCGGTGCCACCGGCGTAGTCACCGCCTTGCACCATATCCCGAATGGCGAGGTGTGGCCGATCGAAGAGATCAAGGCTCGTCAGGCGTTGTTGGCGGAGAAAGGATTGGTGTGGTCGGTGGTGGAAAGCATCCCGGTACATGAAGAGATCAAAACTCACAGCGGTAACTACCAACAGCACATCGCCAATTACCAGCAATCGTTGCGTAACCTGGCGGCCTGCGGTATCGACACCGTGTGCTACAACTTTATGCCGATCCTGGACTGGACACGTACCGATCTGGAGTATTTGCTGCCCGACGGGTCAAAAGCATTACGCTTTGATCAAATTGCCTTTGCGGCTTTTGATTTGCATATTCTGCAACGCGTGGGGGCAGAGCAGGATTACACGCAGGAAGAGCAACAGCAGGCCGCCGCGCGCTTTGCTGCCATGAGCGAGGCGGATATCGCCAAATTGACCGGTAATATCATCGCCGGGCTGCCGGGAGCTGAAGAGGGGTATACGCTAGATCAGTTCCGCGCCCGTCTGGCCGAGTATGACTCCATCGACAAGGCGCAGCTGCGTGAGAATATGGCGGTGTTTCTGCGTGCCATTGTGCCGGTAGCAGAAGAGGTCGGCGTGCGGCTGGCGGTACACCCGGACGATCCACCGCGGCCGATCCTGGGCTTGCCACGCATTGTCTCGACCATTGAAGATATGCAGTGGTTCAAGCAGACGGTCGACAGCCTGTATAACGGTTTCACCATGTGTACCGGCTCTTATGGAGTGCGTGAGGATAACGATCTGGTGCGGATGATTGAAACCTTCGGCGATCGCATCCATTTCACCCATCTGCGCGCAACCTGCCGTGAAGATAACCCGAAAAGTTTCCATGAGGGCGCGCACCTGCAAGGCGACGTTGACATGGTGGCGGTGATTGAGGCGATCCTCAGCGAGGAGCAGCGTCGTCATCAGGCGGGTGATACCCGGCCGATCCCGATGCGTCCCGATCATGGGCATCAGATGCTGGATGACTTGAAGAAAAAAACCAATCCGGGTTATTCGGCAATTGGTCGTTTGAAAGGGCTGGCGGAACTGCGCGGTGTCGAGTTGGCGCTCAAACGCCGTTTCTTCCCTGAATTGCCGTAGCGATAAAACACAGGGGCCATAATCGGCCC